>JANYJA010000009.1 GCA_025358575.1 Terriglobia bacterium
AGGCAGCAGCTCGTCGACGAATTTGTAGTCGCCTCTCGTGAATTGATTGAGCTGCAGTCACAGCAGACCCAAGGTGTGATCGATGGAGACCCGGACTTCGCCCGCTTCGACGATCTCATCCATATGGCCCGTGATAAAAAAGACAGCGCCAAATATGCGCTAATCTCACACGTCGAGGAACATCACTGCTAGGAGGACTTTGATTATGGATTTAGAATTAACCCAAGAAGATCGGGCCCGTCTCATTGACTCGACGCACAAGATTCAGTCCGTGAGCGACAGCCTAAACCACGTCGATCCGCGAAAAATTCCCGACCTCGATGGAATCCAGCGTTGCCTCGAAGATGCCGATAAAACTCTTCGGGTGGTGCTGCGGTCGCCCCAATCCCCCACGGGCCACGATACAAAAGGCAAATCCGACAAGCTTATGTAGTCCGCCCACTGCCGTTGTCGTCGCCTCTTTCCCCTCTGCTACAATCGCTGCAAAGCACTAATTTTTCCCCATCCACCATCAGGGATGCACAACTATGACGCAATCCGTTTCGCAGTTGCCCCGTACCCTTGGAGAGCTGCGCGCTAGCAGCTTTTCCGGGCAATCGATCTCTTCCCGCAGCGTGAAAGACGAGCTGCGCGCCAATCTTCTTTGCAAACTCCAACGCGGCGAAACCCTGTTTCCAGGCATCGTCGGCTACGAAGATACCGTTGTCCCGCAAGTGGTGAACGCTATATTATCGCGCCACAATTTCATCCTGCTCGGGCTCCGAGGCCAGGCCAAAACACGCCTCGTCCGCATGTTGACGACTTTGCTCGATCCGCTTGCCCCCTACGTCGCCGGCTGCGAAATTCACGATAATCCCTTCTCCCCCATTTGCCGCCAGTGCAAGAATCTCATCGCCGAAGAAGGCGACGCCACGTCCATCGCGTACGTCACGCCTGAGCAGCGCTACGTCGAGAAACTGGCTACCCCCGATGTCACCATTGCCGACATGATCGGCGACATCGATCCCATTAAAGCCGCCCGCCGCGGGCAGGATATTTCCAGCGAATTGACCGTGCACTATGGCCTGTTGCCGCGCGCCAACCGGGGTATCTTCGCCATCAATGAGCTTCCCGATCTCGCCGGGAAAATTCAGGTCGGCTTGTTCAATATCATGCAGGAAGGCGACGTTCAGATTAAGGGCTACCCCATCCGCCTGCCGCTCGATCTGCTACTTGTGTTCACGGCGAACCCCGAAGATTACACCGCGCGCGGCAAGATCATCACTCCGCTCAAAGATCGCATCGGCAGCGAAATCCGGACGCATTATCCGGCCACTCTGGAACAGGGTCTGGCCATCACCAATCAGGAGGCTTGGGTCACGCGAGCCTCGCCTCTCGAAGTGCGCGTCCCCGTCTACATCACAGAGGTGGTCGAACAGCTCGCTTTTACCGCCCGCGAAGATAAGCGCATCGACAAGCGTTCCGGCGTCTCGCAGCGGCTTCCTATTTCGGTTCTCGAAAACGTGGTTTCGAATTCCGAACGCCGCGCTCTCAAGACTGCCGATAGCGTCGCCGTGCCTCGCGTCATGGACATCTACGCCGCGCTTCCCTCCATCACCGGCAAGCTCGAGCTCGAATACGAAGGTGAATTGAAAGGCGGCGATGCCGTGGCTCGCGAAATCATTCGCGGCGCCGTCGGCAAGGTTTATGATCGCTATTTCGAAGGCGTGAATACCGCCTCCATCATCCAGTGGTTCGACATCGGAGGCAATCTGAAGCTCGACGAATCCGTCGACTCCGCCACCATGGTTAAGCAACTCGATGGCATTCAAGGCCTCATGAGCAAAGTCCGCGCGCTCGGGCTTGGCCCCAATGAACCTGACGCCGTGCGAGCTTCCGCGGCCGAATTCATTCTCGAAGGCCTGTACGCGCATCGCCGCATCGGGCGCACCGAAGAGCGCGGCTTCTCGTCGGAAGAACGCAAAGGCGGACCCGGCCGCGAACCGCGTGAGCGCGAGGAGCGAGAGGGCAGGGAAGACCCGCGCGAACGCGATCGCCAGCGCCGCAAGTACAACTAGGCCGCCGCCATGAAGTGGATCAAGTACTCCAAGTACACCGGTGACGATCTCGGCATCGACGCCGACGATCTGCTGAAAGCACTTTCCGATTTTCTTCTCGGCTCCGGCTTCGATGCGCAATTCTCCGAGTGGAATTCTCAGGACCTGGAACAGCTCAAACAGGCTATTCAGCGCGCCCTCGAAAGCGGAGAATTGTTCCCCGATGAGCGCATGCAGCAAGCCATGGAACAGCTTCAGAACATGTCGCCCGAGCAGATGAATCAACTTCTCGACACGTTGGTTCAGAAGCTGGTGGACGAAGGGCACCTCACTCTCGACGAGCATCCAGCCAACCCGCAAGCCGGCAAGGGCAACGGAAACCAAGGCAAGGTGAAGTTCGAAGTCACCGACAAATCGCTTGATTTCCTCGGCTTTAAAACTCTCAAAGATCTGCTCGGCTCCCTGGGAAAATCCAGTTTCGGACGCCACGATACGCGCGATCTCGCCACCGGCATTGAATCCTCCGGCACCTCGAAGATCTACGAATTTGGTGACACTCTAAATCTCGATATCAGCGCGACGCTTTTCTCCGCCGTTCGCCGCGAAGGCGCCACCGTCCCGCTCAATCTCGAATACTCCGACCTCCACGTGCACCAGTGCGAGTATCAAAGCTCCTGCGC
Source organism: Terriglobia bacterium (assembly GCA_025358575.1). GTDB lineage: Bacteria > Acidobacteriota > Terriglobia > Bryobacterales > Bryobacteraceae > JANYJA01. Next base: position 2,717 of record JANYJA010000009.1, read on the forward strand.
CACCGTGCTCATGCTCGATTGCAGCCACAGCATGATTCTTTATGGCGAGGACCGCTTTACGCCCGCGAAAAAAGTCGCCATGGCGCTGGCGCACCTCATCAAAACTCAGTATCCCGGCGACAGCCTTCGCTGCGTTCTATTCCATGACTCCGCCGAAGAGCTTGCCATCAGCCAGCTCGCCCGCGTGCAGGTCGGCCCGTATTACACCAACACGCGCGATGGCCTCATCCTCGCCCAGAAGCTGCTCGCCCAAGAGCGCAAAGATATGCGCCAGATCATTATGATCACGGATGGCAAGCCTTCAGCGCTCACACTGGACGACGGCCGCATCTACCGCAACGCCTTCGGTCTCGACCCGTTGGTCATCAGCCGCACCCTGGAAGAGGTAAACCGCTGCAAGAAGCAGGGGATTTTGATCAACACCTTCATGCTCGCCAGCGACTACGGCTTGGTCAACTTCGTCCAGAAGGTGACCGAAATCTGCCGCGGCAAAGCCTACTTCACCACGCCCTATAACCTCGGCCAATACCTCCTGATGGACTACATGAATCGCAAAACGCGCACAATTCACTGACCAGCGGCGGCTTTTACGCAACCGAAGTCCACTGTCCCGCGTTCCACCACATAAGGTTGGAATCTGTGTCTCGAAAATGGCGTTAGTTTTTCTCCCCGTCGCCTTAGCTTTATTCGCAGCGGATGACCAACCCTGGAAAGACAAGAAAATCGCCGAGGTGGGGGTTACGCTCTGCACCCACTGTGAATCGGACAGCACAATTTTGGCGTCGTCCTCAAACGAGGGGAATGGGTTATCCCGGCGCGGGCGGTACTGGAATGGGCGGCGGGCGTGGCTACCCAGGCGGCGGTCGTCAGTCCGATGATGGCGAACAGTCTTCCACCATGCAGCCTCCCTCATTGAGGTTGCGTTGGGAAAGCGCTCTACCTGTGCGTGAAGCGGAACTTAAGGCCCACGAAACCTCCGCTCCATCGGTCGATTCCGATCATTACGCGATAGCCGTCTACGGCGTTCCGAATCGTCTTTTAGACACCGACTCGGACAGCGCGTCGGATCGCCTGAAAAAACAGGCCACCATGAAACTCACTGGCAAGAAAAACTGGATGCCTTCAAGCGTCCAAATTATTCAACGCGACGAAGGAACTGTCGTTATTTACCTCTTTGCTCGAACCAACGAAGTCATTCGTTCCGACAGCCGCCTTGAATTCAACGCCAAGATCGTGCGCATGCAGATCGTGCGCAATTTCTATCCGGAAGAAATGACGATTCAGGGAAAACTTGAGTTGTAAAGTTTTGTAAGTCCGAAACAAGATGTCCTTAGCCCGTGTTATTTTGTCCCAGCAGCGTTAATATAAGGGGACACAAATGACCGTCGCTACGCAATTGGAATGGCCGAAGAAAACTAGAGAGTTTAATAGTAATTTTCTAGATTCCACCGTTTGGAACGAATTCGAATTTCGCGACGACGATATTGTCATCTCCACGTATGCCAAGTCCGGCACCACCTGGATGCAGCAAATCATCGCCCAGATGCTGTTCTCGGGCAACACGGAGCTAGAGGTCGCGGAGATGTCTCCCTGGCTTGATTTCCGCCTGCCGCCGCGAGACGCGCAGCTCAAAATGGTTAAGGAACAGACCCACCGGCGTTTCGTGAAAACACATCTACCCGTCGATGCCTTGGTCTTCTCCCCGAAGGCCCGATATATTTATATTGGACGGGACGGTCGCGATGTGGCGTGGAGCCTGTTTAACCACCATCGCACGCTGACGCCTGGCTTTTACGAAGCCATGAAAAACAACCCCAACGGCATGGGTCCGGCGGTCGAGCGAGGTACCTCCGACGTTCACGAGTTTTTCCGTGTTTGGCTTGAAAGGGATGGGTTCCCTTACTGGCCTTTTTGGGAAAATGTCCGCACTTGGTGGGAGATCCGTAATCTGCCCAATATCCTCATGGTGCACTTTGAAACCTTGAAAACGAACATGCCAGCGGAGATGCGGCGCATTGCCAAATTTCTGGACATCACAATTGATGAATCCCACTGGGATGAAATCGTGGAGCACTGCACTTTCGATTGGATGAGGGCTAACGGCGAGAAGAGCGTGCCGCTGCACGGCAAAATGTGGGAGAACGGCGTGAAGTCTTTCATTCACAAAGGCACGAACGGGCGGTGGATCGATACCCTCACACCGCAAGACTGCGCCGCCTACGAAGCCAGGGCGCTGGCGGAAGTTGGCCCCGAAGCCGCGGAATGGCTGAAAACCGGTAAACTCAGCGCGGGGTTAAAATAAGGAACTCAGTCACGACCGACAAACTGCTGCCAAAGCCCTGTATCTATACGGTTTCGACTACCGAGAAAGACTTGTTCTTAAGGTGACGGGGTTATCGTGGGTCAGGAGAATTGCCACATGGCAGCAATCGTTACAGGTTCGAAAACAGTAAGTACTTCAGTGTCGCCAGCCCTTACGGGAGCGGCGCTTACCGCGCTGATGGCGATAGCCGTCGAAAACATGACGGTGGGACAGCTAAGACAATTGCAGGACGCGGTCAAACGTGTCCCTGGAGGTGCCGCGATTGGGGCGACTATGGGATCCATCCTCACCTAGCCGGACGGTTGGGGGTGCGGCTGATCGGGTGCCCGCCCCCAAATTTAGTTTAGTAAGTGGCTCGCCCGCCGCTGGCGTCATAACACTGCCCGGTCACGAACGAACAGTCCGGGCTTGCCAAAAAGTGCACCACCGCCGCAATCTCTTCCGGAGTTCCGGTCCGCTTCATCGGGATGCGGTCGGTCATGTAGCTCACCTGCGCCTCGGTCAACTGCTCCAGGATTTTCGTCCGGATCACGGCCGGTGCCACCGCATTCACGCAGATCCCTTCGGTAGCCACTTCCTTCGCAATCGACTTCGTGAACCCGATCACCGCCGCCTTCGTCGCCGAATAACCGCACATATTCGGATTGCCTTCCTTGCCCGCAATGGATGCAATGGTGACAATCCGCCCGTACTTGCGCGAACGCATCGCCGGCATTACGGCCCGGCAAAAATTAAATACGCCCGTCATGTTCACCGCGATGACATGCTGCCAGTCCGCATCCGTCTGCTCCCACAGAGGAGCCGCGCGGCCCGCCACGCCGGCATTGTTCACCAGCACGTCGATTCGCCCCGTCTGCTTCAGCACGATCTCAGTGGCGGCCTGGACCGAGGCCGCATTGGTAATGTCGACCGACAGAGGAAATGCCCCGCCGCCAATCGAAGCCGCCACTGCCGCCGCGCCTTTTTGATCCATATCCGCGATCGCGATTATGGCACCGGCCGCGGCCAGGCGCCGCGCGATGGCCTCGCCGATGCCCGTCGCCGCGCCCGTCACAATCGCCGTCTGACCTTTTAGATCGAATGGCACGCCTTACGCCTCCCGAACCACCTGCACCGTAATCTCGGTCGAGACATCCCGATGCAGACGAACCGCGACCTTGTGCTCGCCCAGCGTGCGAATCGGCTCGTCGAGCTGGATCTTGCGACGGTCGATGGTAAAGTTTTTCTTCTCGAGCGCCTCCGCAACGTCCTTCGATGTCACCGAACCAAATAGCTGATCGTTCTCGCCCGCCTTCTGCGAAATAGTCACCACGGTTCCGTTCAGCAGCTTGGCCAAGTCCTGCGCCTCGCCCTGCTGTTTGGCCTCGCGCCGCACGTGCGACTGCCGCTCTTGCTCCACAATCTTGCGATTGCCGTCAGTTGCCGCCACCGCCATCTTCTTCGGCAGCAGAAAATTGCGCGCGTAACCCGGCGCGACCTTCACCAGGTCGCCGCGCGAACCTAGCTTTTCCACGTCTTCTCTGAGAATTACTTCCATTGCCATTGCGGTTTCCTCTTGCCTACACCGTCGTTGCAAAAGGCAGCAGCGCAATGTTGCGTGCCTTTTTAATTGCGTCGCTCAACCGCCGCTGATGCGGTGCGCATACGCCCGAAATTCGCCGCGGCACAATCTTGCCCTTCTCCGCGATGAACGCATTCAGCAATCGCACATCTTTGTAATTGATGTCGTCGATTTTCTCCATGCAGAAACGGCAAACCTTCTTCCGCCGGAAATACTGCTTTTTATTGGTAGCGACAGCCTTGTCGCCGCCGGTGGGCCGCTGCCCCGCACTGCCTGGTCTTCCTCTGGATTCCGCCATCTGATCTCTCCTTAGTCTCGCTTACTGCGGCGTGCCCGCATCGCCCAACATCTGCTGAGCCACCGTCGGCTGCGGTGCGGCCGGAGCCGCCGTTGCCTTGCGATGTGCCCGCTTCTCGCGGACTTTCTTCCGCTTATCGAGCCTCTTCAGCGTCTCGTCGATGCGCACGGTCAGAAACTTGATGATGAGATCGGAAACGCGCAACCGGCGCTCGAACTCTTTTACCGATTCCGGCCCCGCGGAAAACTGCATCAGGACATACGACCCTTCCTTATGCTTCTCCACGCGATAAGCCAGACGGCGTTTGCCCCACTTTTCCACTTTGTCGACCGTTCCGCCCGTGGTGGTAACCGTGGTCGTCAATTGCTCGACGAAACCATCGATCTCCTCTTCCGTGGCGTCCGGTCTGGCGATGAACAACTCTTCGTAGATTCTCATGCTTCCTCTGTTGAGCCTTGGGCGCGACGATTGTATTTCGTCATGGACTTTCCGACGCCTTCGGCGATTATTGAACGCACCGCATCGGCCCCGCGGCCGAGCACTTCATCCAATTCCTTTGCCTGCGAGCGCTTAAACGGCGCCAGCAGATAATCCTTTCCGCTTTGTAACGAAATTCCCGGATGAACTCCCAGCCGAACCCGCGCAAAATCCTGGGTTCCCAGGCTGTCGATCACCGACTCTACCCCGTTATGCCCGGCCGACGAACCGTTCGGCCGAACCCGCAAACTCCCCCACGGCAGGGCCAGTTCATCATAAATCAAAATCAGATCGCGGGCGGTCATCGCGTGCTTCTCCATCAGAGGCTTCAACGATGTCCCGCTCAGATTCATATAGGTTTGCGGTTGTGCCAGACAAACGGGCTGGCCGCCAATCTCGCCGACCCCGATCAGGGCCTTCGAATCCGGCCGCGACACCCGAATACCATGCTGCTCGGCCAGCAGATCAACCACCCGGAAACCCAGGTTATGCGGCGTATTGAAATACTCGCCACCCGGATTTCCCAGCCCAGCCACCAGCAGCATGGCCAGCTATTTCTTCTTGGCCTTGGGGTCCGCCGGTGCGGGCTCTTCGTCCTTCTTGCCCTTCTTGACCACTTCCGGTTCGCCCGCCGCCGGAGCCGCGGCCGCCGCATCCGCAACCGGCTCTTCTACCGCTCGCAGCGAAACCACGTGCGCAATCACCGTATCGCCCGGGCTCAAAAGCTTCATCTCGCCCGTCATCGGGATGTCGCTGGCGCGCTGACTTTGCCCGATCATCAATTCGCTCACATCCACCACGAACTGGCCCGGAATCTCGTCCGGAAGGCATTCGATTTCCACCGACCTTGTCACAATCTCGAGCAAGCCGCCTTGCAGCTTGATTCCCTTGGCGTCGCCCTGCACTGAAACCGGGACGGTAACCCGCAGCCGCTTCTCTAAATCGATGCGCTTCATATCCACATGCAGCAGATGGCTCTTCACGGGATCGTACTGCTCATCGACCACCATCACGGGCGTGCTCTCACCGCCCTGAATATCCAGATTGAAGATGGTGTTGTGTCCGCTCTTGCTGCGCAAAATGGACTGAATAGATTTGGGGCTCACCGACACCGCCACCGGATCTTTGAAAGCTCCGTACACCACGCCCGGAACCATACCCCGCTTGCGCGTGCGCCGGGCTTCATTCTTGCCGCGCGACTCTCTAACTTCCGCGGCCACTACCGTATCTGTTCTCACTTGCCTGTCTCCTGAGCCGGCCGCAAGTCCGTTTCCGCCGTTAGCGAAGCCGTGGGTTGCGCCCGGGCTGTTTCTATTGCAACTACAAAAACAAAATACTAACCGACGTCTCTTCGTGAATCGACTGCACGGCCCGCGCCAGCAGCGGCGCAATCGATAGCGACCGAAACTTCTTCGACTTCCGCGCCGCCTCGCACAGCGGGATCGAATTCGACAAAATCACTTCCTTCAACTCCGAAGCCTCAATGCGCTCCACCGCCGGCCCCGACAACACCGCATGCGTGGCGCAAGCCGAAACGCTGATTGCCCCCAACTCGAGCAAAGCCTCGGTGCCTTTCACCAGAGTTCCCGCCGTATCGATCAGATCGTCGACAATCAGGCAATTCTGATCGCGAACGTTTCCAATCACGTTCATCACTTCCGCGACGTTCGATTCTTCGCGGCGCTTATCGATCACAGCCAGCGGCGCATTCAGCCGCTTCGCCACCGACCGTGCCCGCTCCACACCGCCAGCATCCGGCGAAACCACCGTCAGATTCGGCGTGTCCAAGGGCTTGAAATAATCGATCATCACCGGCCGAAAAAATAAGTGATCTACCGGAATATCGAAGAATCCCTGGATCTGCGCGGCATGTAAATCCAGCGCCATGATGCGGTCCGCGCCCGACCTTTCCAGCAGCCCCGCCACCAGTTTGGCCGATATGGGCACGCGCGGTTTATCTTTTCGATCCTGCCGCCCGTACCCATAATAGGGTAACACTGCCGTGATACGCTCCGCGGACGACCGTTTTAGCGCGTCGATCATCAGCAGCAGCTCCATCAGGTGCTGCTCCACGGGAGTGCACGTGGGCTGCACCACAAAGACGTCCGCGCCGCGCACGTTTTCCTGAATTTGCAGGTTAATTTCGCCGTCCGAAAATCGCTTCAGCTTGACTTGTCCGGGCTCCAGGCCGAGGCATTGGCATACTTCCTGCGTCAACGCCGGGTTGGCGCTGCCGGAGAAAATTTTAATGCGCTCAGGATTCATCGCGCGGACTGGTTTCGGGGCGGCCATTGATCACCTTGGATATGTGGTCGTAGCCGCCGCGACCAGGTTGACTGATAGCGGGCGCGGCTAACCAGCGAAATAGGAAAAACTGTAATCTCTCTATCCGATTGTTTCACAGATTGTGACGATTTCACTAATTCCGAAGCCGCTTGGGCGGCTAATATTTTGCTCAGGAAAAAGCCGTAAATCGCGGAGCCGCTGCCGGTCATCATGGCCGGCTGCGCGCCCATCTCGATCAGCTTGGCTTTCAGTTTTTTCAATTGCGGATGACGCGCGAACACGGCTGGCTCAAAGTCGTTCTGTCCTGCCGGCCCCGAATTTTCCCAAACCCCAGCCTGGAACGAACGCAGAGCGCCGCTGTCTACCGCTTTCAATCGCTGGCTCACCATCTGGTAAGCCTCCGCGGTCGATACGTGGACCGCTGTTGTCGCCAGCAGCCCCGCCCCCAGTTTGGCGTCCGGCAAAGGATAAAATTCTTCGCCACGCCCGAGCCCCACCGCCGTCCCGCCGAACAAAAAGAACGGCACGTCGCTGCCTAGCCGAGTGCCAATTTCCAACAAATTCGCAACCGGAATCGCGCGCCCCGCCAGCACTGGAAGCGCCAGCAAAACCGCCGCCGCGTCGGATGATCCGCCCCCCAGCCCCGCGCCCATTGGAATCCGCTTATCGAGAGTCATCTCGACGCGACCGCAAATTCGCATCTCCGCCAGACAAAGCCGTGCCGCCCGCTCCATCAGATTGTCGGGAATCGTCACGCTCCCCGCGATGGCAATTTCGGTCCGCCGCGCTGGCGTGAACTTCATTTCAATCTCGTCGCGCAGTGAAATGGTCTGGAATACCGTCCGCAACTCGTGATATCCATCGTCCCGCTTCCGCAGCACCCGCAGATCCAGGTTGATCTTGGCGAACGCCGGAACCTTCATTGGTCGTATTGCATGAGCGAAAAGACGTCGTGCCCGCCAAGCTTTGAGCGCCCGGCCAAAAACGTCAACTCCACCACGAAGCCCAGGCCCACCACGATCCCGCCTAGTTCTTCCACCATACTTGCCACCGCGCGAGCGGTGCCTCCGGTTGCCAGCAGGTCATCCACAATCAGCGCGCGGCACCCGGCGAAAACCGCATCCCGGTGCACTTCCAGCGTGTCGGTGCCGTATTCCAGATCGTAGGTTTTGCTCAAACACGGTGCCGGCAGCTTCTTCGGCTTCCGCACCGGCACGAACCCCGCGCCCAGCGCATAGGCCAGCGCTGGGGCGAAAATAAACCCTCGCGCTTCAATGCCCAGCACCACGTCCACGCCCGCGCCGGCATAATGGCTTTTGAGTCCGTCGATAACGCCGCGCAGCCCCGCTGCGTCCTTCAGCAGGGTGGTGATGTCATAAAACAGAATCCCAGTCTTCGGAAAATCCGGAACTTCCCGGATCAGCTTCTTTAAGTCGTGCATCAGTCTCGTTTCAGGAAGTCGGCGCGCCGCGCGCTTTCAATGCGCAATGCGAAAAGAACTGTATTGTTGCACGGCGGCGCTCTGCTCTTCAACATCGCGCACCGCCGCCCATCGCGGACCTTGATGCAGCCTGCCCGCCAACGCGTTCAACTGCGATTCCGTCCCGACGGCATAAACCAGCACCCTGCCGTCATCTTCGTTACGCACGTAGCCCATGACGCCCAGTTCCGTTGCCGCAAGCCGCGCAAAGTTACGGAAGCCCACGCCCTGCACCGTTCCACGCACGAGATAGCGGCGGGCCTGTAGTTCTTCCTTCGCCACCCGGCCTCAGACCCTCTTTGGCGTCGGCGGCTCTTCCAATACGGCGTTCACTTTGTCGCGAAGCTGATCCACGGTGAAGGGTTTCGGCAGGAGCGCGTAGCCTTCGTTCACTACATACCTTTGCACAATCGTACGCGCTTCATAGCCTGACATGAAGAGAACCCGCAACTTCGGAAATCGCAGCGTGAGCTTATCCATCAGCATCGGCCCGCTTACTCCTGGCATCACGACGTCCGTGAGGAGGAGATCCGGGGCATCCTTTACGTTCTCGGCCACCTTTAGCGCTTCAGCCGACCCTTGCGCCGTAATTACGCGCATTCCCCCGCGCTCCAAGACGGCACTCACGAAGCGCAGCAGCTCCGGTTCGTCGTCAACAACAAGGACAGTAGAGGGAGATTGAGATTCCACGAGTTGCGACAATAATAGATCATACGCGCGATCCCGGCAGCATTCATAAAGATGGATTGTTGCGTTACAGTACGAAGACGCCGGAGTCTTTGTGATAACCTTTACGCTCTCCGAAGATATTTACCGTGCGCCTTTTCCTCCTTCTAGTCTCGCTTTTGGCCGCTCAGCTAACTCGCAAAGATTTCCGCTACCAGTCTAGCGGGCTTACCGAAATCCACCAGAAATCCGCCGAAACCCGTGACGGCGTCTCCCTGCGCGATATTGACTTCGCCTCCGATTCCGGCGGCCGCACTGCCGCCTATCTCGTAACCCCGCCAGGCGCGGGGCCTTTTTCAGCCGCTCTGTTCGTTCACTGGTACGAACCCAAATCCACGGATTCCAACCGCTCCCAGTTCCTCAGCCAAGCAATCGACCTCGCCCATTCCGGCAGCGTTTCGCTGCTCATCGAAACTATGTGGTCCGATCCCAAATGGTTCGACACGCGCAATCCCGCCGAGGATTTCGACCGCTCGGTGCGGCAAGTCAAAGAACTGCGGCGCGCGCTGGACGTCCTTCTCGCGCAGCCGGGCATAGACCGCCGCCGCGTGGCGTATGTTGGGCATGATTTTGGAATGATGTTCGGAGCGGTCCTCGCCGGAATCGATCCACGTCCCACCTGTTTCGCCTTGCAGGCAGGCACGGCATCGTTCTCCGATTGGTATCTGCTCGGTTCGAAACTGAAAGGCGCAGCGCGTCAAAACGCGATCGATAGACTGGCGCCGCTCGATCCCATCCGCTTTCTTGCCCGGAACCGTCGGCCGGTTCTTTTGCAGTTCGGTAAAGACGATCCCTATGTCACTCGCAAAACCGCCGAAGCTATCTTTCAAGCGGCGCGTGAACCGAAGAAGATTCTCTGGTACGACGCTGGCCACGGTCTCAATGCCGCCGCCATCCGGGACCGCGAAGCATGGCTGCGCTCCCGCTTGGCCTTCGCCGCTGCCAGCGATTGACAAAGATTTCTTTTCAGTTGTGATACGATCCGGTCTTTGACAGGAGACACCCAGTGAGAGTCTACGAGTCGAAAGATGTTCGCAACGTGGCAATTGTCGGCCACGGCCACTCTGGAAAGACTTCCCTAAGCGCCGCCTTGCTCTTCACTTCAGGCGCTACCTCCCGCCTGACCCGCGTCGACGAGGGAAACACCATCACCGATTTTGACGAGGAGGAGATCCAGCGCAAACTGAGTATCTCCACCGCCATCGCCGCCATTGAATGGAAGGGCGACAAGCTCAATCTGCTGGACACTCCCGGGTACAACATCTTTATTAACGACACTCACGCCTCGCTCGTCGCGGCCGATGCCAGCATGGTCCTGGTCGAAGCGGTCGCCGGCGTCGAAGTCCAAACCGAAAAGGTGTGGAGTTTTGCGGCGGAATACCATCACCCGCGCGCGATCCTGATCAACAAGCTAGATCGCGACCGAGCCAGTTTCGACCGCGCCCTGTCCAGCGTGCAATCCCGCTTCGGACGCACTGCTATTCCCATTCAGCTTCCCATTGGAAGCGAGAAAGATTTCAAAGGCGTCATCGATCTTATTCGCATGAAGGCCTACACCTACGCAGCCGACGGCGATGGCAAGGGCAGGGAAGGCGACATTCCCGAATCTCATGCTGAAGCCGCCAAAGCCGCCCACGAAGCTCTGGTCGAAATGGTGGCTGAAGGTAACGACGCACTGCTCGAAGAATTCTTCGAACAAGGCACCCTTCCCGTGGAGCACATAGTCGAAGGTCTGAATTCCGCTATTCGAGAGATGCGCCTGTTTCCGGTAATGTGCGCCTCCGCTCTCCACAATATCGGCTCCGATCTCCTGCTCAACTTCATGGTGGAGAGCTTTCCCGCCCCCACCGAGCATGCCAGCAATCACGGGCAGATCAACGGGCGCGAAACCGACCGTCCCCTTGCCGATGCCGGCCCTGTGTCCGCCTTCGTTTTCAAAACCAGTGCCGATGCCTTCGCCGGCCGCATCTCTTACTTCAAGGTCTACTCCGGCGTTCTGCGCAATGATGCGCACCTTCAAAGTGTCCAGCATGGCGCCGAAGAGCGCCTCGCCCACATCGGCGCGCCCGTCGGCAAGACCATCGCGCCAGTCAGCGAGCTTCACGCCGGTGACATCGGCGCCGTCTCCAAGCTCAAGGAAACTCTTACAGGCGACACGCTGGCCGACAAATCTTCGCTCATCACCTATCCTCAGGTGAAACTTCCGGAGCCGTCCATTGCCTTCGCGATCGAGGCCAAATCCCGCCAGGATGAAGACCGCATGGGCCACGCCATCCACCGCCTTCTCGAAGAAGACCAATCCCTGCGTTTCTACCGTGACCCGCAAACCAAGGAATTTCTAGTGGCGGGATGTGGACAGCAGCATGTCGAAATCGTGGTCAGCCGCCTTAAGAAGCGCTACCATGTCGACGTCGCCTTAAAAGCTCCCAAAATCCCTTACCGCGAAACCATCCGCGGCACTGCCGACGTGCAGGGGCGACATAAGAAACAGACCGGGGGGCATGGTCAGTTCGGCGACTGTTGGATTCGGATGGAGCCGCTGCCGCGCGGCGCGAAATTCGAATTCGTAAACGATATCTTCGGTGGATCGATTCCCAAAAACTATATCCCCGCGGTCGAAAAAGGCATTATCGAAACCGCCGAGAAAGGTTTTCTCGCCGGCTATCCCATGGTGGATTTCAGGGTGACCGTCTACGACGGCTCTTATCACGATGTGGATTCATCCGAGCTGTCGTTTAAGCTGGCCGCACGCAAAGCTTTTCGCAATGCCATGGGAACTGCCAAGCCTGCGCTGCTCGAACCCGTCATGAATGCCGAGATTCACGCGCCTGTGGAGTATGCCGGCGATCTCATGGGCGACTTGAACAGCCGCCGCGGACGAATCTCCGGTATGGAAACGCAAGGTCCCACGCAGTTCATTCGCGCTCAAGTCCCGATGTCGGAGATGTTGAACTACCAGAACGATCTGACTTCCATGACGCAAGGCCGTGCAGCGTTCACCATGGAGTTTGATCACTACGATTTCGTGCCTCAACCGCAGGCCGAGAAAATCATTTCGGCGGCGCGCGCGGCCCGGACTGGAGAAGAGGAGGAAGCGGATTAGTAAATTTCGACCGGAATCAGTGAGGAATAATACGATTCCAAAAAACACAGAACCCAGGCAGAAATATACGGGTTTCGGCTGCGTGGGTTGACGCAGGATTACATTTTGATGTAAAGTTAAGGCGTCGAACAGGGCTACGGGTCCGGTAAGTTGTTGATTCCCCGGAAACAATCTCAAAAATGCGAGGATTTTAAATGGCCGTATTTCGATCTTGCTTACCTTATTCGATTAGTTTTTTGCTTTTAATTCCAACGTCCTCGCTATTTCCTCAGCAACCCAATCTCCATATCTCCTTCTTCGCTCCGGCTGCTTCGCTCTCCACCCCGGAGAGCACCGAGAATTCTAACGAAACCTACCTAAATTCGGTGACGCGCCTAGACGGCAAACCCGCAGGCAGCTTCCGACCTACCGCTTCCGACCTGTTAGTGCAGCAGGCCGAGGAAAAGTTTCAGCAAGGTAAGAAATCCTATCAGGTAAAAGCTACCGAGCAGGCTAGGCAGGAATTCGATCAAGCCGTCGATCTAATGCTCCGGGCGTCGGATGGGCCCACCGACCGCCAGCTTTACGAAAGCAAGCTGGAGCAGATGGTCGATGCCATCCATCGCATGGATCTCGCGGGTCTCGGTGCCGCCACTTCAGACCTTCCCGAATTCGAAAAAACTCCCCTGGAAGATATCCTCACCTTAACGTTTCCCGTGGACCCGAAACTCAAGAGCAAGGTTCGTGATGAAGTGGTTGCCACGGCCTCACAACTTCCTCTCGCTTTCAATGACGCTGTCCTTGGGTACATCAATTATTTCTCCGGTCGTGGGCGCCGCACCATGGTCGCGGGACTTGAGCGCGCTGGGAAGTACCGGCCCATGATCGAGCGGATTTTCCATGAAGAAGGCGTGCCGCCGGAGCTGATCCATCTGGCTCAAGCCGAATCCGGTTTTCTACCGCGCGCCGTTTCCAATATGGCTGCGACAGGAATGTGGCAGTTCATGAAGTTCCGGGGGCAGGAATATGGCCTGAAGCAGACCAGCTTCACCGATGACCGCCTGGATCCTGAAAAGGCGACGCGCGCGGCCGCCCGCCATCTGCACGATCTATATAACCAGTTTGGCGACTGGTATCTGGCCATCGCGGCTTACAATTGCGGCCCGGGAAACGTTCAGAAAGCGGTGGAGCGCACCGGTTACGCCGATTTCTTCGAACTCCGCAGCCGCCACGCCATTCCGGTTGAAACCACCAACTACGTTCCCATTATTTTGGCCATGACCATCATGACCAAGAACGCCGCCGAATACGGTCTCACCGACGTGGTTCCCGAATCGCCTATCGAATACGATACAGTCGACATCAGCTCGGCAACGCATCTGGCGCTCATTGGCGATCTCACCGACACCCCCGTTTCGCAGCTGACCCAATTGAACCCCTCGCTCCTGCGCAATATTGCGCCTTCCGGCTACTCTCTGCACGTTCCCAAAGGCACCGGCACCACCCTTATGACGGCCATGCAGAATATTCCCGAAGAGCGCCGCGCTTCTTGGCGAATGCATCGGGTGGAATCGGGCGACACCTTGGCCGGAATCGCCAAACGATACGGCGCAGTGCAAAGCAGCATCGCCGAAGTAAACAAATTAGCGACGGATTCGCCTGCCGCCGGCGACTACCTCATCATCCCCGCTAACTTTAAGGAAGGGTCCGCCGCGCCGCTGCATGTTTCCGGCAGACATTCGTCAAAAAATAAACACGCCGCCGCGCACCGGGCGCCCGTAAGCCGCGCGCACTTAACGCGCCGCAGTCAATCGCGCTCCAACACGCGCCGCGCGTTTGTGCACCACGCCAGTTCGGGCGTACTGGCTCTCAATCGCAATTAAGAGTTGCCTTAGCCGGGTAACTCGGCTGTCGGCAAGAATTCATTTCAATTTCAGAAAGCCGTTGCTAATTCATGAAAATGGACTATGCTAATGTTTATCGTGCCGCTAGAGGAGGCTCACCTGAATGATTGATGACCTGATGCTCGCTCCCAAAGACGAGGAGGAAATGGAAGATTTTCAGGATTACGGCGAGGAAGGAGCCGAAGGGAAACTCGACGAGTATAACGACGGCGATGGCGATGATGACGACGAGGAGGACACCCCCGTGGATCCTCATCCCGCCAAGTCACGCAAAGAACCACAAGTAAATCCACCGCAGCCGGTGGAAGAACCGGTTCCGGCGACGCCCGCAAGCATCGAAGAGCCCCCGGCGAAAAAGCCGGCTAAAACCGAAAAATTGAAAAGTACGCCGCAGTCGAAGCCAAAGCCTGTAAAAAAGGCTGTCGCGAAAAAAGCTGCCGCGAAGAAAGCGCCCGTGACAAAATCTCCCGCTAAGAAGACAACGACTCCGAAGACATCAGCCAAAGCCGCTCCAAAAAAAGCGGCTCCCAAGAAGGCCGTGAAGAAGGCCGCTCCCAAGAAAGCTTCTGCCAAGAAAGCTGCGCCCAAAAAGGCCGCACCCAAAAAGGGGGCGCCGAAAAAGGCTTCTCCAAAGAAAGCCGCCCCTAAGAAAGCCGCTTCGAAAAAAGTTGCACCCAAGAAGGCCGCCGCGAAAAAGGTCGCCCCGAAAAAAGCGGCAGCTAAGAAAAAGCGCTAGCGCGCTTCGTTTGTAGAAACCGGCTTGATCGCCTCGCGATCCAGCCGGTTTTTTTATGCCTTCAGCGCCGAACGGCAGCGATCAAAGAGCTGAAGCAGTGCATCGGCGTGCTCCTCGGGAGTCCGCGCAGCCTTGCTTCCCGAAAACCCGGCAGATCCTGGCGTTCCCTTCCCGTAACTAGTGGTCACCGCAATAAACTTCATCATCTCGAGCGCGACTTCATCCTTACTTCGGCCTGTCGCTGGCGGTGTTTCGGCCAGCTTGGCGCCTTCCTCAGCCATATCTTGCTCTCCTTGGAACATCGTAAAACTTAGCTTACTGTATTTGCCAAATCCTGGTGAATTGCACTTCTCACCGGTTGGCAGTCCGATTGCACCTTCAATCCACATGACCATCAATGCCCTAGAAGACCTCTTTCTTCAAGAGCTCAACGAGCTTTATGATGCCGAGAAGCAAGTTTTAAAGGCGCTTCCCAAAATGGCGAAGGCCGCGTTTTCATCCCAGCTTCGTACGGCCTTTGAAACCCATTACAAAGAAACCAAGGTTCAGGTTCTCCGCCTTGAGAAGGTCTACAAAATAATGGGCGAAGAGCCCACCCGCCCGGATTCCCAGCCGGTCAGCGGCGTAATCGCCCAGGGAAAACAGATGATCGGAGCCAAGCACTCCGACCCGGCCGTGCTGGATGCTGGTTTAATCACCATCGCTCAAAAAGTTGAGCACTACGAAATTGCCGGTTACGGATGCGTCCGAACCCACGCGGCTATCCTGGGCTATGGCGAAATCGCCGAACTTCTGGCGGACACGCTGCAGGAAGAAGAAAAGACCGACCGCCTGCTGACTGAAATCGCCACTAGCTTGGTAAACGTCGAAGCCGCGAAGGCCCCATACTCTCACGCCCGCACATCGCCCCGGGGCGCAATTAAGTCTCAGAAGTATGAGAAGGACGGTTCGTCTTTCGGCACCATTCTGACCGGACTTACCATCGGTGCCGTTGTAGCTATTCTTTTCGCCCCAAAATCCGGCAAGGACACACGCACTCAGTTGGCGTCCAAAACCAACGAGGGTAAAGACTACCTAAAGCAGCGCGGCACTGAAATTTCGCAGTCTACCCAGGAACTGATTGACCGGGGGCGACAAGCCATCGCTGGCACCCGCATCCGGGAAAATGAACGGGCGTATTAGCACTATCGACGGATTCACCGGCCCCGGTCAGAATAGTATGGACTGTGCGACAAGCAATCATACTTGGCTGCGGCTACACCGGCCAGCTAGTTGCGGCGTCGCTACTCGAACGCGGCCTTGAAGTAGTCGTTACCACGCGCCATCCGGACGGCCTCGCGAAACTTCGCCAGCACGGCGCCACCGTTCTCGGTCTCGACGCTCTCGACAAGCTGAGCCTTCAGCGTCTTCGCAACGCCCCCCAAGGCGCTCTGGTGTTGCACTCCATTCCCAGCTTGAAATCTCCCAAAGGCCTTATAGACCCCACTCCCGCACTTCTCCGCGCCATAATCCCGGCCCACCCCGCGCGCCTCGTCTATCTTTCCAGCACAGGTGTCTACGGCGATGCGCTTGAAGTCGATGAAAATTCTTCCGTCGCCCCGCGCACGGAGCGGGAGCGCCTCCGCGTTCACGCGGAACAAGCCGTTCAGCGATTCAATTGCAGTTCGCTGGTCTTGCGACCGGCCGCGATTTACGGCCCCAACCGTGGCGTTCAGGCATCCATGCTGACAGGTAAGTTTCAACTCCTCGACACTGGCGACAACTTCGTCAGCCGCATCCACGTGGAGGATCTTGCCGACCACGTTGTCGCTGCCATGTTGTCCGACATCGGCGGAGCCTACCCCGTCGCCGACGCCGAACCCTGCCGCTCCCGCGAAATCGCTGCCTTCTGCGCCGATCTGCTCAACCTGCCGCTGCCTCGCAGCGTTCCGCGCGACGTCCTCAGCGAAACCCGCCGGGCCGATCGCCGCGTAAACGGAGCCACAGTCCGCGCGCTTCTAGGCTTGACCCTGCGATATCCCAGCTACCGCGAAGGGATTCCCGCTTGTCTGCGCGACCAACCCCCCCGCTTATACTGAATTTAGTGCCATCCGATCCCGAGCTTCAGACCCTCATCGATCAGATTTCCGCTCTGGAGCGCGACGTCCAAACCCTCACCGGCCCGCTCACCGAATCTCAGTTTCGGTGGCGCCCTCATCCCGGCGGCTGGTCCGTCGCCGAATGCATCGAACATCTGGATCGCTCGATTGCCGTCTACCTTCCCGTGCTCGATCACGCCATCGATAAAGCGCGCGCTCAGGGAATAACCGGCACGGGTCCTTTTCGCTACAGCGCCCTCGGACGCCTCATGCTTTGGGGAATCGAGCCGCCTTACCGGATGAAGGTTAAAACCTTCGCTCCCCTTTCGCCTACCCTGAACACGTCGAAGACCGACACTGTGGCCGCTTACTTAGCGAGGCACCGCGACATCGAGAAACGCATGAAGGAAAGTTCCGGCCTCGACTGGAAGCGTATTCGCATAGAATCGCCGCTCATCAAAAGGATCAAGTTGGAACTTGGCGTTTTGTTCGCGTGCGTCACCGCTCACGAGCGGCGTCACGTCTGGCAGGCACATCAAGTGCGGGACAACGCCGCTTTTCCGGGCGTCTAAAGCGGATGTGGACCCGCTTCAAAGCGGCCCTGCGCCGCCGCATCAAATACCGCATCACCACTGGCGGCGTTCTGTTTAGTATGGCGCTCGCGCTGGTGGGCATCGCGGCCGCAATTTCAGCCAACAACCTCCTGTTTCTCATTCTGGCCGCCATGCTCGCGACCCTTATGGTTTCAGGGTTCATCAGCCGTCTTTGTCTAGCCGGACTAGAAATCGAACTCCTGCTTCCGGACCACATCTTCGCCAGACAGCCCACGCCAGCCATGATTAAGCTGCGTAATCTGAAAGATTGGGTGCCGTCGTTTTCGCTGCATGTGGAAGCCGCGCCCGCAGTCACCGGCGATGCCCCGATTCTTGACGAGCCGCTCTACTTTCCGGTCCTGCCCGGGGGCAACACACTAGAAGAGAATGTGTCCGTGCGCTTCGCTCATCGCGGCACGCACAAGGAAAACCTCTTTGTGGTCGCCACTAAATTTCCGTTCGGCTTTCTCGAAAAGACCGCCACCGTCACGCTCCGCCGCGAAACCCTGGTCTACCCCTCCACGGACACCCTCACCGGGTTTGCGGATTTGCTTGAAACGGTTGGTCACGAACTGGAATCGCAGTCTCGCGGCCAAGGGAGCGATTTTTATCGCGTCCGCCCCTACGAAGCGTTCGAAAGCGCGCGCCACGTCGATTGGCGCAGTACGGCTCACACCGGTGAACTGCAGTTGCGGGAGTTCGCGCGCGAGCAACATCGACGCGTCGAGATTTTCCTCGACCGCAACGCCGTGGCATCCTCCAGCCTTTGGTTCGAAAACGCCGTGAGTTGCTGTGCCTTCCTAGTTTGGAATCTTCTCCAAGAGGAAACGGAAATTCACTTCCGCTCGCAGCAGTTCGAAACCATAATCCCGGAAGAGGGTGACGTCTATACTATCCTGAAATATCTCGCCATGGTGCAGCCTCAAAGCGGCCGGACACCCGAATTTGCAGCCGATGAATCTAATTTCCAAATCCTGTTTAGCGCCGATCCTAAACTCTTTCTCAAAATGGGGTGGCATGACGCGCACGTGGTCTCTGGCGATGCTTTTGCCGCTGCTGATGCCAGCTCAGACGCCGCAAGCCCCCAATCCGCCGGCTAGTATCGAGCCCGTCCGCACATCCATCACGGTCGTCGAAAACATTGCACTCGAAACTCCCGCCAACGTGACACAAGTCACGAGCGAGAGCTTGGCTGAAACACCGGGCGTCAACATTGACGACCGCCTGCGCGAGATTCCGGGCTTCTCTCTGTTCCGGCGATCTTCCAGCCTTGTTGCGAACCCTACGACGCAAGGGGTTTCCCTTCGCGGCGTTGGCTCCTCCGGCGCAAGCCGCGCCCTGGTCCTCTGGGACGGCGTCCCCATGAACGACCCATTCGGAGGCTGGGTCTACTGGACACGATTCACTCCGGATAATCTGGAACGCGTCGAAGTCTCGCGCGGCGCTTCCACCAGTGTTTTCGGCGACCTCGCGATGGGCGGCGCCATCGCCCTGTTTTCGCGGCCGGCTCTCAAACATCACCTCAACGCCGGCTACCAAGGCGGCAATCGTAATACGCAGGACGTTTGGGCCGGATATTCCGAGCTCGGTTCTGAATGGGCGGCTTCCGTCAATTTGCGCGCCTTCACCACCGACGGTTATTTCGTGGTTCCCGATTCCGTGCGCGGCCGCGCCGACCACCCCGCCAACGCCCGCTTCGTCAACAGTTCCGCGCGCGTGGACTACTTCGCCAACGGCAACCAGATTTTCTTCGAAGGCGATGTTCTCGCCGAGGAGCGCAACAATGGCACCAAACTCACCCACAATTCCACCGGGCTAGGAACGGCATCACTGCACTACCTTCACCAATTCACTCACGATGGAATCTCCGTGATCGGCTTCCGCACGCAGGAGCAGTTTCACGGAACTTTCTCCAGCGTCACCGCCAATCGCAACTTCGAACGCCTGACCTTCCGGCAGACTCTGCCCGCCGACGCCACGGGCGGCGCCGCCATCTGGAATCACGCGGGAAACTCCTTCAACGCAGCCGCAGGGGCGGATGTCGACCGTGCGGGCGGCAGCAGCACCGACCGCCTTTTCCCGAGAGGCCGACGCTTCGGGGAGGGCGTGTTGCTGCAGCATGGCATCTTCGCGCAAACGGATATAGCGGTCTCGCAGATACGCTTTTTCCTGGGCGCGCGCCACCAGTTCACCGGGCAGGGCCACCAGTTTTTCAGCCCCAGCGCCGGCTTCGTCTACGGCCGCAATCGGTGGCGCGGAAGGGGATCGGTCTACCGCGCCTATCGCGCTCCCACGCTTAATGAGTTGTATCGCGAAGGCCGCGTCGGCAACACGGACATCCTGCCCAATCCGGCACTGGTCCCTGAAACGCTCTTCGGCGCGGAAATCGGCGCGGATTACAGCGGCGAGCACTCCAGCCTGCGCATCACCGCGTTTCGCAACTCGCTTTCCAACCTGATAACTAACGTGACCCGAAGCAGCACCCCGACTCTGGTGGTGCGCATCAAAGAAAATGCCGCGCAAGCTCTAGCGCGCGGTTTCGAGATCAACGGCACTCACCGCTGGCACAATTTCCACGGCGATATTGGATATCTCTTCGCCGATTCACGTCTTTCCAATGGAAGGCGAATCCTGCAAGTTCCAAAACACCAGGGATCGGCGCAACTCGGTTATGATTGCGCTGGGACCTTCGTCACAGTCGGCGTCCGCAGTTACGCGTCACAATTTGACGACGACCTCAATCAATTCCTGCTCCCAGGCTTCGCGACGCTGCAGCTAACCGCGCGCCAACGGCTCACGACGAGCCTCTCCGCCGTCGCCGAATTGGAGAATCTGCTCGACCGACAATACTTCACGGGCTTCAATCCCACTCCAACGATCGGCGGATCCCGCCTCTGGCGTGTTGGCCTGCGCTGGTCAGGAAGGCTTTAGCCGTTTAGCTAGGAGATGCCCTTACCGGTCGTCCCCATCCCCTACCTTCTCCGATTCCGCCAGCTTCACCGCTTGCGAATACAACGCCGCCTGCTGTTTCCGATACCCCGCCGTCCCCAGTCTCCGCTGCCGCATCGCGTTCCTATGCAGAATATCCGCTTGCACCGACAGCCGCGTCAGGGCACCCAGCCGGTAACTGTCCCGATCTGGAGCCGACGTATCCAATTTTCTTACCAGCTTCCAAATCTGCTTCCCTTCATACGAAACAAAAACCTTGGCGCGCGTCACCGGCACGTCCGCCGCGGTAATTCCGTTGTAAGTCGCTTGGAACATATCCCGCAGATCCGTAGCAAACAAATCACCCAGGTTATTCGGCGGCAGCCCCAACAAAAGTTCCTCCGTCTTCACAATCGAAGCGGTCGAATAATGCTTCGCGGCAATGTAACCAGGCTTCGCGTACGGACTAATCGCAATCATCGGCGTGCGGTGCGGATGTATATGGTCCAGTGACGATTGCGCGTCGTCCCAGGTCACGAAGATAGCCGTGCCGGTGTCGGAAGCCGCGTCGTAGTAAATTGGGCTGTTCATGATGTGGTTCACCACCATCCCCAGCGCCACGTCACCATCGGCAATTTGCTGCAGCGGCGAGCTCCCTACGGTCGATGCATTCGGTGCAGTCACTCCCCCCGTATGATCGTTCGGCAGATAGACATAAAGGAACTGCGGCAGGGTGCCCAAATCCACCATAGCGTCGAAATCCGCATTGAATTCCTGCGCCCGCCGCTGGTCTGAGATGTTGAAGTTATACCCCGGATAGTATTGATCCAGGTGCGGCTCCCCGTCGGGATTGTTCTGCCCCAGTACAGCCAGAACCGGCAGCTTCATCCCGTAAGTCTGTCCCAGCCCTTGCGTCTCGCTGTCCACATCGCCGCCATTTTGCAGCGGATTCGTTACGCTGACCTTATCCGCCTGCAGCAGCGGATAACCCAACAGCCCGCTGGTGGGATCGTCAATCGTTGACGGCGTGCTGCCTCCCGTGTCCGTTCCACTAATGCGGATCAGCGCGCCGTAATCCTTAAAGCTCACTCGATTCCGCGCCGCGTTATTGAAGATGTAACCCCCCGCCGGATAGTCTTCCGGTTCGAAGTTTTTGGTCACCAGCAGCCCGCGTCCGCTCTTCACCAGCAGCGTCTTTTCGGTGTAATCCGAAGCGGTCCCGGATGCGGCGAACTGATGTCCCGCATCGCTCTCTTCGGAATCCGAATAGTAATTCACCGCCGCCGCAAACTTCCCCGCGAAGGCCTGCGTATTCAGCGACACTCCCGTGAATTGCCCGTTCACGAACGCCGCACCCGTCTGGTCGTTGAAACTGGTGCCGGCAAACGGCCCGAAGTGGCTTCCCAAGTTCCCCAACATCGAATCGAACGTCTTATTCTCTTTGAGGATGAACACCACATGTTTGATCTTCGAAGAAGCCGCGCCCCCCACCGGCACCACCGTCGTGTCAGCCGGGGGATTGTACGCGAAGTTCTGTCCGAGTACCGTGGTGTTGTCGTAAGAAGCGCTGGTCAAGCCGATCTTCTGCAGCGACCCGAATATATAGTTGCTGTCAACGCGCGAATCGGAAGCCAGTCCTGTTGGCGGTGCCGTGCCGGTCGCCGTGTTGGTGTTCGGATTGATGTCTTCGCCGATGCCCTTGGCGTTCGCCACGTACAACGTGTTTCCGTCCGAGCTCACCACAATCGCCGTGGGATACCATCCCGTGCCCAGCCTACCCAGCAGCTTGGGCTGCGCCGGATTTGAAACGTCGATCACCGCCACCGAATTCAGCCCCGCCTCGGCCACATACAACCGGTTGTTATCGGGTGAAACCGCGAGCGCATTGGGATACACACCATCGAGCCGCGAGTGCTGGCCTTGCGCGAAAGTCAGGGGCGTCAAATCGAAATCGGGCAGCTTGCGGTTGTTGTTTACCACCACCATCCCCAGCGCGTCCACGTTGGTCTTCGCCACATACAGCACTTCGAGCGAGCCGTGTCTGACAATCGCCGTCGCCGAAGGATGCGTATCGCCCACCTGATTCAGAGCATCGAGCGGCAGTCCTTCGTACACCGCTTGCGAAGCCGTCAGAGCCGCGCCATTCCCCGCGGGTGCAATCAAAACCGAGATTGACGATGTCTTCGGATTGCTTCCCTGGGTGTCGGTAGTCGGCACATAGAACCCGTCCGGCAAATTGTTCGGCGCGGTTCCCACCGAGATCAGGTTCCCTGTCGCATCGTAGCCGGGCGCCAAAAACTTGTATTCCTCAATGCCCCAGTTCGCGACCATCACCTTGTCGCCCGAAGGGCTGACCGAAACGCCGTAAGGAAAATATCCCACGGGCACTTGTTTCACGACTGTCATTGCAGTGGTGTCGATCACGGCCACGCTGTTGTCGCCGTTGCACGCCACATATAGCCATTTGCCGTCCGGACTCAATGCCGATCCAGCCGGAAACGTGGTTTTCGTCGGCGCTGTCCGGCTCCCGAAACCCGACGGAAGCGGCGGCTTGTTGCCGTTTGCATCCGGCGTATTGAGCGCCGCGCCTGGCGTGTAATTGGAAGCGTATCCCGCATTCGAAGGCGTAATTGGGGCGATGACAATATGCGCCGGCGTAGCCGCGGAGATCGTCCCCGTTGTCGAGACCGAAAAAATCTTTACATCTTGATCCGCGCCGCCCGATGCCCACACTGTGTACGGCCCGCTGCCAGTGGCTTGCAGTCCGACGAAGAACTTGCCCACGGCGCCCGTTTGCGACACCACGGTCATGGTCTTGGTGTCGATCACCGAAAGCGAATAACCGCCAATATTCATTGTGCTCTGATACGAAGCAAACTTTCCCTCGCGTTCGTCGTCGTTAGTCGTTATTAGATAATGCCCATCCGGCGTCAATGCCGCGCCCAGCGGATTCATCCCGATCTGAATACTAATCCCCGCGGGCTTCACCGTGCGCCCGTTTGGCAGGACGCCACTATAGTACGAGCCAAATTTATTCGGCCCGGCGAACAATTCCGCGTTCGAATAAACGCCCTTTTCGGAGGTTCCAAAGACTGGGGCCGTAATCGCGCCCCAATTTGTCAGATCGATCTTGTTTGGTTGGGCATGCAGCGCCGCCATCATCAAAAAGGAAATCGCAATCATTCTAAACCCGACGGAATCGCTCATTATAAGCCTCAGGAAAACTGTATAAGAGCAATGTAAACGCGAGATTTCATTCTCGTAACAAATCCATCACAACCCGCCGGTAAGTCATACTGAAATCTTCATTCATGCTGCCCAAGCTTTTCACCCTCGGCGGATTTTACCTGCCCACCTACGGCGTCCTGGTCGCCATCGCATTTCTGGTCGCGCTCTGGATGACCACGCGCCTCGCGAAATTCGCCGACATGAATCCGGAATCCGTGCTGAACCTCGGCGTCACCTGCGCGCTCGCTGGAATCGTCGGGGCGAAAGCGTTGATGATTGCTCTCGACCCCGTCTACCGCGCCAATCCCAGAGAGATCTTCACCCTCGCGACGCTTCAATCCGCGGGCATCTTCTACGGCGGGTTCATTGCCGCGCTCATCGCCGCGTATTTCTACATGCGCCGCCACGGTCTGCCGGTATTAAAAACCTCCGATATCTTCGCTCCCGGTCTTGCGCTGGGTCATGCCATCGGACGGCTTGGATGCTTCTCCGCCGGCTGCTGTTACGGCCTGCCGACGCATCTCCCTTGGGCCGTTACCTTCACGAATCCGGATGCGCGAAGCGTGGGCGTGCCGCTTGGCGTCCCCCGCCATCCGACCCAACTCTACGAATCCTTTTCGGAGATCATCGTCAGCGCGATTCTATATGCACTCTGCCGCAAGCGCCACCCCGACGGCCAGATCATCGGCCTCTATTTCGTTTTATACGGCATGGTTCGCTTTAGCGTAGAATTCGTCCGCTATCACGACGATTCCAACCCGCTCGGCGGCCCCTTCTCCCTTGAGCAGTGGATTTCGCTCGCCCTGATCTTGGCCGGTGCCGCACTCTTAACCACCCTTAGTCGTAAGCCCGCGTTAGCGGCGACCTAAACCACCATGTGATCCAAATGATGTTCCATGTGCAAAATGTAATCCTCGATCAGAAACCCCAGCGTCACCGGCTGCAAGTCCCCAACCCGGCACTCCGCCGCGAGCTTTTCGCGGGGAATACGCTCGAGCACATTGGCCAGCGCCCCGTTTAAGGTCTTCCATAGGACAATTAAATCGCTCCATTCCATCTCTTCGTAGCCGCCCAGTTTCACCCACCCCACTCCGTCATAAACCGGCCCCACATACTTCCCCTCGAGCGCGGCCTTGATAAATCGCACCCGATTGTTGGTCGCCGAATCGATCAGATGCCCCAAGGTCTCCTTCCGCGACCACGCGTCTCCCTTTGGCGCAATAACACTCCCGGGACGATCCGCTATAGAACGTAACCGCGGCTCTCCCAATGCCACCACACTCTGTAGCCGTTCTGACAGATTGTTCATCGATAGATTCTCCTATTTTCCCCTCCTGGATTATGCACGATATAGTAGTTACGTCACACTCACCTGCGATGCGGAACTTTCTCACGATCGCGATCCTCTGTCAATTCCTCGCCGTCGCCCAAACCTACCCCAACGACCCAAACTATCCACCCGGTCAGTATCCGCCAGGCCGATATCCTCCAGGTCAATATCCGCCCGGTCAGTACCCCGGTACGCTCGGCGGCATCCCGTGGCCCCATATCAACTTCCCCAAGCGCAAGCCTAAAACAAAAACTGACGAAAAGAAGCCGGACACCAAAGAATCTGTTTCGGATTCCGACCTCAAGATCAATCTCGCCACCGTCGAAGGCACCCTTCGGAAGATGGGCGAAAAGGACCTGCTGCTCGAAACGTCCCCGACCCGCATCCTGCGATTCCGGCTGCTTGCAAAGACGCAGTTCCGTGATAAGGATTCCGCCCCCATGCGCGATTCCCTGATCCATCCCGGCGACCGGCTTGCCATTCACGTCAACGCCGACGACGCCGAAACTGCTCTTCGCGTGGTACTGGTCAGCGCCGGAACGGCCGCCGAGCGCGAAGCCGCAGCCAGACCCGCCGAGCAAGCCAGCGCCGAAACTGCGGCCGTCACCCCCGGCCCTGAAGATCTCAGCCATCCCACCGCCGTCATCGCCAGCACCACCGGTGAAGACCGCCCCTCTATAAAAGCGAGCGACGATCCGAACGAAACGCCGCGCCATCCATCCGGCAACTCCCCCGATCAGATCATTGACGATGCCCGCGAAGCCGCCGCCTCTTTTACCGCCGATCTTCCCAATTTTCTGGTGCAGCAGGTGACCACGCGCTATCAAAGCGTCGGCTTTCCCGTTTCCTGGCAGCGCGTTGACGTTGTCACATCCGACGTCACCTGTGTGGATGGTAAGGAAGATTACCGCAATATTCTTGTCAACGGACGCCAGACTTCAGGCCCCATTGAAAGCACCGGCTCATGGTCCACCGGCGAATTCTCCGTCACCCTCGAAGACATTATGTCCCCGCTAACTGCCGCTGTCTTTACCAAGCGCGGCGAAGAGAAAGTCGCTAACCGTGCCGCCATCGCTTTCGATCTGAGTGTGGAGCACGCCAACTCGCATTGGACCATCGTGGCCCAGGATGGACGCCGCTATAGCCCCGCTTACAAGGGAACCGTCTGGATCGACAAGGACACGCGCCGCGTCCTTCGCATTGAGCAGCAGGCGTCCGGTATGCCCGGCAACTTTCCCTATGACAAAGCCGAATCCACTCTCGAATACGGTTACGTGATGATCGATGGCAAGAATTATCTGCTGCCTATCAAGAGCGAGAATCTGGCCTGCATGCGCGGCCGCTCCTGCAGCCGCAATACCATCGACTTCAAGAACTACCGTAAGTTCAACGCCGATTCCAAGATCTCCTTTTGAGCGGTTACGTGCCTACAACCAAACGGCTCCGTTTACTCGTATCGACATTCATCCTGCTTCTAACTTCGTCCGTCGCCTTCCCCGAAAATCCCGCCGATCTCGATTACCATGTCCGATTCACCAAAGACCCCGCCACTTATCGCCCTGGCGAACTCATCCAGTTCGAACTGAGTTACTCGAGTAAGTCTGGGGAGCGGTATCAAGGCACCTGGTCAACTCCGAATCCTAACTTCGGCAATGTGACGCTTCATCTGGAGCCGCAGGGCGGCACGCCAAAGGACGCATTCGTGGATCTCTCAAAACTATATAGCGCGGGAGGACAGGGAGGAAGCTTTTTAAGTGGTGTGGGTTTGGTTTCGGTTGCCCCGGTAGTCCAACGCGGCGAACTTACTGGGTGGTTTCGATTTGTGAAGCCCGGACGCTACTCGCTGCGCGTCACCAGCATGGAAGTCTCGCGCGTTAAGAGAACCGATGAGGGCGGCGGTTTTGAGCCGCTGACTTTGGAATCTAACGCCATCGCGTTCACCATCGAAGCGCCCGACTCCGCTTGGGAAACCCAAGAACTTGCGAACATTCTGCAGGACCTGCGAAGCGATCCTCGCACCGCGTACCAAGCGTGCACGCGGCTGGCCGCACTCGATACGCCCGCATCGGCGCGCGAGATCGCAAGTCTTTATCTCAGCGGCGCAGAACCGTTCCCATACGAGGAAGCCCTCCGTCATTCGCGCCAGCTCGCGACCATCATTCCCGAACTCGAGAAGGCCCTCATTGACCCCGCGCGCACCGCTCCATCGGGCATGGTTCATCTGTTGGCAGAACTCAAAACACGCGAGCTTCTCGGCGACGGTCCGGAACCGCATCGCGCGGAAGTCCAAGAGCGAAATTTTGCCCACTATAATGCGCAGTTACTCGCGACACTGCCGCAACGCGGCGGACCGCAGCGCGCCGCAGCTCTCTACGATATCTGGCTCAGCACCGAATGGGCTCCAAACGCCACTGCGGATCAATCCGTATCGCTCGACCGGCTCCGCAATGAAGTGCTGGCCTCGGCCTCGGAACTCTCTTCAAATCGGCAGCTACAATTTCTGGCCAGTGCCTGGGGAAAAATGCCGTCCGATGCCATGTTGCCGCTAGTGCGCCTCATGGCTCCTAACAATCCCGAAGCTTTCAAAAAACTTTGCGAATCCGCGCCCGAGGAATGCGTTAGGCTAGCCGTCTCGCAGGTGCAAGATCCGAAGCAAAATGTTCCGCCCTTTGAAATCCTTTACCTCCCCGAGTCCCCGCAGCCTAACCTGGATGACTTCCTGCGGCATCGGCTGAAGTCCGGCGATGCGACCCCGCTGAGCGCCGCCTTGATCCTCCGGCTCGGCAGTACCGGTTTGCATGACACCGTAGTTGAGTTTCTCGACAAGCCCGAACCCAATCAAAACCTGGGCTGCGATTCGCGCAGCTATCTTCTCGGCTATCTCTATCGAGTCGCACCCAAGGACGCGAAAAAACGTTTTACCACCGCCTGCGCCGCCCAGGCGTTTCGGGTTTTTCATAATGAGGCGGCCACCGACCGCTTTTTGGACGCCGCCAGGGACAACCTCGGCAGCCCCGATTCCAGCGCCTCCGGCTATGCCGCGCTGTTCCTTTCGTTCCACGGTCCCGCGTCTTCGCTCGAACCCATTCAAGCTCGCTTAGATAAGCTGCACTACAGCACATCGCATACGCCACAAGCCTTCGAGGAACTGGAAATGCTTTTAGCCGGGGCGTTGATGCAGTCCGGGAATTGGAAGCTTACAACCTCCGAGATTGCCACGCTGCGCGCGAGCTGCACAACGGATGGCTGCCGCGCCATCGCCGACGGCAAAATGTCGCTGGGTCTTTGACGATCTTCGTCCAAATGGTACTAGGGTTTCCTTTGGTATGATCCTAGCAGCATGGCCGACCAAGAACGCATCTTACCTGAGCTGCTCTCGAAGCATCAGACACAGATTCTGGAGAGTTGGAGCGCCGAGCAATTGCGCAACCGTCGACCCGGCAAAGCCGGTATCAGCGAAGAAGATTTGCGTGGGCAATGCCGCGATTTCCTCAATGCTTTACAGGAAGCGTCCCAGGACGATCCCTCTGACGATCTCCAATCCCCCATTTGGGAGCGCGCCCGCGACATTCTTACCGACATCAGCCGCGAACAGTCCAAGCACGGCGCCAGCCCATCGGATATCGCGACGTTCGTTTTCTCGCTGAAGCAAATTCTATTTCAGTTGCTCCAGACGGAAATCGGCAAGAGGCCCGAAGTGTTCGCGCGGGAGATCTGGACAACCACACTAATTCTTGACCGCCTCGGCCTCTTCACCACGCAGGTAGCGCTTAAGATCCGCGAGGAGGTGATCGCCCGTCAGCAATCCGAAATGCTGGAGCTTTCCACGCCCGTGGTTAAGCTTTGGGACGGAGTCTTGGCGCTGCCCTTGATCGGCACTCTCGACAGCGAACGCACGCAGGTCGTAATGGAAAGCCTTCTAGAGGAAATCGTTCGCACCGGGGCTGGCATCGCCATTATCGACATCACCGGCGTTCCCACCGTCGATACCCTGGTGGCTCAACATCTTCTCAAGACCGTCGCCGCCGCGCGCCTCATGGGCGCGGAATGTATCATTAGCGGTATTCGTCCCCAAATCGCCGCAACCATCGTTCATCTCGGGGTGGACCTGGGCGACGTTTCTACTAAGGCGACCCTCGCCGACGCTTTTGCCATCGCTCTCCGCCGCAACAATCTTGTGGTAACCAGAACGACACCGGCAGCTCGACGGCAGTCGGCGGAATAGGAGACAAGTGGACCGTATTCCAATTCTTAAACTGGGCGATTTTCTCTTGGTCACCGTACAGGTTGACATGCACGACCGCCTCGCCATGAATCTGCAGGAAGACTTAACCGACAAAATTGTCTCCGCTCATGCACGCGGCGTCCTCATCGATATCTCAGCGCTCGATATGGTGGATTCTTTCATCGGAAGAATGCTCGGAAACATTGCCTCCATGTCGCGAATCCTTGATGCTGAAACCGTGGTGGTCGGCATGCGTCCGGCCGTCGCCATCACTTTGGTTGAATTGGGGCTCTCTTTGCCTGGCGTCCGAACCGCTCTCAACGTCGAGAGGGGCATGGAGATGCTTCGAGCCACAATTTCCGTCTACGCAGCCGAGTACTCCGAGTACCATGGCGATCCGTTCTGAATCCTTGCCGATCCTGTCATCGGAGGATGTGGTGACCGTTCGCCGGCGCGTCCGCGCCATGGCTATTGAGCAAGGCTTGAAGCTGATCGATCAAACCAAAATCATTACCGCGACAAGCGAGTTGGCCCGCAACACATTTGTTTTTGGAGGGGGTGGGACCGTTCTGCTTGAAGCGCTGGAAAGCGGGGGACGCTACGGCGTCCGCCTCACGTTTGAAGATCGTGGACCTGGAATTGCAGACCTCACCCTTGCGATGAAGGATGGCTACACCACGGGTGGAGGCCTTGGACTGGGGCTGAGCGGCGCTAAACGGCTGTCCAACGAATTCGAGATCGACAGTCGATTGGGGGAAGGTACGCGCGTGACTATCACCCGCTGGCGTTGAATACTAGGGTGCGACCCGATATTTTAATTACCGTTCTGGAGCCGACGGATGTTGCCAGAGCGCGCCGGTTGGCATTGCAGGCGGCACAAAAAGCTGAGTTTGGCGAAAACGAGTCGGGTGCGCTGGCTCTAGTGGTAACTGAGGCTGCGTCCAACCTGGTCAAGCATGGGGGAGGCGGCGATCTGATCGTTCGGGAAATCTCCAACTCACGTCCGTTGCTCGAAATCATCGCCATCGACAGCGGAAAAGGTATGCCGGACGTGTCGCGCTGTTTCGCCGATGGATACTCAACTGCGGGAAGCGCGGGAATTGGGCTGGGGGCCATCGCACGGCTTTCGCAACTGCACGACATTTTTTCCTCCGCAGACAAGGGCACCGTCCTGATGGCTCAGGTAGGCCCCGGTACGACCGAAACGGATGACCGCCTTGACATCGGCGCAATCAGTATCCCTTATCCCGGGGAGGACGTTTGTGGTGACGCGTGGGGTCTCGACGTTTCTCCGGAACGTATCCGGCTCATCGTCGCCGATGGATTGGGTCATGGCGTGTCTGCCTCGAAAGCCTCGACGGCGGCTGTCCGCACTGTGAGCGATCGTCGGAATCTGCAGCCTACCCATGTTCTGGAAGCGGCGCACTTGTTGCTGAAAGCCACTCGCGGCGCGGCCGCTGGCGTCGTGGATGTGGATTCATCAGCGACCGAAGCAAATTTCGCCTCTGTAGGCAATGTGGCCGGAGCCACCGTGTCTGAATCCGGAGTTCGACGTCAGATGATTTCACTCAACGGGACGCTCGGGCATCAAATGTCTGGAGCCCGCCAATATCCATATCCGCTGGAGCGGAATAGCCTGATCGTGGTTCATTCCGATGGCGTTGGCGCGCACTGGTCTCTCGAAAAATATCCGGGTTTGGCGCAACGCCACCCGAGTGTGATCGCTGGCGTCCTGTTCCGCGATTTCCGCCGCACTCGCGACGATGCAACGGTGGTTGTCATCCGTCCGCACAGCGTGAGATCATGAGCCTCCCCATCATTTCCATCAGCATTCAGTTTGAACATGATGTGGTGGAATCCCGCCAGCGCGCGCGGCAGGTGGCCGAAGCGCTCGGATTTGAAGGCCCACAGCAAACTCGATTGGCAACCGCGGTTTCTGAAATCACGCGCAACGCGTTTACTTATGCGGGAGGCGGCCGGGCGGAATTCTTTCTCGACGGATCTTCCGTGCCCCAACTGCTTTTAATTCGCGTCACGGATCACGGCAAGGGAATTTCAAATCTCGCTGAGATACTTGAAGGCCGTTATCGCTCGGACACTGGAATGGGTCTCGGCATAACCGGCGCCCGGCGCCTGATGGATAAATTTACCATCACGACCGCTCCAGGCGAGGGAACGGAAGTGGTACTCGGAAAATTGCTGCCTCGCCGCGCTCCCCTCATCACGCCAGCGATGCTGTCGAAACTCGTTACGCGGATTGAGAAGCAAAAGCCGCGAACTTTACTCCATGAGTTCCGCGAACAGAACCGGGAGTTAATGCGCACTCTGGACGAATTGCGCAAGCGTCAAGACGAGTTGCTCAGCCTGAATCGGGAGCTGGAAGATACCAATCGGGGTGTCGTCGCGCTCTATGCCGAACTGGACGAAAGGGCCGACCGCTTGCGCAGCGCCGATGATCTGAAGTCGCGCTTCCTTTGGAACATGAGCCATGAGTTCCGCACACCGCTGAACTCGATACTGGCGCTTTCGCATTTGCTCATTGACCGGGCCGATGGCGATTTGACCGCGGAGCAGGAGACGCAGGTAGCATTTATTCGGAAGTCCGCCGAAAGCCTGTACCAACTTGTGAACGATCTGCTCGATTTTGCGAAGGTCGAGGCCGGAAAGACTGTAGTTCGGCCAATCGAGTTCAAAGTGAACGATCTTTTCGGCGCACTGCGCGGCATGCTGCGACCGCTGCTTGCCGGTTCGACAGTTAGCCTCAACTTCGAAGAAGCGGACCAAATTCCGGACGTCTATTCCGATGAAGGCAAAATCTCGCAAATCCTGCGAAACTTCATTTCAAACGCTTTGAAGTTTACGCAGACTGGCGAAGTTCGCGTGTCCGCCAGCCATGACGCCAACCGCAGCCTCGTTGAATTTCACGTCAAGGACACCGGTATTGGGATTGCTCCAGAGCACATCGAAAAAATTTTCGAGGAGTTTGGCCAGATAGATAATCCGATTCAACGAACTCTAAAAGGCACGGGCCTGGGGCTCACGCTATCGCGCAAACTGGCCGCGGTGCTGGGCGGTTCCGTCAGTGTGGCGAGCCAAGTCGGCACCGGATCGGTTTTCTCAGTCAGCTTGCCGCAATTTTATGCAGCCGCGAAAAGAACTTCCGCAACGGAGACTTTAACCCCCGAAGCCTCGCGACAGCGTTCGGTCCTGGTGGTCGAAGACCACTTTGAAACACGCCTGCTTTATACCAAAATGCTGCAGGATTCGCCCTGGCAGATACTTTCGGCGAAATCGATTCGCGAAGCCGAAAACATCCTCCGCAATGTAACGCCGTCGGCCATTCTGCTGGACACCTTCCTGACGGGCGAAGACACGTTCCAATTTTTGGCTCAATTAAAGTCGGATGATTCCACGCATAAAATCGCCGTCCTGGTAGTAACCGCGGTCGACGATCGCTCAAAAGCCATGGCCCTAGGAGCTGATGCCTATGCGGTCAAGCCGATTACGAGGCAATTTCTCCTCGACACACTCCGCCGTCTCGCCGATCCCCCTTTAAAAGCGACTGTGCTTCTTGTGGACGACGAAGATGTTTCAAGATATTTGTGGAAACAGCTGTTAAACAATCCCGACATCCGTCTTCTCGAAGCCACTGACGGCGCGAATGGATTGGAAAGGGCCCGCATGGAAAAACCCGATCTTGTGATCATGGACTTGAGCATGCCTCGGATGAACGGTTTTGAGGCCATTGATAGTATGAAGAAAGACCCTGTCTTGCGAGACATTCCAGTGCTCGTCTCGACTTCGAAGATTCTCACGGAGGAAGATTTCCGATGCTTGGCTGGGCATGTGCTTGGAATAATGCCGAAAGCCAGCCTTTCGGAGAGTGGTATCGAGAGCCGCCTGCGTTCTATGCTGCAACCAGCCAGCCTTGAATATCTTGTTGCCTCGCCGGAAACCGCAACGAAAGGCGGAAATAGATAATGAACCGAAAACCTTTGATTCTCAACATTGATGACAATGAGGCGGGCCGCTATGTAGTGTGCAAACAACTCCGGCAGGCGGACTTCGACGTTGCCGAAGCCGGCGCCGGTGAAGCGGGCCTGCAAATGGCCGCGACTCACGTGCCGGACCTGATACTGCTTGACGTGCGCCTCCCCGACATCGATGGTTATGAGGTTTGCCGGCGAATCCGCGACAACCCCGCAATCGCGGGAATTCCCGTGATTCAGATGTCGGCTTCATACGTTGACACCTCATCGCGCGTGAAGGGTCTCGAAAATGGCGCCAACGCGTACCTGACCCATCCGCTCGAAGGCGCCATGCTGCTGGCTACGATCAGATCGCTGCTGCGCATGAAGCACGCCGAGCAGACTGTCAGGCATGCCGCCTCGCGGTGGCAGACCACGTTCGAAGCCATACAGGATGGCGTGGCGCTGCTCGATGTCGATGGCCATTTGCTCCAGGCGAACGAGGCGTTTTCCGAACATCTCGGGAATGATGGCGCGTCGACCAATGAAGTCATTGGCGATTTGTTTGGCCGTTGCCGCTCCACGTCGACTAGACAAACCGCTGAACATACGTCAGCCGGCAAAATCCTCAGCATCAGAATGGATCCTGTTCGCGAGAACGATGAATTTTCCGGAGCCGTCTGCATCGTCGATGACATCAGCGAACAGAGGACTTTCGAGGAGCACTTGAGGCACACCGCGAAAATCGAGAGCATCGGCATATTGGCCGGTGGCATCGCGCATGATTTCAATAATCTGTTAACCGGCATTCTCGGCAATGCCAGCCTAATGGAAGAAACGCTTCCGGAAAGCAGCCCCGATCGCGCGCTTCTCCAGGAAATCATTCGCGCGGGGCGAAGCGCAGCGGATCTAACTCGGCAAATTCTTACGTACTCCGGAAAAAGCCGCTTTTTGATGCAGCCCATCGACTTATCGGCAGCAGTTCTCGAGAGCCGCGCTTTCGTCAAACGATTCATGCCGGTCTTGGTAGAGATCATGTTCGATGCCGCGCCGGATCTCCCTTACATCGAGGCTGACGCCGGACAGATGCAGCAACTGATCATGAACCTGATCATCAACGCCGCCGAATCCTTCGGCGACTCTGTCAAAGGTTCTATTCGCGTCACAACAGGCGTGGAATGCATAAATAAGCAGAGTTATGTTTCGCTCACCGTTTCCGACAACGGCAGCGGCATGGACGAAGCAACGCAACAACGCATTTTCGATCCGTTTTTCACCACCAAATTTGCAGGACGCGGGCTCGGCCTGTCAGCCGTGCACGGCATTCTGGAAGGTCATAAAGGAATTCTCAACGTGCAAAGCAAACCCGGTGAAGGAACCACGTTTCATATTTCTTTTCCGGTTAGCGATCGTCGCCCGCGGCACAACCCGCTAGTAGAGAAGCCCTATCGAAAGGGCGCCGGCACCATTCTGGTGGTGGATGACGAACCTGTTGTTCGCAACTTTGCCCAAGCCGCGCTGGTGCACTTGGGCTATCGCGTGCTGCTTGCCGAAAACGGAGCTGAATGCGTTAAATTGTTTCGCAACTTGCACACCGAAATCAGCCTTGTTCTGCTCGACTTCACAATGCCCGTGATGAACGGCGAAGAAACCTTTGAAAATCTCCGCGGCATCTCGCCCGAGATGCCGGTAATCCTATCAAGCGGCTTGAGCCACGCGATTACCGCCGAGCGTTTTCGCGGCAAAGCCGTGGCCGGATTTCTTAGCAAGCCCTACACCGGCACGCAATTGAGCGATGCTATCGCATCCGCCCTGCACGGCGAACCCGCCCTGCTGCCGACTGAAATAACTTAGGACGGGGGCTTCGGCGTCGAAGTCCCCTAAAACAAGCCCGATAACCCCGACTTCACAATCACATACACCGCCCAAGACACAATCACCAACATCAAAGATTTGGTATAGGACGTCAATGTCACCTTAGACAGTCCATAAGCCAAAAACGCAATCTGCCCGAAGCTGATCAAATCCATAGATGTCGCAAAACTCATCAAAAATTTGCTTGTGGTCGCCCGATTCAGATACGCGCCCACGTTCGTCGCCACAAGATTCTGCATATCCAGGTCGGCTTTGTCCGTAGCCACAATCATGATCAAAACAGACATCAGCACCAACAGCACTTGGAACGGAAACATCGAATAGGCCGTGGCTCCCAGCATCTGCGGGAATTTCACAGCCGCTCCGGTCATTGCAAAGAGAGCCAGCATGGCCGCCGAGACCACCAGAATGACCATCCCTCCCGCGATTGCGGCAAACACGAAAGTCATCGCTTTTCGCGCCGGCGTGTTCGAACCGCGAATCGCTTCCTCATACTTTTCTTTGCCCATCATCTCTTCGGCACGCGGATTTCTTTCCATCTGTTTCCGCGTAATGGCTTCCATGCCGATGGTGTTGATCGCCACGAACATAAGAAGCACCACCAGCACCATCGATGCTATGAACGGCGGCAGCCATTCCTTCTTCTCACGCACCCGCTCAAACACCTTCGCCGGCTCGTAAAATATCTGTAACAGTCCCAATCTATCCTCAAGGCGGTCCGCCGAAAATCTTACCAGATTATCGCCCTTGGTAAACTGATGGGGCAAACCGAACGGTAATGAGTATAAAACTCACTGACGACGACGATCTCGCGGCACTCGCTAATACGCCGCCAAGTTCTGTTCTTGTGCGTGTGATAGCCGTGATTGTGGCCGCGCTGCTTTCAGGTTTGTTTCTGGTTTTTCTCTTGAGCAGCCGCGGGGGAGGGCTTTTCCATCGCAAAGCCTCCGTTCGCGTTTATTTAAACGATGCCACCGGACTCAACGCCGGCGCGCCCGTGCGCTTGAACGGCATAATCGTCGGTAAAGTTCGCGCCGTGAAACTCTCCGGTGAAATGAACCCGCGTCGGATCATTTTGGTCGAACTCGCGATTGAAAATTCGTACCTGCCTTCCATCGTGGAAGATTCCATGGCTGGTGTCACTGCCGACAACCTGCTTGGCGACAACTATATCAACATAACCAAAGGCCGAAGCGTCCGCGCCATCGCGCCCGGCGAAGAGCTGCCGAGCCTGGTCCAAACCAATTCTTTCAACCCAGCCGACCTCATGGCTTCCCTGCAAGCCACGCTCAAACAAGTCGATATCTTGCTTATCCAGATTGAAAACGGCGACTCCCGGCTCGGCAAGTTCGTACAGGGCGAAGACTTTTATAACAAGCTGAGGACCGATATCGCCGCAATACAAAATATGGTCGTCAGCTTCGGCAGCTCCAAGAGTCAGATTGGCAAAGCGCTATTTGGAAGGGATCTTTACGAACAACTGAAGGCTCCTGCCCGTGATTTCGATAAACTGCTTTCCCGGATCCAGCAAGGCCAAGCGGGTGGCGCGATTCTGGTCGACGATCGCGCCTATCAGAGCTATCTTGACACCGTCCAAGGCATTCATAAATCGCTTGAAGAATTGAACGGCGGTAAGGGCGCTGCTGGCAAGCTGCTAAAGGACGACGATCTCTACAAACGGCTTCAGACGCTGGCCACCTCTCTTGACCAGTTAATCGGCGGAATCAATAATGGAGGAGGCGCCCTCGGCCAGTTACTTGCCAACTCGCAGCTCTATGACTCTCTCAACGGATCGGCGCGCGACATGCAGCAGATGATGAGCGAACTCCGCGCCAACCCGCAAAAGTTTTTGCGCTACAAGGTTTTTTAAGCCGCGATACACTTTAACCCATGCAGACGGGCCAGCGCGTCGCGGTTACCGGCATGGTTATTAGCGCTTTGCTGGCCCTGATCAAGATCACGACCGGCATGGCGGCCCACTCGAATTCGCTCCTGGCCGACGGATTCGAGTCCGCCGGCGATGTGCTGGCGTCCGGTCTCGTCCTGCTCGGCCTTACGCTCGCCGCCCGACCGGCTGATTCAAATCACCCTTATGGACATGGCCGCGCTGAGATTCTCATCGGCCTGTTGCTCGGGTTCATCCTGTTCTCCGCTGGCATAGCTATTGCCATCCACGCGCTCGTCGGCGTTGGCGACGTCCGCCAAGTGCCCGCCTCGTACGCCATTTGGCCATTAATCCTATCCATCGGCGTCAAAGGTTGGCTGCTTCAATTGAAATTCCGGGCTGGTCGCAAGATCGGAAGCGCGTCGCTGGTTGCCGATGCCTGGAATGACGGGATTGATATGGTCTCTGGGTTCGCGGCGCTCATCGCGCTCGGGCTCTCGCTCTTCGATCCTGTTCGCTTCCTTCTCGCCGATCATTACGGCGGTTTTGCCGTCGGCATCATCGTCATCCTCACTGGCGTCCGCATCGCGCGCGATACCGGCTTGCAATTGATGGACACCATGCCTGACGATTGGCGTCTCGCGCGCATTCGCGAAGTCGCCATGAGCATCGCGGGCGTGCAAGGCGTCGAAAAGTGTTTCGCGCGCAAAACCGGCTTCCAGTATCACGTCGATCTGCACATCGAGGTGAATCCCGGAGTTACTGTATTCGTCGGGCATGACATCGCCAGCCAAGTGCGCGACGAGCTGCGCGAGAAGCTCGACTGGGTCGCCGACGTGCTCGTTCACGTGGAACCTACGCCCGGCGAAGC
>JANYJA010000013.1 GCA_025358575.1 Terriglobia bacterium
CCTACAGCGGCGGCAAATGCCTGCGCGGCCCGCAAAGCGCCGGTCTGCTGCTCGGACGCAAAGATCTAATCCAGGCCGCCTGGCTGCACTCCGCGCCGCACCATGCCATCGGCCGCCCCATGAAAGCCGGCAAGGAAGAGATCATGGGAATGCTCGCCGCCGTGGAGATGTGGCCCAAGCGTGACCACAAAGCGGAATGGAATACTTGGCAATCCTGGCTGGATTCAATTTCCAATCGCGTGAAGCAGGTGCCGGGCGTGACTACGCGGATCGAAATGCCGGATAGCCTTTCCAACCACGCGCCCACGCTGGTCATCGAGTGGGACGCGAACAAGCTCGGCATTACGGGCCAGGAAGTGAGCCAGCATCTCTACGACACCGAGCCGCGCATTATCTTTGGCGGCGCCAGCGGAAGCCGCCCTCACTCCATGGCCAGCGCAATTGAAGTGATGCCGTATATGATGCAGCCTGGAGATGACAAAATCGCCACCGAACGGCTCTATGCAACGCTGGCGCATCCGCCGAAGATTGAGACGGAGGCCGTCTCCACGGATCCCCCGCAAAACGTTGCCGGTCGCTGGGACGCCGTCGTGGAGTACCCGCGCGGCCAAGCGATGCACACCTTGACCTTCGAACAAAAGGGCGCGGAAATCACCGGCACCCACCAGGGCGAAATCGTCGCCGGTGATCTCCACGGCGGCGTGAACGGGCGCGCGGTTCACTTTTCCGCCAATCACCGCATTCAAGGCACTAGCCTGCATTTCGGCTTCAAGGGCAACGTCGAGGGCGACCAAATGGCCGGTACGGTGGACCTGGGCGAATATGGCGGCGCCAAGTTCACGGCTCAGCGTCACGCCTACAAAAACGGAGAACAACATGAAAAATAGCAATCGCCGGAATTTTCTCGGTAAAGGGCTGGCGGCGACAGCGGCAGTAGCCGCGGTCGGAACCAAAACCGCTTCGGCGCAAGACAAGCCGGTTAAGAAAGTGCTCTACAAGGACGGCAAGAAGCCCGAGAAGGCGCCCATGTTCAACAGCACGGTGACGTTCGGCAACCTGCTGTTCATCGCGGGCGTAGGGGCTCACTTCAAGGGCGACATCAAGGCGCACACCAAGCACGTTCTCGATGAAATCCAGAAACAGTTGGAAGGTGCCGGCTCTTCCATGGAGAAAGTCTTGAAGTGCAACGTGTACCTGGCTCACGGTGAGGACTTCTCGGCTATGAACGAAGAATTCCTCGGCCGGTTTGGCCTGGAGCCGCCCGTGCGGACCACCATCGCCGCCGCCTGGATACCGGGCGATTCCTTGATTGAAATCGACGTGATCGCTACCACCTAGTGTAGTGCGTCAGAAAGAGTGAACCTTATCGAGTGATCGGCGTGCGCGCGTGACTTTCTCAAGGATGCCGGATGACCTGGCAGTCCAGATGAAGAGCTTCGGGTCGCGGTTGTGTTGTGCGATGTATTGCTCGATCGCAGTGATCAGTTCGGGCACGCTGCGGAAGCTCCCGCGTCGAATCTGATTGTGTGTGATGTCGCGTGCCGCCATGACGGCAGATGCAAAACAGACCGAGCTTTGCACGTGTTTGTTGGCCATCCTGTTGGGCGGCTTAATACTCAATGCGGCAGGGTTCGCGTAGAGTCTCAAAACTTACCTCTTTTCGAAACGTGAACCAGCGCCCGAGTCAGGGTAGCTTGTCGAAAAAGAGATAAATGGCGGCAATGCGGCCATCTCGGGCAATGACGAAATCAGTTCCGGCATAAGCTGGTGCCTCCCCCGCGCGGCCCGACACCCATCTGACCCGCCCGGCATTGCCTAATTCCTCTGGCTCGGCAATTGGCTGATATTGAAAGTCAGCGTGAGTGGCCTTGATCGCGCCTGCGAAGCGGTCAATCTCGTCGCGGCCATGATAGACACCCCCGTTGGGGTCATAGAACACGACATCATCGGTGAAAATTTCGTTTATAGCCGCACGTCGACGCGCGGGATCGTTTTCACCGAAGACGTCGTGAAGATTGCGGGTGAGCAAGGTCGAAATGCTGTCGTGCATCTTTACATGACTCCTGGACGGCGCGTTTCAATGCAAGTTCTTTCGTGCGGCTGGAATGCGGGGAAGGAGCGAAACTCACCCTTGGTGCTAGCCATTCTGAAATCTCCTTTGCACTGCGAAAAGTCGGCAATTTGCATTTTGTACCGGTTGGTATATAATTATCTATTCTGAACGATTTGTCAATGCGGACCCGCCGAACAGCTACGGAAACAAAAGGGGCGTCCGCCGTCGGACGGCCCCGCGGCTTCGACCCAGACCAAGCCTTGGACCAAGCCCTTCTTCTCTTTTGGCGAAAAGGCTTCGTTGCGACTTCCATCTCCGACCTCACGGAGGCAATGGGCATCAATCGCCCTAGCCTCTACGCGACGTTCGGAAATAAGGAATCGCTGTTGCGCCGCGCCCTTGAGCGGTACTTCAAAGGTCCTGCGTCGTATCTGCAAGAAGCTCTCCGGCAGAAAACTACCTTTGAGGTGGCAAGCCATATCCTGCTCGGCATCGTCGACCTCATCAGCGCTACAAGTACCCCACCAACTTGCTTGTGGGTTCATTCCGCCATGTCATCCGGGGATCTCTCGGACCCTCTGGCACAGGAATTTTCTCACCAGAGAAGAGCCGGACTCGCTTCGCTGCGAAAGCGGTTTGAAAGAGGAATCCTGGAGGGTGAACTTCCCTCAGCCACTGATGCTGCAAGACTTGCACAGTTCCTGCAAACAGTGAACGTCGGTTTGTCTGTTCAAGGAGCGACGGGAGCGACTCGGAAAGAACTGATAGCAGTCGTGAGTCAGACGCTTAGCATTTGGCCTGGGCAAAAGCCGTCCCCAAATGAAAGGTCTGCAAAAATTTGAGAAGTTGATTTTCCATAGGAGGCCACATGTCAC
The DNA here is from genome assembly GCA_025358575.1 of Terriglobia bacterium. GTDB lineage: Bacteria > Acidobacteriota > Terriglobia > Bryobacterales > Bryobacteraceae > JANYJA01. The sequence continues at coordinate 2,929 of JANYJA010000013.1, forward strand.
AAAAGCTGGAAGGCGGCAATCGTGCTGAATGCTTCTATTGCCGGCGTGAGCGGAGACCCAGCATTCAGCGTATACAGCGCAACGAAGGCGGCAGTCCGTTCGTTCGCTCGAAGCTGGTGCGTCGACCTGAAGGAAAAAGGCATTCGCGTGAACGCAATAAGTCCGGGTGTGGTGCCTACTGCCGGTTACAACACCTCTCTTGGCATGACCCAAAGCCAGATCGATCAATTCGTCCAGCAAGCCAGCGGGCGCATTCCCCTTGGACGCGCCGGAACAGCGGATGAAATTGCCCGGGCTGTCTTGTTCCTTGCATCCGACGATAGCGCCTATGTGAACGGCATTGAGCTATTCGTGGATGGTGGGCTGAGTCAGATCTGAGGCGTTTGAAAAGTAGTCACCAGACTCGACCCAATTCCACCGGCACTCAGACCTCACAATTTCGGGGCCTGCCCCGTCATTGTGTGACCGTACCAAGCGGGCCCAATCCGGATCTCGCTTTAAGCGCCTAGTCATCCATTAGCCCACGAATTCCATCATCCATCACTTCAGGCGTTTTGCGACCTTCGGAGGGGGCTTCTTCATCCCCTTCCCTTTTGTCCACTTCGCGACCGGCCGTACAAGTTCCAATTCGGGATGAACAAAAGCCGTAAACGTGTAGATCAGCCCATCACGTTCAAGACGCCTGAGCGCAGCGACTGTGTTTGGCCAGGTCCGGGCAATCTGAGGAAAACTAAACACTCTGACCTTGAGGCACAGCGCTGAGAGCAGCTCCCGCACCTCACCGTCTATAGAGCAGTTGAATTCAACGAGTGTAATGCGTCAGAAATAACGTAACATATCAGCGTCTCGTCGCGTTGTCATAGTAGGAGGCAAACCGTTGCGAGTTGCTGAGCGCATTTCATTAACCGAGGAGCAGAAACTGCAGTTGGGTGCGTATGCGCGCGGGCGCAAAGTCGAGCGACGCCTCGCCGAGCGCGCCAGCATCATTATGCTGGCGGCCGAGAACGCTGACAATTTGGAGATCGCGGGGAAGTTGGGTATCAGCCGCCAAACAGTCGCGCGCTGGCGAACTCGCTTTCTAAAAGCTGGCATCGTTGGAATTGAGCGGGATGCTCCTCGCCCAGGCCGTTCGCGAAGGCTGAACTCCGAAGAGATCGTCCGTAAGACAACGCAGGGACGACCACAGAATGCAACGCACTGGAGCACTCGCAGCATGGCCCGCGCTGTTGGCGTTAGTGAAGCCAGTGTACGGCGGGTGTGGCACGCTCATGGATTGAAGCCGCATCGGGTTGATGTCTTCAAACTCAGCAACGATCCGCAGTTCACCGAAAAGCTCGAAGATGTCGTTGGCCTGTACCTGAATCCGCCTGAGCACGCGATTGTGCTTTCAATAGATGAGAAGAGCCAGATTCAGGCTCTTGACCGGACGCAACCAGGCCTGCCGATGAAGAAGGGCCGGGGCGCCACGATGACCCACGACTACAAGCGGCATGGAACAACAACCTTGTTCGCGGCGCTGAACACGCTCAACGGTAAAGTGCTGAGCCAGTGTCGGGATCGGCATACCCATGAAGACTGGATTGCCTTTCTCCGGCTGATCGATCGCCAGACACCATCAGATAAACAAATCCATGTCATCGCCGATAATTTCAGCCCGCACAAGCATCCGAATGTACAGCGCTGGCTCCACCGTCATAAACGATTTCATGTTCACTACACGCCGACAAGTTCATCGTGGCTGAATATGGTGGAGCGCTTCTTTCGCGACATCACACACAATCGGATTCGTCGCGGGATCTTCCGCAGCGTGCCCGAACTGATCACTGCGATCGAGCAATACATCGCACAACACAACCGCGACCCGAAGCCCTTCATCTGGACTGCCAGGGCATCCGACATCCTTGAGAAAGTCACGCGCGCACGCCGATCACTCGATAAGGTTCACTCTTTCTGACGCACTACACTAGCTCTTAGTTCCGCGAACGGTCTTTCACCGGCCACCGCGAGCGCGTCCCGCAAAGGGTAAGTTTCGGGACAAGGCAAAATTGTTCAGTTTCCGATTAGCCGACAATCCGCTCGAAGTCAGCGGGAAGGCACATCTACGACTAGGGCGTGACACGTCAAGTGGAATCGGCCGCCGGGACTCTCGTTCCCAATCCAGAGTAGATATAGCCAGATCTCTGAATGCTTTTGGAAGGCGGCATACGCCGGTTCGCCAGTGCAATAGTTTGGTGCCACGCAATCGACCTTGAACCTGTCGTGTAGAGCTGTCCTTGCATCAGCTATCTCTTGATCGCTGGCAGTCACCAGGGAAGCCGCCAATAATCACTCGAAATGAGAGTTCACCCCGGTCGCCGCCCGGACGATTCTGTCGATGCCTGGATGCGAGTCCGGAAGCAACCCACCGCACTCCGCCCTACGGTTGAACTGAACAGCCATCGCTACAGTTCCGGACCTTTTTCGCCGTCACAGTGCTTACTGGATTGTCACCACCGAAGTCCCCGCCGCGACGCCGGACACCATCAGTTGCACCGCTACACTTCCCTTGCCGGCAAGACTACGCGGCAGCAACGCATTCACCTGGTCGAACCCGGAGTATTGACCTTGCGGACCCGCATACGAAACCGGCGCATCCACTCCCCCAATCTTGACCTTCGCGCCGCTGCCTTGCCTTATTCCGGTGCCGAAGAGCAGCAGGTAAACCTGATCCATAACCGGTCCCAGGTCGATGGGCCTCGCCACCACCTGCCCCGAACCATTCACCTGATACACCTGCTCCACCGACTGCGATCCGTCCGGCTTCACTCGGAACACCAGCGCCGCTGCCAGGCCGCCCGCATTCAGGCTGAAGATCGCCGGGGCGACCGTCGCGATATTCACCGTCGTACTAATCGCGGTGCCGCCCTGCGGTTGAATCGTCACCGTTGCGGCGCCATTGGCCAGCCCCGGCGGCACCGCGAAATTCACCTGCGTCGACGACGCGTACGCCAAAAGGCCCGCCTTATTCACGCCAGCCGAGTCGCGAATCTGCACCGATGTTCCCGCCAGTGTCGTGGGCCGTGCCGCCGATGACGCCAGTTCCGTGGTCAACGCCAGTCCGTTTCCAAACGCGCTCGCGATGGAGTCCGCCGCGATGTTCGTCACCTTGTCATCGGCGGCCGAGACCACCAGCAAGTTCGACGGCGCCGGGAAAGCGCCGATCATCATCGCCACCACGCCGCCCAGATTCTGGTCCCGGTTGCCGCCCATGATCAGATCGGGCATCCCGTCCCCGTCGAAATCGGCGGTCGCCAGAGCCACCGGTGAAGGCACCGACAAGTGATTCACGTCGGGTTGAAACGTCCCGTCCCCATTGCCCAGCAGGGTAGTGGTATCAGTTAGTCCGCAACAATGTGCCACCACCAGATCCACTTTGCCGTCTCCATTAAAGTCCTTGGCCACAGCGGTGATTGGGCCGAACTCGGTAGGCGTGGTAGCCGTCGCCGTGAAGTTGCCTCCCCCGCGATTCAGGAAGCCCGCCACCACCCAGACCGGATTCTGCACGTACAGCAGCGCTACCAAATCCATCTTTCCATCGCCATTCAGATCCGCCGATGTCACAAACTCGGGATAATTCGTTGGATCGGCTAATGGCACATCACGGCCTGCCGCAAAGGTGCCATCGCCCTTCCCCGCATAGATCGTGATCTTGCCGGGACCAATCAAACTCACTGCCTTGGTCGCCACCGCCAGATCCAAACGCCCATCGCCATCGAAGTCCGCGGCGGTGATTGAGACGGGGCTCTGCCCGGCGAGCAAAGGCAGATTCACGGATGCGAGAAAGGTTCCATCGCCTTTGCCCAGCAGCACACCAACGTTGCCCGGATTGCCCGTAGCGTCAGACGATCCGGTGTAGGCTACGGCCACATCGATCTTGCCGTCACCGTTGAAATCCCCTGGCGCCAGGGCGACCGGACCGACGCCCACCGGGTACTGCTGCATCGCGCCCGGGGTCCCGTCGGCGCCCGACAGCAGCACGCCGATGCCGCTCACGCCGGGCAACGCCAAGATCAAATCGCCGCGCTTATCTCCGTTTAAATCGGCAATCGTCACAGCCGTAGGCGCAGTCGAACTCGCCAGCTTCGTCGTTTTGGGTGCCGCAAAATTTCCGCCGGTATTGAGCGCGACCAAAACCGCGCATGCCCCCGCCGTCGGTCCACACGACGTCGGGCTTGCCGTCGCCATTCAGATCGCCCGCGGCCACAGCCGTCAATCTCGCTCCGCCATCCAGCGCATCGGGTGTGGAGGAGGTTCCATCCAGCGCCGCCACCTGCACCACCATATTGCCGGTATTCCCATCGCTGGTGAGAATCAGGCTGGTGCCATCCAACAGCGGTATCACGGAGACCGATGCCGACTGCGTTGCCGTCAGAGATCGCCCACCCAGGCGAAACGTGCCATCGCCGTTGCCAAACATCACCGACAAGGCATTACCGGTAAAGTCCACCCCCACCAGGTCCATGTGGCCGTCATTGTTCAGATCGGCGAACGCCAGCGCCTGCCCCGCCCCGCCGGCGGACTGGGTCAACGCGGGCTTCAACGTCCCGTCCCCATTCGATAGGAAGACGCCCAACTGATCGCCGAATCTTGCCAGCACCGCGACGTCCGGCCGCCCGTCATCATTCAGATCCGTCACCACCAGCGCGCTCGGATACTTCGGCGCGTTATAAGCCACAGGGGTGCGAAAGGTGCCATCGCCATTCCCTAGCAGCACCGAAATCCTATTGCTGTAGGGGTTCGCCGCCACCAGGTCCATCTTGCCGTCGCCATTCAAATCGACTAGCCGTTCGTTTGCACTGGGCCCGATAGTAGAACGAGTGAATCTCCTTCAGTTCACGGTCGAGCAAACGTATGCGATCGAACACGCGATCTATTCCATCGGTCGTCTCCATGTCAAAAACAGTGGCGACGTAGTCTCCTTCTACGATGTGCTGCTTAATCTGGATGCCCTGAATTGCCGGGAGAATCATCCTCAGGAATCCAACCACGGCCTCCCGACCGGAGAGTGGGGGAACACGCGGCCCCTCAAAGGTGATGTCGGTCGCAAAGGGTACCTTGGAGATATCCTTGCTGACCAGCCCATTCAGATAGGCTTCGACCACTGCAACCTTTTCCTCGCGTGTCAATTGTGCTCCTCCTTGGGTGTCCATCGCGCGCGTATCTCGAAAAGGGTAGTTTTGACACTGCGGCCATTAGGATATTCAATCGGTTATTGTCGAGAAAAAGAGCGTGTGAACGCTTGGTTTGCACGCAAGTTATAACGCGCCTCTCCGGTTTCAGTCTTTTTGCCGTCCGCAAATAGAAAACGGAACATCGCTGAACCTTCCGTTATCGATAAGGGACAAAGCCAGTCGTCTTCGTCCGCAGTTTCAAAACAGACGTGCTTGATGTGACGTAGAGCGTCTTCCAGTCCTCATCGCCCCAGGCTAAATTCGCGGTTTGTTCCGGCAGACGGATCGTTCCTAAGTGGCGTCCGGACGGATCAAACACCCAGACCCCGCCCTGCCCGGTCACGAACAGATTACCGTCAACGTCCAGGCGCATGCCATCGGGGTCGCCGGGCCCATCGAGCTTCGCGAACAGGCGGCCATTGCGCACGGTGCCATCCTTGCGGACATCGTAAACGTGAATATCTTTGCGCTCACTGTCGTCCACATAAAGCTTACGTCCATCGGGCGAAAACGCCAAACCGTTCGGCTGGGCCAGATCGCGTATCAAGAGCCGCACCGAACCATCCAAACCCAGCCGGTAAACACCCTGATACGGCAGTTCCTGCTTCTCTCCTTTCACCAAGTCCAGTGTAGGATCCGTAAAGTAGAGCGCTTGATCAGGTCCCATTACCACGTCATTTGGGCTGTTGAACCTCTTGCCTTCGAAGCGGTCCGCGAGCACGGTGTACTTCCCATTGGGCTCCACGGCGATGATGGCGCGGAGCACGCTGGCGCAATCAATCAGCCGGTGCTTGGCGTCGTAGGTGTTGCCGTCCGGGTCACCGAGGCTGACCACGTCCTCATGGCGCCCGTCGGGGTAGAGCTTGAAAATCTTGTTAATCGTTTCGTCGCTGACATAAAGAAACCCGCGCGGGTCCCACACCGGGCCTTCTGTGAAGCCGAATCCCGAGGCCACGGTGTGCAGTTCCGTTCCCCGCTCGATCAGGTCCCAAAACTTCGGCGAGTTCGCCTGCAACTCGTATTTCGGCGGGCCTTTCACTGCGACCACGGAAATTTGTTCGAGTGTCGGCCACTGCTCTTGATCGTTCGTCTTGCGCTCGGCCGGAGCGCGCTGCTGCACGGTGGTGCGGGTCGGCGGCGTTTGACCGAAGTACTGCTTGTACACGCGATTCATCTTGGGGAAGTCCGCGATGTCATCGAGATAAACGTTCGCGGCGACCACATCTTCAAAATTGAAACCAGCTTCTTCCATTCCGTCCAGCAGATTGCGCATGGTCTGCCGGACCTGTCCCTCCACGCTATCGGCATAGATGCCACTGCGCGGTCCCGGAATGAACCCAGACTTGGCCGAGCAGTAGAACGTGTCACCGGCCAGCACGCAGGGGCTGGCTGTGGGACTGGGCGGCATGTTCTTGGGCCGCACCGCGCGTCGCAGGCTCAGGTCCCGTACGGCGACGCCCGTGAATTCGATGTTCGCTCCGTCGGGTAAAGCCGCCACGTTGATAGTGGCGCGGGCGGGCGTATTCCCGAACTCGAAGAATTTTGCGTACTCCTGGTTCATCGGCTCATAGGCGACAGCGCTGGTCAGAAACGGATTCACGAAGACCATGTGAGCGTAGTCGAGGCCCGCCGCCTTCAGCACCTTGCCCATGCGCTCCAGCGCACCATGGACTTCCGCCGCGGCTTGGCCTCCGTGCGGGGCACGGCAATCGCCGATGTATGCTCTTTCGGGCGTGAGCACGGCATCCGGCACCGGGCTGCCAGGGCCGTCGACGAAAACTTCTTTCCGAAGCGCCGGATCCCGAATCGCCACCGCATTCACTTCCACCGGCGTCTTCTCCGGAAGGTTCGCTACCCCGATGATCGAACGGGCTGGGCCTCCTTTTGGAAAGTATTCCGCCCATGCCTTCTCCACTTCCTTGAAATCTCGGCTGTCGCTCACATAGACCTGCGCATAGACCAGACCATCCATTGAGAAGCCAGCCGCTTTTACGATAATCTGAAGGTTCTCGAGACACTGCCGCAATTGCAACGTTGCATTCTGCGGAAATGTGCCGTCGCCCTGTTTCGCGCCCTGCCCAGAGACGTAGAGATAATTTCCAGCCACGATCCCTGGACTATAAGGCCCGGCCACCTTGGTGCCGGGCGGCATCACCGCCTTGGTGGTTTCCGCGTTCGAGTAAACCGCCGATACTAGTGGCACCCAGCATAGTGCCACGCTTAGTTTTCTTGACTTGATCATGTACGACATATCATAATCGCCGCAATACACAAAGGAGTGGTTTCGCATGCAAATTAGAAGGTTCGCGCTAATTTTCGCGGTTGTCGCCTGTTCCGCCGCGCTGTTGCGCGCGGACGTCACCGGATCCATCTTTGGGACGACGCGCGACATATCGCAAGCTGCCGTGGCTGGTGCCCGCGTCAGTGCCACAAATGTAGAGACCAACCTGATGAAAGAGGCAACCTCCGGAGCGGACGGCGAGTACCGCTTGCTGGCTCTTCCGCCCGGAACCTACCGCGTGCAAGCGAGCGCGGCAGGCTTCCAGGATTTCCTCACCACCAACATTGATGTCAAAGTGAACGACCGCTTGAAAGTGGACGTGACTTTCGAAGTCGGCAGCATCAAACAAGCGGTTAGCGTGGAGGCCAATGCGCTCCAGGTTGAAACCGAGAACACTCAACTCGGCGACGTCATTGAGACCAAGAAGTTGCTGTCGCTGCCGCTGAATGGGCGCAGCTTCATCGATCTGCTGGGCCTGCAGGCGGGCGTCGTGCCCACCACATCCGGATCGATTCAGCAGGATCGAGCCGTCTCTGGCGGCCTCTCGGCGGGCAACGTTTCCGTGAACGGACAAAGGGAAACCGCCAACGCCTTCCTGGTGAATGGCAGCGATGTCAGTGAAGGCCGCAACATGGGGGCGGGAGCCATTCCGAACCTCGACTCCATTGCCGAGTTCCGTTTGATCACCAACAGCTTCGATGCCGAGTACGGGCGTTTCAGCGGCAGCGTGATGAACGCCATTACGAAAAGCGGCACCAATGCGTTTCACGGTGCGGCCTTTGATTTCCTGCGCAATGACAAACTCGACGCCCGAAATTTTTTCGATCCAACCAAAAGCGAGCTGCGGCGCAACCAGTTTGGTTTCGCCGTCGGCGGCCCGTTCTGGAAAAACAAACTGTTCTGGTTTACGGACTATCAGGGAACACGCCAAGTGGAAGGGGCCAGCACGGGTCTGGTGCTAGTGCCATCTTTGGACGCGCGCAGCGGTAATTTCGGCGCTGGCAACTTTTCTGGCAACGTCCAGGGCGATTACTGGGCGCAAGTCTTGTCGCGGCGACTGGGCTATGCCGTCACCAACAATGAGGCTTATAACGACGTCTTCCCAACTGGCAATATCCCGAAGAGCGCATGGTCCAAACCAGCGGTCGGTCTCTTGCCCTACATCCCCGTTCCTAATCAGTCCAATGGCTACTTCGCGGATGCCGGTCAGAAGGGCAGAGTGAGCGATGACAAGATCGGCGAGCGCGTCGATTTCAATAACCAGCGTACCGGCAACTGGTCATTCTACATGCATCACGACTGGTCCGATGTGTACGCGCCACTGGCCGCCGCAAGCGTTCCGGGGTTCCCGGCCGAGACGCCGACCAGCGTTTATCTCGGCACCATGAGCAATGTCAAAACCATTAGCCCGACCACTGTAAACGAATTCCGGGTCAGCTTCTTCCGTACCGCCACTACCACTACCAAGCCCGGTGGGAGCTTCGCAAAGCTTCCAGACCTAGGCTTCGTAAGTGGCCTCGGCACGCTCGGCATTAATCCGTCGGGGCCCGCGGGTTTTCCGCAGACCGTGCCACCGCTTTACTTCAATAACTTTTCCATTGGAGTGCCCACCCTCACCACGTATCAGCCTAACAACACGTGGCACTTCTCCGACAACCTTTCCAAGGTGGTTGGTTCGCACTCTCTGAAGTTTGGAGGCGAGTTCCGTTCTCTACAGATCAACGAACGGAACACCTGCGCTCCCAATGGCGACTTCACTTTCGCCGGCCTTGAGACCGGCATTGATTTTGCCGACTTCTTGCTGGGCGCCCCCACCAGCTACAACCAGTGCAGTCAACAGTTCCTCGATTCCCGCTCTCACTATGCTGGGGTTTACGGTCAAGATGCTTATAAACTGAAGCCTAACTTGACCATTAATCTTGGGCTTCGCTGGGAATTTAGCCAGCCTTGGTATGACACACAGGGAAAGATCGAGACCATCGTTCCGGGACTGCAGTCGACGCAATTCCCGACCGCTCCCCTAGGCTGGGTTGTTCCGGGCGACCCAGGTATCCCCAAAACACTCGCGCCAACCAAATACAACAACTTCGCGCCCCGCATCGGGATCGCCTACTCGCCTGGATTCACCGACGGCGTGCTTGGCAAGTTACTCGGGGGCCCCGGCAAGACCAGTATTCGGGCGGCTTTCGGAATTTACTACACCTCAGTGGAAGATCTCAACCTTTTCTATGAAGTAGGTGACGCGCCCTTCGGTCTCTACTGGGTAAGTCCGGTGCCGCCGCTGTTCGACGAGCCGTTCAGGACTCGCGCCGACGGCACTTCGCAGACACAGCGCTTCCCGTTCACGTTCCCGAAGCCTGGATCGCCGGCGAACAAGACGCTCGACTATTCAATCTATCTCCCGATCTCCTATTCACCGGGGTATTCCACCCACAACAAACTGCCTTACGCCGAGCACTACAACTTTTCGATTCAGCGGCAGTTGTCTGCCAGCACCGTGCTTACGCTCGCGTACGTTGGCACTCAGGGTCATCGCCTGATTTCTCAATATGATGCGAATCCGGGCGATCCGAAGGAGTGTCTGCAACTAGCTGCCGAAGGCGCGACGCCCACCTGCGGGCCGGGACTCGAGTCCGCCGTGTTCACGCGACCGAACGGCACGCAGGTCTTCGGTACTCGCAATGCGCTCGGTCCGGCATTTGGCACCGGCAACACCTACACCGCGAATATCTCCAATTCGAACTATCATTCGCTGCAGATTAGCGCCGAGCGCAAGGCCGCCGATGTCACCTTCCTCGCCGCTTACACCTATGGGAAGTCGATCGACAACGCTTCCGGTTTTGGCGACTGGGTCAATTTCACGAATTACCGCCTCAGCCGCGCCCTTTCGGCTTTCGATGTCCGGCATAATTTTGTCGCGAGTTACAACTGGGCGCTGCCTTTTGGGCGGCACCTAACCGGAGTTTCCAAGCGCCTGGTCGGCGGATGGAACTTCATCGGAATCACCCGCTTCACCACCGGCTTTCCGATTGGCCTCAGCGAAGGCGGCGCGGATATCTCATTGGTCGGCAGCGGAAGCACTGACGTACCGGATCTAATCGGTCGCGTGGTTACCCAAGACCCTCACAAGTCAGGCCCCAACGGGGCCAACACCTTTTTCCTTCCTGGCGCCTTCGCCGCTCAGGCGCTGGGGACGTTTGGCAACGCGAACCGCCGCTTCTTCCATGGCCCCGGCATCGTCAACACCGATTTCGCTCTGATGAAGTCCGCCTCCATTACTGAAACCACCGAGATTCAATTCCGCGCGGAGTTTTTCAATGTCTTCAACCATACGCAATTCAGCAACCCGTCGGGCAACTTCTCCAGCGGGAACTTCGGCGTAGTCACCAGTGCTCGCGCGCCGCGCATTGGCCAGCTAAGCTTGAAGCTTGTTTTCTAGACCGAAACGGGCGGGCGTTTTCTTCCTCGTCCCACTTGCCTCCGCGGCCGTCCACGCTCAGACCGCCGCGGAGCACTTCAGCCTCGGCGGCCAGATGCTGGCTAAATTCGAAATCGCGGGCGCTGTCTCAGAGCTCGAAGCGGCCCGCAAACTCAACCCCGCCGATAGCCAGATCGCTTGCCTGCTGGCGCGCGCTTACCTGCAATCCGGCCGGCCTTCTACCGCCATCGAAACCTTCAACCATTGTGTCCCGCGCCGTCCCCGCGACTATGAAGCCCGATACTACTTCGGCATCGCGCTCGGGCAAGAGGGACGTATCAAAGAAGCCGTGGTCCAATTCCAAAGATCTGTCTCGTTCCGGCCCTCGTTTGGTCCGTCCCACCAGAGTCTCGCGGTTGCTTTGCGCCGCACCGGGCAGGAGACACCCGCATTGGCGGAATTCAGGGAGGCCGCTCGTCTGATGCCGGACAACCCGATTGCCTGGTGCGACCTGGGTCTTGCCGAAAAAGCCACCGGCAACAACAGTCGGGCCATCGCCGCTTTCCGCGAAGCGCTCCGCCTCAAACCCGATTACGAACGAGCTCAATATAGTTTGGGTATCGCGTTGCGCAAAGCCGGCGAGGATACAGCAGCCTCTACGGCGCGGATGCAGAGCGTCGCGCAAGCACATCGGCAACGTCAACAGCGTGCCGAAGCGCGCAAGCTGTTGCAAGATGCCGTTGGCTTGGAATCCCAAAACGACGCGGCGGGCAGCGAGGCGGCCTATCAAAAAGCAGTGGAAGCCGCACCGGACTTCGCCCCCGTTCACATGGCTTTGGGGATTTTCTACGCTCGGCACGGCAACGCCCCGCAAGCCGCTACTGAACTCCGTCAAGCCGTGTTGTGGGATCCCGATTCCGCCGATGCTCGTTACAACTACGCGCTGGTGCTCTCGGCTGCTGCGCAATGGGATGACGCGGCGCGCGAACTCGCCGAGGCCATCGCGCTCGACCCCATGCATCTGGAGGCACGCATGCAACTCGGCAACGTCTTCACGAGTCAAAATGATTACACTCGCGCCGCCGCCACTTACCAGGAGATTCTGCGCCGCAAGCCAGACTTCGCGGAAGCTTGGAATAATCTCGGCTTAGTCTGGTTGCAAACGGCCAGACCGGCTGAAGCCAAAGCCTCTCTGCTCAGAGCCACCGCCCTGAAACCGGCGTACGCGGCCGCGCATTACAACCTTGCGTTAGCCTTGCAGCAACTTCAGGAGGGCGAGGCGGCGGAAAAGGAATTTGATGTTGCCATCAAGCTCGATCCTGCACTAGCCTCCCGTCGGCATTGATCGCGAACAGGCCTTGTTCCACCGCGTTCCAGTGATCGCCGGGAGTGCTCGCAAGGGTGATCCACTCACCCGCTGGCGCCCTGCCTTTGCGCGTTAGTTGAATTACAGCGGCGGCAATCTTTTGCCGTTCGCTGGAAAGACTCTTAACCGTCTCCAGGAATGCGGCTAGCCGTCCCACGTGTGAACGGAAAGCGCCGCTCGTCAGGGTGTGGCCTTGCGAAAGGAATGCCAGGAGCGCGATGACGGTAGCAATCGCGCGGGCTTCTAGATTTTTACCCGGCATTCCGCCATCGGACTCCAGACGGGAAGCGATATCGATCAGGATATCGTCGGGTGTATTGGGCCGCCGAATGTTGTCGGCAGGTAAAACTGCCGCATTTCTACTCGCAAAGAGTCGCCGGATCAGAGAGGTCTCGGGCATGCTTTTCATTTCAGACCTCAAGAAACCAGGACTTATGGAGCCAGAGGCTGTCTGTTTCATCGCGCCCGACGGACGGCGACTCATGACGTCAGACAGGAATGACATTCCGAAAAAGGCGCCGAAAAGCGTGTCCTGCGCCATGCCGACCGGCACGATCCTCGTCTGCGGCAACTCTCCCGGGCGATCGCCGGGTCGCGTGACTACGGCAACCAGAGACATCTCGCGGCTGGCGAGTCCGTAGGTTTGGCTGAGCTCGAGAAGGCGCATGGCCACGCGATTTTGCTTGCGCTTTTCGAGCGGAGCCATGGCATGTTCGCTGGGGTACCGGCTTTCCCAGTCTGTAATCAGCCGCGAACCTTGAAGCAGCCACAGGGTCTGAGCCATATCGCTCTCACTGACATCAATAGGCAGGGTTAGTGAGCCACCGGTCCAACTCATCTCGATCCGGTCCGCTCCGGCTTCGCCGGCGCATTCGCCGAACAGCAGCACTGGCGAGCCGCTGAAGACCGAGGAAGGCGGCTGAGGCTGAATGTTCCCTTCAGCCTTGAGTCCCGAAGCGACGGGCCGCCCCATCGACGCAAAGAGATCGACAGCCGGCACGTCAACACGCTCACGCGGCGTCACGAATCGGCTAACGCCTCGGGTCTCCCGTGCGAGGAGCGTCAGGAACCGGTCCTGACTGGCGCTGCCGATTCCCATGCAATGCAAGCGGACGCCGGCTTCCCGCGCATCCGCGAGAATTGCTTCAGTGCCGCCTACCTGCCCGTCGGTGAGAATCAGGATGTCGCCGCCGCCGCCCGCGAACAGTTTGGCCGCTTCAAGCAATCCCCTCGTTAAATCAGTGCCGCCGCAAGGGTGCTCCCGCATCAAAAAATCATGGGCCTTCTCTCGCAAATCGCGGGTGCCGAAGACCAGCGCGGGCTGGAACGTGGAAACGTCGCTTCCGAATGCGACCAGACCGAAAGAGTCTGTCTCGGAAAGCGCTCCCAGGCAGGCGTCAATCGCTTTCCGGGCCTGCGCGATGGGTTCCCCTCGCATTGATGACGACCGGTCGAGCAAAATAACGACCCGCCGCGAAGACTCCGTGGGTCTTCCGAAACTAGTCGATGGCACAATCGCGGCGAAATGGCGCCTGCCACTCGGATCGCGGCTGGCGAATACTTGCGGCTCAGCCGAATTGAAGCGGACGTCGAATACCAGATCGCGATTCGGGACATCC
>JANYJA010000040.1 GCA_025358575.1 Terriglobia bacterium
CCCGTGGCAGTAGTCTTCAAGGATGGCCGCGGGCTTCCGGAACGGCTCGGAGGAACGTATAAATAGGAGACGATCCGCACCACTTCAGGTCATCGTGATTCTCTTGTACTTGATTCCAGAAATCATCAGCGCTGCCGTTGCCCATCGCCGCGATCCTCTTGGCGTCACGGGCGCCCACCTCAGTCATCTCGCCGCGATCCGCCGTAGCGACGAAGGCGTCGCCGTATCGCCGGCCCATGTGCGCCATGTCGACGCCCAGAACCCAGAACAACCGGTCGCTCTCGCGTGCCGCGATGCCGCCCAAAGTTGCTAGGAAGCTTTTCACGCCCTCATCGTCCTCGGGCATTCCGCCGTGGTAAATACTCTGTGCGAACGACCCGCATAAGACCGGCAGGATGCTGATCTCCGGCCCATAGAGCCATTGCAAAAAGAGCACTTGAAATTCGATGGAGTGCTCAATTGAGTGGCAGTAGTCTTCAAGGATGGCCGCGGGCTGCGATGATAGTTCGGCAAAGAGCCGCTCATTCACCCGCGCTTCGCCCAGCGGCGTTACATAGGATTTGCGCGTTAGCCCAAAGCGTTCCGGCTGGCCATAGTGCGACGTCCCGAGGATCACGAAAGTCCTCTCGCGGTGCGTCGCATTGAGGTTCCGGTAAGCCGCCCGATACGACTGCCAGCCGCCTTCGGGACTCACATGCGGTGCCGCAATCCCGCGCAAGCCACCGGTTCCGTTGCTCGCGGCGTTTTCGCCCATGTACTCGCGCATCACGGCACGGAGTTCTTCCGGTTCCACTGGATAGGCCGTCCCGATGTGCGCGGGCTCGCGAATCGGGCTCTCGGCAAACTCCCGCTCCCGCGCGGCCCGCAATTCTTCAAAAACTTGGTTCTCCAGAAAGCCACTTCGGCTCAGCGTGTCCACGAGATTGTTCGCGATGTCGCTCACTTGCAATTGACCCGTTAACCGGACCAATTCGCTCCGCAGGTCCAGTTCACTGTGCTGGCCATCAAAGCATTGCAGAGTTTCCACCAGCACCGGCGGAATGATCAGGGTGACATCGGAATACTTGTAGGAGTCGCGGACCAGCAGTCCCGGTTGATCGGGAACTGGCGACGGCATGAAATCAAGGTTGTAGCGGAGTCGCGCGAGCATCCCCAATACTTTAACGTTCAGCCGTAATCAGTGCCAGTCTTTCCCGATCGTGCGGCGAAATTCCCGATGTAATTCCGATATCGGAACGGTTCCGCAACTGCCTGCGGTAGCGCGCGAAATATTCGACGATGTCGCCGCCGAATCCGAAGCTGTACATGATGTCTTCGAACGCTCGCGTATGCGGCAGGCCTAGCGCATGACCACTTTCGTGAACGCAGGTCAGATAAACAATGGAGTCGCGGAACAGCCTATCGTTTTTCGCGGCTTCCGCGATCTTCTTGCCCATGGCGCTGGTATCGGGCAGCACGTAGATCTCCGCGCCACTTTTGCCGTCCACCTGAATCGGACGAGTCTCGCCGTACAGCGGCAAATCGGCCGAAGCCCAATAAATCCGGATGCGCGACTTGCTTTCAGAAGCTCCAGGCTGGATCGTCAGCTTTCCGTCGGATGCTTTTTCCCAGGCCTTAAACGCCCACGCCGCGAGTTCAGGATCATCCGCTCGGCAACCCGAGAGTCGCGCCCTTTCAGTGCCGCATGGCTGCACCCAATACGTCCATGCCGCCAACAACAGTGCGGCCGGCTTCATCGCTTGCGGCTGGTCTCTGGTTCGAACCGCTCGGCGAGCACCATGCGCAACTGCTCTTCCAGTTCCGACACGCGCCGCTGAAGCACTTCCATCTCGACCGCCTCCGGATCGGGCAGCGTACCGTGTTCCAGAACCCCCACCTCTACCTTGGTGCGAACCACCCGTCCCGGAATACCGACCACGGTGGAGTGATCGGGCACGTTATGCACCACCACCGAACCGGCGCCAATTTTCACGTTGTTTCCGATGCGGATGCTGCCCAGAACTTTGGCGCCCGCGCCAACAACCACGCAGTCGCCCAATGTGGGGTGCCGCTTGCCTCGCTCATTGCCGGTTCCGCCCAGCGTGACGCCCTGATAAATCAAGCAGTCATCACCGACTTCCGCGGTTTCTCCGATAACTACGCCCATGCCATGATCGATAAAAAACCGCCGCCCAATTTTCGCGCCCGGATGAATTTCAATGCCTGTCCAAGTGCGCGAAAACTGCGAGATCACTCGCGGCAGCAGAGGCACTCCGGCCACGTAGAGGCGGTGCGCCAGCCGGTGCCAAAGGATGGCGTGAAGCCCCGGGTAGCATAGAACGATCTCGAGGACGCTCTTCGCCGCCGGATCCTCGCGGAAGATAGTTTCGATCTGTTCCCGAAGAGCAGCGAACATGTGACGCCTATTTTAGATGACGCTTTTAGGGTAAGGTCGCAAAAACCGGACTTACCGGATTCCGGAGAACGACGTTGGCCTCAAGATCGCGTTGCTGATGTTGGAGACGATCTCAGCATCCGAGAGGCCCGGCGTGGACCGCAATTTCTTCCATTCCGGATCGGATACGAAGGCGGCCCAAAGCCGGTCGCGCGCGGCCAAGTCATCGTAGGAAAGCATGTACGTCAATGACGGCTGATTCCTGCCGACGATAGTTTCGCCGAAGAATACGGGGGCCATGCCAACCCGCTGGAAGATTCCCATCTCGCCATCGTTGAACATCTTGACTTTGCGGCGAAGCGTATTTGGATCGTTCGATTCGTAGGTGCGCAGCTCGAAGATTTTCGGCGCGCGCTTGCCGTCGTCCGGAGGAATGGTGAGCGCGGGCATGCCGTCAAACGCCTTCAGCATGGCGTTCTCGGTGCGGACATATCCAGGATCGAGCGGCCTGTGCCACTCGCTGTAGAGCTTGGCGAAGCCGCTATCCTGCATCATGCGAGAGTGCAAGAACTCCACGTCGCCCATCGATGGAAAGCTAGCGATGCGCAGCATGTACGGGCTGCCCTCGCCGATGACCGGGCTGAAGAAACCCACCGGTCCGATGCCCAGGCGCTGGGCCGTTGGAGCCCAGACCTTCTCATAGAATTCGTTGGCTCGTGGCGGCTGCGAGCCGTTGCGGAAGTAGAACCACCGCAGTTCGAAATATTGATTTTTGCCCGCCACTGTCGCCCCCAGCAGAGGCGCCGAAGCTGCCACCCCTACAAATTCTCTTCGATTCATAAAGACCCCACGGCCACTTGAATTCGCAGCCGGCTGTTTTCTTCAACCTTTACCTTGACCGAGTTATCACCATACTTCTTTATGAACTCCGGATCAAACTCCTCGCTCGGATCGATGTCGCCGGGAGCCATCACCCGGTAGTCGCCTGGGGCGAGGGCCTTGATGGAAAACTGGCCATTCTGATCCGCGTTCGCAATCTTATAAAGAAAAGCGATGTCGGGTTGCGGGATCTCCGGAATCACTACCACCATCGTGCCTGGCGCCGCCTCGCCTTTCTCGTTTCGAACCACACCATCGACCTCGCCGGCCGCATTGCTCATAACCAGCTGCAAGGTCCCGCTGGCACCTTGCGACCAATCGATTCCAGATTCCAGCACCTCTTGATCGCCCAGTTTTACAGATTTTAGATAGAGCTGCGAGTTGGAAGAATGTGCATTCACGCGGTACCGGTTGGCGCCCACGTTCGGAAAGGAAAACGTGCCATCCTCATTTAAATTTGAGGTTGTCACGCTCGTGGTCAACGTGGTTTGATCGACCGGCATAAGCGCGACGCGGAGGTCTGCATCGAGTGGTTTCACGGAGCCATCCGTCCCGATGACGCGCAATGCGCCTCTGATTTCCGCGTTTGGTATCAGCGCAACTGTAAGGTCGTTCAGATCCCTATTCCCCACCGTTACCGTTATATGTGCGACGGTTCGCTGGCGACCATCGACCGCACTGGCGACGAGCAAATACTCGCCCGGTAGCACGCCAACGATATCGAAAGTCTTGTCGGCTTTCAGCATGTCGCCGTAGCCCGCCTCGTAACTTCCTGGCGTTCGGGAGACCACCATAACCCGGGTGTTCAAAGATGCGCCGACGACCTTACCACGCACATGGTACACGGCCGTCTTCCGCGATGGGATATCCATTCCACTCACCTGCTCGCCATTCCCGACTTCTATGGGAGCGGAGGCGGACAGATCCGACGAACCTGGATAATACGCGCCGACGTAGGTCTCGTCGCGGTCGCTCTCGGCCTTGACGCTGGAACGGATCGCACCAACGAACCCATTGCGACGCTGGGGCTCCGCGTGCAGAAAATAGCGTCCCACCGAGACATTCGGGATCCGAAATTCACCCAAGTCGTTGGTCGAGTCACCACCGGTCTGCGTCATCTGCCGCTTGCCTCCGATATACCCAGTTTTCAACAGAGTGACCTGCACATCCGGCATCGGGTCGCCATCTTCGTCCACCACTTTTCCGCTGACGACGCTTTGCGGAGTTAGTTTGAATTCAATGTCCTTGATCCGCTCACCTTCCGCTACTGTGAGCATGCTGCCTTGCCAGCGATTCCGGCTTCGGGCACCGTAGGCCTGTGGTAAAAAGCCAGCCCTCACGGCCATCAACATGTATGTCCAGGCTCTACAAACTCGATCCGGAACTTGCCGTCAAACGTTGAGGTCGCTAAGTGCGCGACGCTCTTGCCCTCGGCACGAAGCGTCAGGCTCACTTTGCGGACTGGCTCACCTGTGATCGCGTTGACCACGCGACCTTCGATGGAAGTCGCGGGCTGGCCCCAGCAGGCTGTGGCGCAGATCAGAACGCGTAAAAGAAACTTCATCTCTGCTATTCAATAGAGTAAGTGAAAATTCAGTATTTATTATTTCTGCTGCCATCCTGGGTGCTGGCACAGCCCGTGCTCAAAGTGGATGCGGCGGCCAGTCAGCATCCCATCAGCCCGGATATCTACGGAATTAACGGATATCAAGACAAGGGCCTGGGCTCTGAGATGCGGCTGGGGGTGCGGCGGTGGGGCGGCGATGCGACCACGCGATACAACTGGAAGAACGACACTTTCAACAGCGGGAGCGATTACTACTTTCACAACTTCCCGTACTCCAACGACCCCAGTTCGTTGCCGAACGGATCTGAGTTCGATCACTTTATCGAAGGCAACAATCAAGGCGGCGTCAAGACCATCGGAACCGTTCCGATGGTCGGATGGACCGCCAAGAGCCGGGACGCCACATGCAGCTTCAGCGTTATGAAGTACGGCGCGCAGAAAGAAGTGGATCAATATGCGCCTGACTGCGGCAAGGGAGTTCTTCTGAATGGCACGCAGATTACGAACGACCCGACGGACACCAGCGTGCCCATCGACGAAACGTTCGCCACCGAGTGGGTGCGCCACTTGGTGTCGCGTTACGGGCCGGGCAACCAGGGCGGCGTGGCTATCTGGGACCTCGACAACGAGCCGGTGTGGTGGTTCGGGGTTCATGTGGATGTGCATCCGAATCCGCAGACGTACGACGAGACGCGCGACCTCGGATTCAAATACGCGGCGGCGATAAAGGACGCCGACCCGACGGCGCTTACTGCCGGGCCGGTGTCGGCCGGATGGGAATCGATGTTCTTTTCGGCGCTAGACCTGAGGAATGGATGGAATACAGCGCCTTACATGTACTGGGACAATCCGGTGGACCGGAATGCCCACGGTGGCATGGAGTTCTCGGCCTGGTATCTGCAGCAGATGAAGCAGTACGAAACGCAGCATGGACGACGGATTCTGGATTACTTCGATCTGCACGCGTACATCGCTCCCTCGGGCGTTTCGTTCGGAACGGGCGCGGGCGACGCGACGATGCAGGCGCTGCGATTGAAATCGACACGCGGGTTTTGGGACGCGAACTATTCCGCGCTTCAACCCGACAACAACCAGCCGCCGCGCCTGATTCCACGCATGCATGACTGGGTCAACCAGAACTACCCCGGCACGAAACTGGCGATCACCGAATATAACTGGGGCGCCATGGACGACATTACCGGGGCGCTGGCGCAGGCCGACCTACTCGGCATCTTCGGCCGCGAAGGGCTGGACTTGGCGACGCTGTGGGGGCCTCCCGACCCCGCACAGCCGGGCACGTTCGCCTTCCGCATGTTCCTGAACTACGACGGACTAGGCTCGCGTTTCGGCGAGACCAGCGTGTCGGCGGCAAGCACCGATCCGGATACGCTCTCGATGTTCGCGGCGAGGCGCGCGGATTCGGCGCTGACGGTGCTAGTGATTAACAAGACTACCGGCGATGTGGCGGACACGCTGGCGCTCGCAAACTTTCCTGCAACGGGGACGGCACAGGCGTTTCGCTATAGCGCGGCGAACTTGAGTGCCATCGTGCGGCAGCCCGATGTGAGCGTGACCGCAACGATGGCGTTCCCGGCGTACTCGATGACGCTGCTGGTGATTCCGGCAACGACGAATGCGCCGAAGCCGGTGGTGAAGGCCGTGGTGAACGCGGCGTCTTACGATACAGCGGTGGCACCGGGACAGATCGTGACGCTCTTCGGCGACTCTTTGGGACCCGCCGTCTTGCAACGGGGCGCGGTCGACTCATCGGGGCTGGTGGCGACGAGCCTCAGCGGCGTGCGCGTGCTGTTCAATGGCGTCCCGTCGCCCATCGTTTACGCTTCGGCGGGGCAGACGGCGGTGGTGGTGCCGTATACGGCGGCTCTCCAGACGATGGTTAGCGTTCAGGCGGAAGTGCAAGGCGTGCGGTCGGATGCGCTGTCAGTTGCGATCGGCGCGGCGGGGCCGGGAGTGTTCATTTTGTCCGGGACACAGGGCGCGATTCTGAATCAGGACGGCACCATCAACTCTGTTGCGAACCCAGCGGCGCACGGCTCGATTGTTGCGATTTACGCAACGGGCGAAGGGCAGACCAGCCCGCCCGGCATCGATGGGAAATTTGCGTCGACCATCCTCCCCAAGCCTCTGCTCGCGGTGACGGCGATGATCGGTGGCCTGCCTGCGACGGTGCTGTACGCGGGTGCGGCACCGGGCAACGTGGCTGGTTTAATGCAGGTCAATGCTAAGATTCCCGATGGCGCGGCACCGGGGGGCGCGGTTGCGGTGCAGCTCTCGGTGGGGACGAACTTGAGCAAGTCTGGGGCGACAGTAGCGGTCCGCTAGGATTCGATTTGGACCAGCGTCTCGGCTGCGTAGTAGGCCTTGATCTTGCGCGCGGCGGCGCGGCCCACTTGCAGGGCGAGCGCATCTTCATCGGCCTTGCGAACCAACTCGGAGCTGCCAAAGTGCTTCAGAAGCTTGCGCACGGACTTGACGCCAATGCCGGGAATTTCATCCAGTTCGGAAGTGAGCCGCACGGCGTTACGGCGCGTGCGGTGGAAAGTCACCGCAAAGCGGTGCGCCTCATCGCGTATCAATTGAATCAAGTGCAGGATGGGTGAAAACTTGTCGAGCATTACGGGCTCATTCTCCTGGCCCAGCACGTAGATGATTTCTTCCCTCTTGGCAATCGAGGCCAGCGGCTGGTTGATGATGCCTATGGCTTCGAGTGCATTCGCAGCGGCGTGCAACTGGCCGAGACCGCCATCGATGAGCACGAGCCCGGGCATCGCGAGCCCCTCGGCCTGAATGCGCGAATAACGGCGTGTCACCACTTCGCTCATACTGGCGAAATCGTCGTTGCCAACCACGGTGCGGATGATGAACTTGCGATAATCGGCCTTCTTCATACGGCCTTCTTCCCACACCACCATGCTGGCGACTTTGTCGGTGCCTTGGATGTGCGAGATGTCGAAACACTCGATGCGCTTGGGTGCGTCGGGCAGATTCAGCGAGTCCTGCAAGGCTTCCTGAATGGCTTTTGACGATGGCTTCAAAACCCGGAAGCGCGCGTCGAAGCTGTGCTTGGCGTTGGTCTCGACCAAGCTGAGCATGGCCTTCTTCTGGCCACGCTGGGGGGTGCAAATCTCGACCTTGCGATTGCGCTTTTCAGAGAGCAGCTCTTCCATCACGGCGCGGTCTTCGAAGTCAACCGGCACGTGAATAGTAGTCGGCACATATTGCTGGTCTAGATAGATCTGGAGCAGCAGTGACGAGAAGAATTCGGGCGCGCTGAACTCCTGCTGATCCTCCCAGAAGAACTCGCGTCGATCGACAATCTGACCGTTGCGCATATGGAAGAGATTGACGGCTACCATGGGGGGCTCGGCGTAGTAGGCGAAGATATCGGCGTCATTGCCGGCGGCCGTAGCCATTTTCTGGCGCTGCTCCATCTCCTCGACGGTGGAGAGGAGATCGCGAATGCTGCCGGCTTCTTCGAATCGCATGTCGAGCGAGGCGGCGGCCATGCGGGCTTTCAACTCGCGGGCGAGATCGGAGTGGCGTCCTTCGAGAAACAGCTTCACATCGCGAACGGCGCGGGCGTAGGCGTCGTCGGTGGTTAAGCCTTCGACGCAAGGGCCCTGACAGCGATGAATGTGGTACTGCAAGCAGGGCTTCGGATGGAAGCGCGTAAGGTCCACCTTGCATGACGGAACCAGAAAATGGCGGTGGATGAAATGTACCAGCCGGTAAGCGAGGTTGCCGGGGAAGAAGGGGCCGTAATAACTCGACCCATCCTTGCGCAGACGGCGGGTGACGTAGACGCGCGGGTAGCGCTCGCCGGTGAGCTTCACGTAAGGATAAGTCTTGTCATCGCGCAACAGCACATTGAAGCGCGGCTTCCACTGCTTAATGAGGTTGTTCTCAAGGGCCAGCGCTTCCTTTTCGTTATCGACCAATATGTAATCGATATCGCGCGCTTCAGCGATGAGGGAGCCCGTCTTGGGCTCGGAGAGTTTATCCTCGGAGAAGTAGCTCCGGACACGATTGCGAAGGCTTTTGGCCTTGCCGACGTAGATCACGCGCCCGTTGCCATCTTTATACAGATACACTCCGGGCGAGAAAGGCAGCAGGGAGACTTTTTCTCGGAGTTCGAGCGAGGGCAATATACTTAAATTATGTCACGCAGGCTCCGGGCGACGGTGGTTACGGCTTCAATGCATCTGGCTTTATGCCTCCCAGTCGGCATCGCGCAGGAGCAGCCGAAACCCGCCGGGCAGGAAGAGCAGGTTCCACCGGAAGAAGACGCGTCTTCTTTGCCCAAGGAATACTCGTTTAATCCGCTGCAAGCGACCAAGGAAATCAAGGTCGGGAACTACTACATGAAGCGCGGCAAGTACCAGGCGGCGGCGCAACGGTTTCGGGAAGCCACCAAGTGGAATGCGCAATTGCCGGAGGCGTTTCTAAGGCTGGGCGCGGCTGAAGATAAATTGAAGAATCCGAAGGCGGCGCGCGAGGCCTATGCGAAATATCTGGAACTGGCTCCGGAGGATAAAGAAGCCAAAGAAGTAAAGAAGCGCGTCGCGAAGATGTGATCAGGCGGCTTTGCGGCGGATGAGCTGAGCGCGGATCACGCGCAGGATGCGCTGCAGTCCCAATTCCCAATCGGGAAAGAGATCCACGTATTGCAGTTCGCACTGAATTCGCGGCGGAATGCGGCAGTCGTCGAAACGAACCGGGATGATGAAAATATCGTCCAGCGGCAGTTGCGCGGCGCACTCCAGGGCATACCGAATCTCGGCCTGGAAGCCGCCTTTCTTTTTGACGGAGCTGCGGGAAAAGCAGAGCAGCGCAAAATCCGAAGTCTGCATGGCGTTCTTTATGGCGAGGGGCCAATTTTGACCGGGCGTCAGCTTGCGGCGATCCATCCAAGGATCGAAGCCGGAGAAGGACAGTGCATCGAAAATGCGATCGGCCACGGCACCATCTTCGTGAATGTACGCGATGAAAACCTTCGGCGACGAGGGCGGATGAAAAGTAAAACCGGCGGTTCCGTGGGGGCGGAAAGTGCCAAGACCATCGATATTGACCGAAGCCCCGCGGCCCAGGGCGTCGCGCACCAGCGACGCGACGATTTCGATGGAGCTTGCGCTATTTCTTGGCATGGGCCTGCTTGAGTTTTTCCTCGTCAAACTCGAATTCCCACGTCGGGCCGGGGGTAAAACGGCCTAAACCGGGGAGGGGGGCCTCCTGCCCTTTTCGCAGATGGGACACGATCTCGCGAATGACACGCTGTAGCTGATCGGCGGCTTGGGCCTGCGTCAAACCGGTGCGGCGCGCAAGACAGCGAGTGAGATCCGACGTTTTCATGGCGCTTTTATCCTAGCAACGTCGGGTAAACTCGCTGGGGGTGAAACGAGTGGCCAATTGCAATAAACCTTGGCAAATCAGTTAGATAGTGATAACCTTCAATGGCGTGACCGCAACCGGCCCATGAGGTTAAGTGAATTTAATCGCTAGTTAGGTTTGCTTTCACCTAATGTTAGATAAGATACGCAAAGACGACCTGGGTCGTCCAAATAAAAGGAGATTTCCAAAAATGAAAAAGCTCATCGTGATGGCCCTCGGCCTCGGTATCGCTCTTGGTTCAGTTTCGTTCGTTGCCGCTGACGACGCCGCACCGGCACCCAAGAAAGAAAAGAAAGCCAAGAAGATGAAAAAGGCTAAGAAGACCGCAGACGCTCCCAAAATGTAGTTGAGCTCCGCCTGATTCAACGCCGCGTGGGATTTGGCCTTTGGCCTTACCGCGCGGCGTTTGTCGTTTTAGGGCCACTATTCTGTATCAGGATTGCTTTGGGTTCCGAGGTGACTGGCGTAATCGCTTGAAAAGATTGAGGAAGATGGCCGTGACCCAACGTAGTGTGCTACTCTAAATCATGGCAGTGAGTTGAGCGATTGAATCGCTTAACGCGCCGGTCTGCTGCTGGAACCTGTCGACCTCGGTTCCGGTTCTCAAAGGAGAAGTAAACGATGCAGTTTTCCTATCGAGGTTTCCAGCAGAAATTAGGCGTGCGCGAGTATACGTTCTCGGGACAGGTCAATAAGCAGCCCGATCGCATTTTCCATCTTACGGCTGATCTAACTTTACTTGCGCAGCATCGCGTTTCAATTCAGGAAGGTCCCGCGCTGTGCACACATCTATTAACCGATGCCCTCGAACACGGGGAACAACTGCTCGATGGCTATGCGCAATACGAAGTGAGCGCGCCCGATCTATTAGCTTTCACTGCGCCTAGGCGCGCACTGGCAGCGACCCGCGCGAACCGTCCTCCGACGCGTTTGCACCGGCCCAAGCCGGGGCAATCGTCAAGTCCTCACGGAACTCAGGGATTCGCGATGGCTGCGGATAACAGCGGCTCGCGGTAGAGCTTAACGCCGCTCGTGCGGGCACCAGTAACGCCAGATCAACCATCATCAAGCCCAGATCCCTAATTTGACATACTAAACTGAACCGTTTAGTATTAATTTCTTGAGGGGTCGCCCATGATTCGAGTTGAAAACCTGATCAAGACTTTCGGGGATTTCCGGGCCGTCGACAATATCTCCTTCGACGTTCATAAGTCGGAAATTTTCGCTTTTCTCGGCCCCAACGGGGCGGGCAAAACTACCACGATCAAGATGCTCACCACCTTGCTCAAACCCACGAGTGGCGAGATCTCCATTGACGGGCTTGACCCGGGCACACATCAGTCGGAAGTGCGTCGACGGTTCGGCATCGTCTTTCAGGACCCGAGTCTCGATCGCGATTTGACGGCGTACGAGAACATGGATATCCATGGCGTTTTTTACGGCGTGCCGAAACGTGCGCGCGTGGAACGCATTGAGCGCCTGCTGACGCTGTTCGAGCTTTGGGACCGGCGCGATTCGCCGGTGAAGCAGTTCTCGGGCGGGATGCAGCGGCGGCTCGAAATAGCGCGTGGGTTTTTGCACACTCCGAAGATTCTATTTCTCGACGAACCGACGCTGGGTCTCGATCCCCAGAGCCGAAACCAGTTGTGGACGCATGTGAAACACCTCAACGAGACGGAAGGAGTGACGGTGTTTCTGACCACTCATTACATGGATGAAGCGGACCGTGTGGCGCACCGGATTGCGGTGATCGACCACGGCAAGATTGTGGCGCAAGGATCGCCGGCGGAGCTGAAGCGGCAGACCAATACGGAATCGCTCGAGCAGGCCTTTCTGGCGTTGACCGGCTCGACGGTGCGGGCCGAAACCGCGAATTCCGCGGATCAGATAAGGCAGTTCGTCAAGATGTGGAGGCGTTAGGGAAATGGCCGCAATTTACGTTCTTTGGCTGCGAGAGCTTAAGCGTTATAGCCGTTCGCGGGCGCAGATCGTCGCGTCGCTGGGACAGCCGCTTCTATATCTGCTGGTGCTCGGTTTTGGCCTCGGGCCGGTGTTTCAGAAAGCGGGCAACGGGAGCTACTTGCAGTTCATGGCGCCCGGCGTGGTGGGAATGACCATTCTCTTCTCGTCTATTTTTTCTGGAATGGGGCTATTGTGGGACCGGCAGTTCGGATTCCTGAAGGAGACGCTGGTGGCTCCAGTGCCGCGTTACCGCATCATGATTGGGCGCACGCTAGGAGGCGCGACGGTGGCGGTTATCCAAGGGACGCTGGTGCTGATCGTCTGCCTTATCGCGGGATTTCGTCCGGCGAGCATAGTCAGCGCGCCCGCGGGATTTCTGTTTATGCTGCTAATCGCGATGGTCTTTGGCGCGCTGGGGACGGCAATCGGGTCCGTGCTGCAGGATATGCAGGGCTTTCAGTTGATTATGAATTTCTTGGTGATGCCGATTTTCTTTCTTTCGGGGGCGTTATTTCCGCTGCAGAATTTGCCGGCGCCGCTCGCGGTGCTGACGCATGTGGATCCCCTTACGTATGGAATTGACGGGCTGCGCGGCACGCTGATTCATGCTTCCTATTTCGGGCTGGCCTTGGACGGCGCCATTCTATTGCTGGCTGCGTCCATTTTTTTGGGAGTTGGAACCTACCTGTTTTCGCGGATTGAAATTTGAGTCAAGAGCACGGCCGGGGAGAACGGTTGCAGCGCCCCCGCAGCCGCCGCGCGCACGATCGGGTATTGGATACGGCGGTTGAGCTTTTCGCCGAGCGCGGCCTGGAAGGGACCAGCATGGACGCCATCGCCGCGGCTTCCGGAGTCAGTAAAGCCACGATCTACAAACACTGGGCCGATAAAGACGCCCTGTGCCTTGAGTCGATCGCGCGCGTGCATGGACTGGATCGGGAACCGGCCACACTCGATTCCGGGGACCTGCAGCAGGACATCATCGCTTTTCTGAATCACCAGCCACCCGCGGAGCTATCCGAAATCCACGACCGGCTAATGCCGCACATGATCGCCTATGCGGCGCGCAATGTCGCTTTTGGCCACGAATGGCGTTCACGATTGATGCAGCCTGGGCGCGAACGCGCAATAGAGTTGATGCGGCGCGGGATTGCAGAAGGGCACTTTCCGGTGGATCTGGATTTGACTCTCGGGTTGGCGCTGCTGCTTGGGCCGATGATGTACCGGCATATCTTTCGTGACATCGCGCCGGTGCGGGAAAGTTTGGCTGAAGGCGTCGGAAAAGCGTTTTGGAAGGCGTTTGCGGTTCCAGTGAAAAAGGCCCGCAAAAAGCGCGGGTCAGCACTGAGGAGCTTTCATGGAAGTCGGGATTGACAGTTTTGTAGCTGCGATTTCAGATCCTGTTACCGGCGTGACGATAAGTCCCGCCGAGAGGCTGAAGAATCTTCTGGAGGAAATTGAACGGGCCGATCAGGTGGGTCTCGATTCTTTTGGCGTCGGGGAACACCACCGGCGCGAGTTTCTCGACTCTGCTCCCACCATCATTCTGGCGGCGGCAGCCGCGCGCACCAAACGAATTCGGCTCAACAGCGCAGTTACGGTCCTAAGTGCCGACGACCCCGTACGCGTGTTCCAGGATTTCGCAACCCTCGACTTGATCTCGCGGGGGCGTGCGGAAATGGTCGTGGGACGAGGTTCGTTCGTCGAGGCCTACCCGCTGTTCGGGCTTGACCTTCACGACTATGATTCGCTCTTCGCGGAGAAGCTCGACCTCCTGCTGAAGATTCGCGAGAACACTAATGTACGTTGGTCGGGCAAGCACCGGGCTGCTTTGACGGGGCAAGGCATCTATCCGCGGCCTTTTCAGGCTGCGCTGCCGATCTGGTTGGGCGTGGGCGGCACGCCGGAGTCGTTCGTTCGCGCGGGCACCCTTGGGCTTCCTCTTATGGTGGCGATTATTGGGGGTGAGCCGCACCGCTTCCGTACGCTGATCGATCTTTATCGGGAAGCGGGGAAGCGTGCGGGGCATAGCTCGGAAAAATTGAAAGTTGGTATCCACTCGCCGGGCTTTGTCGGCGAGACTTCCACGCAGGCGGCGGACGATTTCTTTCCCGGATTTGCCCACATGTTCACGTCGATCGGCAAAGAACGCGGGTGGCCGCCGACGACGCGCACCCAGTTCGATGCGACGCGAGGGCCGAAGGGCGCGTTGTTCATCGGCGACGCCGAAACGGTGGCGGAGAAGATTCTCTTTGTAAGTAAAGCCCTGGGCGGAATCGCGCGTATTAGCTTCCAGATGACTAACGTCATGCTTCCGCACGCGAAGATGCTAAAGAGCATTGAAATTTTAGGGACGCGGGTCGCGCCGATGGTTCGGGAAGCGTTAGTTACCGCGGACTAGATAGCGGATTGACCATTCTAAGGTCCTAAACACTCAGCACGGGGCAAGGCGATTCCCGGATTATGGCGTAAGAATTCTCCCTCAGTCTTCCGAGGAAGTTCCCCAACTCTCCCCGACCAATGACCACAAGATCGGCGGCATGGTGAAGCGCGGCCGCGTGGACCACCTCGGGAACCCCGCCGCCTTCGAGACACACGTCAAATTGCGTCCCCGCTTTGTTCTGCAGTTTCGCGATCTCCTCACGGGCGTGGTTTTTCAAGTACGCCTCCAGTTCCAGGTCAAAGTATTTCTCCTGCCGAATCTCCGCCGAGGGAACGGCGTGCACCAGTCGCACAACCGCGTCGCACCTGGCGGCTAGTCTTGCGGCGAACTGCATCAGCGCGACACTCTTCGGGCAGAGATCGATGGCGCACATAATACTTCTGCACTGTACGAGTGCGGCGCGATCCAGCTCATCCATATGCACGCCGGTCCAAATCGGGATCGAAAGATCATGCAGCAGTTTCGCCGTCACCGAACCGATCAGGAGTCTCCGGAATCGTCCGTAGCCATGCGTCGGAAGCATAACCAGATCGATCCCGCGCTCCTTGACGTGCTCCTCGATCACGCTTGCGGGGTCACCCGACTGAACCCTTCGTTCGACACTGTGGGATGGGAATACGTCCCGCTCAAACAATGCCAGTTGAGCCTTGGCTTGGCTCAGCTCGAGTTCACACAAATCGCCGGGCGGCAAGTAGCCGAAGTCGCCGTAGACAATCGGGGGCTCCATGACGTGAAGTAAGGTGATCTTCGCGCCGAATCGGTCGGCCATTGCTTTCACGTGAGGGGCGGCGCCCGCGCTTCGGTCGGATAGGTCCACGGGAAAGAGAATGTGTTTGAAGGTCATTTTGGATTCCTCTGTATAATCCGTGCACCGCGAATTCCAGCATGAAGCCTAGTTCTTCACTGTGCATAAAGGAGTAGAGCGGCGCGACCGGCGCACGGTAGGTTGGCAGTGCGCGAAGTGACGCAGCGGAGCGGCTCTTGACGCTGTGTTCCGCGGTCTGTCTGAAGCATCACGGAGGCAATACGGGCGTCTCCCGTTCGGTGTTCCAACTGATGCGGTGATCCACGGAGGATCTATCCCAATGGGTAACAGAGTTCTTTTCGCGGCCGCCCTGATTTTCGGCGCGTCGACGCCAGCCATCTGCGGCTCTATTTCAACCAACACCTACTCCTACACTGATTCAATGGGAAACGTCCAGGCCACCGTTACCGACACCATACTCGATAACTTCAAAGGGGACACCTCCCTGTGGACCTGGTCTTACACGGTCCAGAATCTAAATTACGATCCAACTTATCTCGGTCGTTCGCTCGGCGGCATCAAGCTCTTTTTTCCCGGCGAACCCTTGGGAGGCTCTGCGTACCCCGCCCAGAACTTTAATCCCCCTATCAATGGCGACCTCGGGGATAATCCCGGAGACTGGTCCTTTTCCGGGCTCATGCCCGGCCAATCCCAGGTTTTCGAATTCACGACGGCTCCCGCGACCATTGTCACCAAGAGAGGTGAATTGGACGCGCTGGATGCCCAGTTCCTGCCAACGGCACCGTTGTCGGGAAACTCAGACGTCCCCGGTTCGCCAATTCCCGAACCAGCTACCGTGATACTTACCGGCGTAAGTCTATTCGTGCTTGCGCGGGCCACCTCGCGCCGGCGTGAGCGGCGGTTGCTGCGCTGACAAATTTGAGCCACTGCCAGCGTTGCCTGCCTACGCCGCCGCCGCGAAGTGCAAGCGTTCGGTGAGCGCCTTCCACCACTGCGATACGAAACCCATACTTCGCCAAACCTCGTCAATCTTAAGAGGACGCGCTACTGCGTGGAAGGCTCCAATCTCTGCCAAATCGAGGTCGCCGATCGAATCAAGCGCGCAGCAGACTACCACGCGAGCTTCAGCAAAACGCGCGCGAACGCGCTTGATTTGCCCTGTTCCCAACTTCCCGCGCACATCGTAGTCGATGAACACCGCGCGGACGTTTCGGCCACTATCGGTCGCCCCCAGCGCATCGGAATCCGGCGCGAAGCATACAGTCCAGCCCAGGTGATCGGCAAGCTCATTCCAGCAGATACGCTCATTCGAGAAGTCTCCGAGGAAAATGACGGAAGGTTGGGCGGCTACAGCCATGGCGAACACTTATACTCAGCATCTTGTTATCCAAGTGCGCACTTCTATTCCGGCACGCCAATAAGTGAGAAAAACGATACCTCGACCTTACGGAGTGTAACAGGAGAAGGTTAATACAACATTTATCGCCCTGGGAAAAGGCATTGTTCTACAGCAACGCGCTTTTGTTTTTTAAAGTCGGAGCGTTGGCGGCGCAACCGCTGCGTCGATCTACGCAGCACCCCCAATTTCTAGCGTGTTAGAAACCGGATCGAACTGGAAACCTCTTCGAATCGGATTGATCTGCCCGCCTCTTCCTTGTGAAAGTCGACGAACCTCGTCGCACTCTGTTGAGCGGATTGATCCACCCCGGTTACCGTGAATAGGCCCGCGGACGGCAAAACGTAACTTCGGCCTTGGAAGCCGGCCGGCGCCAAATCGAGTACCCATCGAATCTCCTGGCAATGTTCTTCCAACAAGCTGGCTTCCGACAGCACCACCCGTTCGATTGTCAACGGACGTCCCGTAGCGCTGTCAATCGTGATTTGCTCTCGAAAACGGGGCGACATGAGATGCCCATTGATCACCAACTTCCATCCGCCTGCGTTCTCTCGACCCTCTCTCGCTAGTTTGAGAACGCCGAGATTGCCTGGCTCCGAAATGGAATCGATTTGGTATTCATTACGCATTAATGAGTAACCAATTCCGCGGACAATGTCGACCTCCTGGCTCATCCACGGCGGCCGGACGTCTGCCATCCTCTTTTTCCGGCGCCAACCGTCGACCATAATTTCGGTATAGATGGTATCGTGATTCTCTAATCGCGCTTTTACCGCAACTGTTCCGATCGCCTTCCTTCTACCTGACTTCAGATTATATTGTTCAGCGGTTTCCTTCCATTGAATACCATTTGTGCCTTCGGCGGTTGTATCCAGCCAACCGAGCACCTCTTGATAGAGAGCGGGGAGGGAAGCACTTGAAAACGTCGTCCCCGGGGAGAGCGCGCCAGCGGGCTCGCGTGTTTCGGAAGCGCATAGGGTTGCTATCGCCAACAGGGGAAGGATGAGCGTGTGCTTCATATCTCTCACGCCCTTGATCGGCGGATACCGCCGAAATCCTTAGGCCCAACAAAACGGATCTGGCCGCCACTTGTTATAAACTTTGCGAAGAGACCCCATGAAGAAATTCGTCCCTGCCGCCATCTGCATAGCCGCCGTCTCCCTCACCGTCCACGCCCGAGCCGCCACCCCCATCCGCGTCATGCTTCTCGACGGGCAGAGCGGCGGCCCCTACCACGCCTGGCAGCAAACCACCCCCGTCCTCAAGAAAGAACTCGAAGAAACCGGCCTCTTCCAAGTCACCGTAGTCACCGCGCCTCAGTCCGGCGGCGATTTCTCCGCCTTCCATCCCGACTTCGCCGCCTACCGCGCCATCGTTATGAATTACGATGCACCCGACTGGCCCGCCCCTCTTAAAACTCAATTTGAACAGTACATAAAAAACGGCGGCGGCCTCGTCATCGTTCACGCTGCCGACAACTCCTTCGGCACCTGGCCCGCCTACAATCGGATGATCGGCATCGGCGGCTGGCGCGGCCGCAACGAAAGTTCCGGACCACTCTGGTATTACAAAGACAACAAGCTCGTCTCCGACCCCACCGCCGGCAGTGCTGGTGCGCACGGTGCCCGCCTCCCGTTTGCTGTCACCACGCGCGCCGCCGCTCATCCCATCATGAAAGGGTTGCCCCCCATCTGGATGCACGCCGGCGATGAACTCTACGCCACGCTGCGCGGACCCGGCGAAAATATGACCGTCCTCGCCACCGCCCATTCCGAGCTTTCCAACAAAGGCACCGACCACGATGAGCCCATGCTCATGGTCCTCAAGTATGGCAGCGGGCGCGTCTTCCACACCACCATGGGTCACGATGTCGCCGCCTTAAGCTGCGTTGGCTTCATGACCACCTTCCAGCGCGGTACCGAGTGGGCCGCCACTGGAAAAGTAACTCAGAAGATTCCCGCCATTTTCCCCAACTTCAACACCATCACCTTCCGCGCCGATCTCGCGCCCTCCAAATGACCCTATGCTGACTCGAAGAACTTTTCTCGGAACCGCAGCCGTAGCCGCCACAGCCCGCGGCGCCGTTGCCCCCAAGCTCAAAATCGGCGCGATGGATGGCGTCTTCCATCTCTCCGGCAAACCTGAATCCGTCGCGCTTGCCAAACAGCTTGGTCTGGAAGCCGTGCAAGTCACCATCGGCACTTCAGCCGAGGGAAAAACTCTGCCGCTCGAAGATCGCGCCCGTCAAAAGGCCTGGGTGGCCGCGTCGATAAAACATGGCATTCCGCTTGACTCCACTTACCTCGACATGCTGCACCGCGATTGCCTCAAGAACAACGACAACGCGCCTATGTGGATTCGCAAAGGCATCGCCATCACCAAAAATTTGAACGCTCCCGTTCTCATGCTTGTCTTTTTCGGCAAGTGCCAGGTGCTCGAGCGCCCCGAACTCGAGCGCGTCATCGACCTCTCCAAGGAACTCGCCCCCGAAGCCGAACGCGCCGGTGTCATCCTCGGTTTCGAAAACACCAGTTCCGGGGCCGACAATCGCTATGCGGTCGACAAAGTAAACTCAAAGGCTTTTAAAATGTGGTACGACGTTGGCAACTCCACCTTCAGCGGTTACGAAGTCGCTCAGGAGATTCGCGACCTCGGCCGCGACCGCATCTGCATGTTCCATTTCAAAGACAAAGGCTATCTCGGCGAAGGCAACGTCAACATGCCCGAGATCCTGCGCGCCATAGATGCCATCGGCTTCGAAGGATATGCGAACCTGGAAACGACCTCGCCCTCCGGGGACGTAGAAGCCGACACTAAACGAAATCTGGATTATCTGAGAAAGTTGATGCAAGCCTAATGCCCGCGCCAAAATTCCTAGCAGCCTTCCTCCTCGCCGCGGCTTATCTCTGCGCCCAAAAGCCTGGCCAGCTCCGCACCATCCCCTCAGGCAAGCCGTCCATGCAGTTTCCGGACGCTCCCGGCCGTGATACCGCACAAAAAGTTTGCGGCACCTGCCACGGCGCTGAAGTTGTCGTGTCGAAGGGCCTAACGCGCCAGGATTGGACCCAAGTCATCGCCAGCATGGTCACCCGCGGAGCTAAGGGCTCCGACGACGAGTTCGCGCAGGTTCTCGATTACCTCACCGCCAACTTCCCGCCCAGGACCAAGGCAGGTGATTTCGGCCCGTCCCAACTGAAGCCGCAGCAGCGCCCCTCCGGTGCCACCGGCGTGGGTTCCGATGACAAGCACGTCGTCGATGCCGAAGCCGCCTCCCGTGGCAAAACAATCTACGCTGCCGAGTGCGTCAACTGTCACGGCACCACCTCCCGCGGCACTGATAACGGTCCGGACTTGACCCGGTCGCTCGTCGTCCTGCATGACCGTTACGGCAGCTCCATCGGGCCGTTCCTCAGACAAAGTCATCCCATGCAGAGCGGCGGAGATCGCGCCAAACTGAGCGCCCCGCAACTGGAAGACCTCTCGCATTTTCTGCATCAGCGCGTCGATGACGTTCTGCGCTCCGGCCCTTACAACAAAGTCCTCAACGTACTGACTGGCGATGCCCACGCCGGCGCCGCCTTCTTCAATGGAGCGGGAAAATGCGGCACCTGCCACTCACCTGCTAAGGATCTCGCCGGAATTGCGAAAAAGTACGATGCCCCCGCTTTGCAGCAGCGGTTCCTTTTTCCGCAGAGCGGCGGTTTCGGCCGCCGCGGTCCAGGCGCCGCGCGCCCCAACGCCGTCACCGTGACCGTGACCGTCACCGCCCCCTCGCAGCCCGCGGTCTCCGGTGTTCTCGTAAATCTCGATGACTTCAACGTCGCCCTCCGCGACTCTTCTGGCGACTATCACTCCTGGACGCGCACGCCTTCTTTGAAAATAGCGAAACATGACCCCTTGGCCGCCCACGCCGACCTCCTCGAAATCTACACCGACAAAAATATTCATGACGTTGTCGCCTATTTAAACACTTTGAAATAACCTATGAGACTGCCAGTTCTATTCGCCCTAATCACCGCTCTACACGCGCAGTCGCTCGACCCCGCCAAGCTCGCGCACCTTCCCACCGATTCCTGGCCCACTTACAACGGCGATTTCTCCGGCCGCCGTTTCAGCCCTCTTTCTAAAATCAATGCCGCCAACGTCAACTCTCTCAGCCTCTCGTGGGTCTACCGCGTCAACGGAGGCGGTGGCGCCATTAAAGCAACCCCCCTCGTCGTCGACGGTGTTATGTACTTTACCGTTCCCGACAAGGTGTGGGCCATTGACGCCCGCACAGGGCGCGAGATCTGGAATTACTCGTGGCAATCGAAAGGCGGTATGCACATTGGCAACCGGGGCGTCGGCATCTACGGAAAATGGCTCTATTTCGAAACTCCAGATTGTAACTTGGTGTCGCTCAATCTGAGTGACGGGAAACCGCGCTGGCATAAGTCCATCTGCGACCTGGACCAGTTATATTTTGGCTCCGTAGCTCCTGTCGTCATCAACAACCACGTGATAGTCGGCGTCAGCGGAGACGATCTTGATGTCCCCGGCTATCTCGAATCGCGCGACCCCGAAACCGGCGACCTCCAATGGCATTTTTCCGTCGTCCCGAAACCTGGCGAGCCCGGCTCGGAAACCTGGCCCAATGCTGAAGCCATGGCACACGGCGGAGGCATGACGTGGGTCCCCAGCACCTACGACCCCGAGTTGAATTTCGTTTATTTCGGCACCGGAAATCCGCAACCCGTCATCGCCGGCAAGCGCCGCATTGGCGACAACCTCTTCACTGAATCCATCGTCGCCGTCAATCTTGACAACGGGAAAATGGTTTGGCATTTCCAGTCTTCTCCGCATGACACCCATGATTGGGACGCCGTCCAAACCCCTGTCCTCATTGATGGAGAAGTCAACGGTCAAAAGCGCAAGCTTATCGCCCAAGCCAGCCGAAACGGCTATTTTTTTGTCCTTGACCGCGCCACGGGCCAGAATCTAGTGAGTAAAGAGTTCGTCAAAACTAACTGGTCGAAGGGCGTGGACGCGAAGGGTCAGCCCATTCCGAATCCAGCCAAAGAACCGCAGATTGATGGCGCCCTCGTCACTCCCAATCAGGGCGGTGCCGCCAACTGGCCGCCTCCCAGTTTCAGCCCCGACACCGGCCTCTTCTACATCAATGCATCACGCGGATTCAGTGTCTATTACATCTACGATATCGATCAGAAGCCTGAAGGATGGGGTGGTAACGACCGCGGCGGTCGCGCCGAGTCCATGCTTGAAGCCATTGATTACAAAGACGGCAAAATTCGCTGGAGCCACAAATGGGAAGGTTCCGGCATTCGTTCCGGGGTGCTAAGCACCGCTGGCAACTTAGTCTTCGCCGGAGATCCCGCTAATAACTTAGTTGCGTTAAATGCAACCACCGGCGACCCGCTGTGGCACTGCAACCTCGGCAACGCCATGAGCAACGGCCCCATGACTTATGAATTAGATGGCACGCAATACCTGGTTGTTGGCGCTGGCGATACTCTCTACGGTTTTGCGATGTTATCTAAATAGTTTTCCCAGCACTGGCGCGATCTTGCTTGTCCCTGCCTGCGACAAATGATCCGCGTCTAGATACAACGACCGGCCATCCGCCTCCACCGCGCAATACCGCGTGCCACAAAGCAAGTCACTCGGATAAATCACCCCCACCTGGTGCCGCTGCTCCAGTCCGCGAAACACATCCTCGACAGGCTTCTCCCGGGCAATATAATCCGCCACCTTGGGCCGTATATCGGAAGTCCGATGAAACCACCGCGCCTTTGCCAGCGATTCGGGGGGCAGGGAACTCACCTCTGGAACGTCCGCGAAAATCACCACCTGCTTCCTGACCGCCTGTAACCGCCGCACCGTCCGCTCCATCCCTCGTTGAAACACCCGAAAATTTTCCGCGTACGATTTTTCTCGGCTTTCCACATCCGCTAGGTAAACCGATGTCCCCGCATCGGATCCGACCCTTGTCCCCTCCGCATAGAGAGCCCATCGCGACACCAACATCACCGTCTTGATCTCGGGATGCCGTGCGGCATAGCTCTCCATCACATCGTTGAATGCCCGGCAGTGCCGCGGGTTGACTCTGTCGTTTCGCCATACCCCGAGCATCGCTGGACAGTCCGGTTCCGCAGCCGTCATTCCCGCTTCCCCCCGAAGCGCCGCCTGCTGGCCTACCACCGTGAATAGCATCTTCGCGTGCGAATCGCCCCAAACCAAAAACGACGGAGCCGCCCCGGCTTTGCCAAGTACACAAGGCCCGCTCGTCGCCAAAGTTTCCACCTCCATTCCGAAGCATCGGTCTTGCGTGTGATCCCAATCCCAAGTCCCGGCCGCCAGTTTCACCGTCCCGGCGTCCATGCGTTGCGGCAAGCCTTTGGTTTGGCGCAATGCAAGCCCAATCAGCATCACACTGCAAATCGCGGCCGCTGCCGCCCGAAACATAAACCGCCTGCTGAACCTCTTCGAACTCGCGCGGAATGGAATCTCCACAAAGTAATACGACAGCACCGCCATTCCAAACGTTGCCGCGAACACCAACCCCTGCTCGAACCCATTCAGGTTGCGATCCAGATACCACGTGCTGAACACCATTAGCGGCCAATGCCACAAGTAAAGCGAGTACGAAATAAGTCCGACAAACACAACGGCGGGCAGGCTCAAAAGCCGCAGCACCACCGGGCTCCCGCGATTCACTCGCGACCCGATCCCAGCAAAAATGATCAGCCCGGCACCCGAGCACGGCGCGAGCGCAGCCTCACCGGGGAACGCGGTGTCGCGGCTATAGACGAAGATGCTAAAAAGGATTAGCAGCGCACCGGCCCACGCTGCCACGTTGCTAATTCGCCCGTCCGGCTGTTTCCGTTTCACGCCGATAGCGAGCACTCCGCCCAATAAAAGTTCCCACGCCCGCGGTGCTAGAAGATAGAAAGCCGCGGCCGGGAATGCGCGCGCGAACCATATGCTAAAGATCAAAGAGAGCACGCCCATCACTGCCAGCACGGCTGCAACCGTCCGTTGACGCCTTCGTCTCAAGAGCAGTAACAGCAGAGGGAAAAATAAGTAGAACTGTTCCTCCACGGCCAGCGACCACGTGTGCAGCAGCGGCTTCTGCGAGGAAACGGCGTCGAAATAGCCCGACTGCCGTAGAAATAAAAAATTCGATGAGAACAAAGAAATAGCCGCCGCGCTGCCCCCGAAAAGCTGCAGCTGAATCGGCAACAGCAATGCGATCGACGCCAGAATACAGAATCCGATCACCGCGTAAAGCGCCGGAAATATCCTGCGCACTCGCCGCTCGTAGAATCCTGTGATGGTAAATGTGCCGCGTGCCAGACCGTCGAAAATAATTGACGAGATCAAATATCCCGAGATGACAAAAAAGATGTCGACGCCGACAAATCCGCCGCTGACCCCTCTAACGCCAAGATGAAACAGGATGACTGGAATCACCGCCAACGCGCGCAGGCCGTCGATTTCGGGCCGGTGCCCGGAAAGAGAAGACGCTTGCGTCGGCAAAAGCTCTGTAAATGTCGCTGCCACCGATAATTCAATTATCCTACTGGCAAGCGGCCCTCGCGAGCGCGTTTGTGCCCCGTCGGTAAAAATCCTGTAAAATTATGACGCCTGTGCCGCTACCGTCATCCGCCAGCACCGGCCCCTACACGCTTCAGCTTTCATTCAAAGGAGTCTTGAGACCAAATAGACTGGCCCGCAAGCGAGGTGTAGAAAGCCCAAATTGCGAGTACCGCGGTGCTAAGCACGATCAAAATGGAGGTCCCCTCGTACCACATGGAGGGGTCAAGTGAAATTGGCACGCTTAAGGCAAGATCCACTGTGAAGATTCCGGCCGCAAGCGCCACCAACCCAAAACGCACCACCACCAAGACCGCAATTCCATACACCGTTACCATCAGCGGGCCGTCAATCGCCAAGGATTCACTGTTAGCCAACTTCTGCGCCGCGAAAATCAGTACGAATACGATGGATGCCAGCCACTGGTTTCGAAGCAGCACACGAAGAAAAAAGAGCAGGCTGAAGAACAGAAGTGTGGCCTGTGCGCTCATTGGGAAGTGGGTGAACCAAGCTCCCAGGGATGCCCTGGGACCAAGCAAAAACGAAACGTGAGCAAATTCCGGAGTATCGCCCAATCTCTGAGCCAGGTAAAATCGAAGCTCAAAAAGCAGCATCCAAATCACACCCAGAATTATGCCGAAAAGGATGTCCCTGCCCAGCAGCGGATCGCGAATTCGACCCGCCAGAAGGCGATTCCAGGAGATGATGCTATGCGGCCAATGCCGTCTGACATAGGGCTCAACGGCCATATAGAGAAGCCACAAAACCGCGGCATTAAACAGTGCTCCGCTTACCGCCACAACGAAGAGTCCGAACAGCGAAGTAGTGAGCACGTGGTGGCCTTTGAATATCCAAAGAACCAGATGAGCCACAAAAGTGAAAGCCGCCAAACGCAAGGCCCCGCGCCGGTCTCCCTTTCCTTTTTTAAAATTCTTCCTGGCCATCAACGCCGCGCCCGTCACCAGTCCGAAGAACATCGCTACCATCGCAATTTCAGCCACTTTTTGCCCCGACTGCGAAGCTTGAGAATGCATTCGGTCGGGCTTGGTCCACGGCCCGATCAGTGAAAAGAATACGGGTAATCCGCGATATGCCGCGGCCTCCACGCGCAACGGACGCGACGTTCCAGGCCATGTCCCGGTCCACGCGGCCCGCGCATCCGAACCGGCCAGTGACGTCCATGTCGGCTCGGCGGATTGAAGTTTTGATCGTTCCAGGCCCCCAGCCGCAAGCATTGCGTCCCAATTCACTGGCCGGGAATCGGCGTGCGCCGTTTCCATCTGTGGCGGAATCGCTTCCAGAAACGTGAGCCGCCCCTGCTGGTCCAAACGCATCTGCACCATGCCCGAACGAATCGGCGCTGGCTGGCTTTCCGTCACGATTCCAGGGACCAGAGTCTGATCGTTAAAACTCCATGCGGTCAGAGGTTCGGTGCTTTGGCGATACCAATATCCGACGGCTGGCGGCCGGTTCGCCAGCACCTCGTTCCATCGGGCCGCAGGCTTGTCGTTCTTCTTCACGTAGTCGAGAAAATCATTATCGTAAAAATAACCGTTGGCGCTGTCTGCCGCTGGATACCCATACCCCAGCGTTTTGAGAATCGTGCGCGCATCTTCCGCCAGGACTTCCGGCGAATGCTCCAAGTGCAACTTATCGAAGCCTATGAGATATGCGCTCCAGAAAGCGCCGCCGAATAGTCCGGCAAGCGCGAAAGCCAGACAAAACACCGCGATCCAAGGCTTCAATCCAGCCACGCCGCCCGCCGCAGCCACCATTTGGGGCGATGGCGTGTCGCCCGCCGCCAACGCGGCCGCCAGCGGATCCCCTCCCGGAAGCGCCGCTGACACCGCCAAAGCCGAAGGCGGTCTTTGCGAAGGCTCTAGTTCGAGGCACCGGAGGATGGCCCGTTCCACCGCCGGATCCAAATCAAGCACCAATGTCGAAGGACTCACTGGCGATGTTGTGG
Source organism: Terriglobia bacterium (assembly GCA_025358575.1). Taxonomy (GTDB): domain Bacteria; phylum Acidobacteriota; class Terriglobia; order Bryobacterales; family Bryobacteraceae; genus JANYJA01. The sequence continues at coordinate 26,356 of JANYJA010000040.1, forward strand.
TTCGCGCCCGAACTAATTCCGCCAAACTGTTGGCCTCAAACGGTCGCTTCCCCGTGAAAATCTCGTAAAGCACCAATCCGAGCGAATAGATATCGCTGCGAACCGTGACCTCTTTCCCTTCAATCTGCTCCGGCGCCATATAAGCCGGCGTGCCATTGCGAATCTCCGCGCCGCTAAATTCCGCCGCCAGACCCGCCAAGCCGAAATCGGTGAGCAGCACCTGTCCGCGGCTATCCAGCATTACGTTGCCCGGCTTCAGGTCGCGATGCAGCACGCCCTTTTCGTGTGCCGCCGCTAAACCCGCGCACAGCTTTCGCGATATTTCGACCGCTTTGTCTCCAGGAAGACGTCCAATGCGCCGCAAAAGGCAGCCCAAGTCTTCGCCGTCCACGTATTCCATCGAAAGAAATACCAGATCGTCAACTTCGCCCAAGTCGTAAACACGGCACACATTAGGATGCGAAACCTGCCGCGCGGTCCGAACCTCGTTGCGGAAGCGGCGCAGCGCATCTTCATTCCGAACCAGCGCTTCAGGAAGGAATTTCAGCGCCACCTGCTGACCTAAAGTGAGATCGTCGGCGCGATAGACTTCGCCCATCCCGCCGCGTCCCAATAGGGCGATAATTCGATACCTCTCGGCAAATAGCGTTCCAGGCACGAAGCGGCTTCCGTCGCTCGAACTTGGGTTTGAACTCAGCAAGGTCGAATGGCGGCGCGTGGGTTCCTTCGAAATCGCCTCAGTGGAGACGGCAACGGTGCGCGTCGCAAACGTGTCAACTGCGACAGAGATGCCACACGCCGGGCAGAATCGGTTGCCTTCGGTTACTTCGCCTTCGCAGGACGGACATACGGCCATAATGGGTTGACCATTATGATCGCACGGTCTTCAATGATTCAATCCAAGACCGCTGCTTCGGCCATCTGTTCAAAAGCTTGTCGCTCGTCGCTCCCGCCTTCGCGATGAATCATGAACACGCCGATCAAATCTTTCTTCGGATCGATGAAAAAAAACGTGCCGTATCGGCCTCCATGTCCGTAGCTTCCCGGCGAAAGCAGCGATAGCGTTCCCATCGCGTCTTGCACCACGAACACGCCGAGTCCCCAGCCCGCGCCCGGCTGGCTGGTAGCCAGATCGCCGGTGTGAACGCGCGTCATCATTTCAATCGAAGCCGGAGACAGGAGGCGCGTGGAATGGTAAATTCCCTTATTGAGCATCATCTGATACAGAGTGAACAGATCGCCCGCCGTGGAGTACATGCCGCCCTCCGGCAGTGGATACTTCGCGCCCACGCGGAATTTCATCGCGCCCTCACCCAGCGGATCGGAAGTGTATTTGATCGGCTTCCCTTCTTTCAGAATGTAGGCCGTCGGCATGCGATGAAACTTTTCCTTCGGCGGAAAAATATACGTGTCTTGCATGCCGAGCGGCTGAAAAATGCGAACGTCCAGAAACTTTTCAAACGGCATTCCGGAAACCACTTCGATGATGCGTGCCAACGACGCGATCCCTGAATTGGAGTACTGCCACTTCGTCCCCGGATCGAAGTCAAGCGGCTGCTGCGAAAGTACCAGCACCGCTTCGGCCAGCGTTTTATTCAGCAAGCCATGCAATTCCTGAATTCCCGATGACGGATTCGTGATCATTCCCGACGTGTGCGTCATCAGGTCCCGGATGATGACCGGCCGGGCGGGCCGACGCAAAGTCATCCCTTGATCGCTCTTTCGTTCCGCAACCCACTGCCCGCGGAACTCGGGAAGGTACTTCTCCACCGGATCGCTCAGCGTGATCTTGCCTTCCTCCGCCAGCATGAGTGCGGCAATGCAAACCACCGGCTTGGTCATGGAGTGAATTTGGAAAATGTTATCGACCTTCATCGCCTGCTTAGTCTCAAGATCCGTATAGCCTACGGCGTTGAGGGCGCCTACTTGGCCGTGCCGCGCCACCAGCGTGACCATGCCGGCCACGGTGCCTTTATCGACGAACTGCTGCAGCCGGACTGGGATTTGCGCCAGCCGGTCTCCGTCTAGTCCCGCCTTGGCTGGTTCGGAAATCACCGTCGCCGGAGCCGCCATGAGCGAGACGGCGAGAATAATCGAGAGAAGTGTACGCATCGATCCGCATTCTATAAGATTGGTGGACTTAACAGAAGCACATCTCCTAAAACGCTCGACGACCTAATTAAGTCGGCGGACCGAGAGACGGTTCGTGTGACTGGAGACGAAACTGGATCTCAAGTGGCTACCGCGCTCGTTTGTTACGCCCGGTAAGCCGCTAGTGCGAGAAATCCAGGCTCAAGGATGACTCTTTTGGGGGTGTAAGCAGAGATTTGAAGGGGTTATCGCAGAATTACTGTTGAGAGGGAGACAGCGTGGGTTTCAAGTGTCTGCCTTGAGCCTGTGTGTTTTTGATTCACGCTGCTCTAAAAGCAATCGTTTCGCCAAACTGAAAAAGGCCCATATTCCAAGGGTTTTTTAGTTTTCGCAGTACTTGCGTACCAAAAAGAAACGCCGATTCCCGCTCCGGTGTTTCAAATCCGAGCAGGGAAGCGGCGTAAAAAGGTAAGACCGTGAAAAACTGGGACTATTGCGGGAGCGACGCGGGGGGAGTCGATACTTGGCCCTTGTAAGCTTCCGAAATCGAAATATTGTGATTAGCGAGTGTCTGGCCGGTGGCGCGTTCCATTTCCACCCGTGCCTTGCTGTAGTTGGAGAGTGCGGCAACGTCGTTCGCCTGTGCCGTGGCCAGATCGCGTTGCACCAGGATCACATTAAAAATAGTGGAGGCGCCCAATTGCAATTTCTTCTGCTCGGCGTCCAGCGTCTGTTCTTGCAAAACCCGGTTCTTCACCGCCGCCTGATAAGTGGCCCGCGACTGCTGCAGCCCGATCACCGCGTTCTGAACTTCCACGCGCACTTGGTTCTCAGCCTGGACTAGAGCCAGTTCCGCCTGCCGAACGGTGATTTGGTCGAGGATGTAGTCGGCTTGCGCGGCGCGATTTCGGATGGGAATGTTAAGCTGAAGCCCCACCGAGTAATCGGGGAAGTTACGATCGAAGAGCTGCGAGAATAATGTCCCGTACCCGCCCAGGAAATAGCCGTTGGTCGAACGGGGGTTTCCGCCGTTCAGCAAACCGCCCAGGTTAGCGATTCCGGGAGGAATGGGTAGTGTATTCGGCGTTCCCGCTAAACCATTGTTCGCCAAACTGGCAAACGCCTCAAGGGTCGGCAGCAACTGACTTCGCGAGCCCTTCAGGTTGATCCTGTTGTTTTCAATGCCAATCCGCCGTTGCGAGAGGTCCGGCCTTGCGCGCAACGCCATGGCCGCCAAGTCCTGGACCGGTTGAATCGCTTCGTTATCCGGAATACGAATTCGGTCCGTGGGAATAATGTGTGCGTCGGCCACTGACGGGCTCGACACCCCATTGCGGCTGATGTAATTCTTGATAATGGTTTCCTGTTGCAGAACGCGCGTTTGAGAGAGGATCAGATCCTGCTCTGAACTCGCCACTGCGGCTTCGGCGCGGACAATTTCAATCGGGGCCATGGTCCCAATTTCGACTTGTTTCTTATTGTCGCCGTAGAGCTTCTCGTTGTACGCCAGCGACTGCTGCTTGGCCTTCACATCGTCGCTGAAGCTGACCAAGTCCCAATAGAGATTCATGATCGACGTGGTGGTGGCGATCAACTGTTGCTTAAACTGCAGATCCGCCGACTCAATATTATTCTTCGCCTGCCGGATAATTCGGTTGTTCACCGCAATTCCAAAACCTTGCAGCAACTGCTGCGTCACATTGAGCGAAAGGCTTCCCGTGCGGTTCGGATTGAATAAATCGCTATAAATATTTGTCCGCCGCTTCACATCGCTGTAACCGAAGGTATAAGTGGTTCCGGTCAAAAATCCCTGGGCTAATTGAAGCTGCCCGACATCCGTGCTCTGAACCAGCGCGGTGGTTCCAGTAACAATTACGTTGGTTTGTGGCGTTGAGGTGTGGCCGAAGCGCAGAAATCCCTGAATCGAAGGATCGAGATTGGGGATGACCGAACCCGTTTGTTGAATCAGAACGCCTTGGTTATTGCCCCCGCTAGCCGCCGTGCTTGCGGCGCTGCCTTGGATGCCGGTGTTGTTAACGCTGCCGGCGGCGGCGC
>JANYJA010000046.1 GCA_025358575.1 Terriglobia bacterium
CGGAAGGCGGAACCTACGTGATTCCGGGCCACGGAAGGCTCTGTGACCAGCGCGACGTGGTAGATTATCGCGACATGGTCGTCACCATTCGCGACATCATTCAGGACATGATCAAGAGCGGCAAAACGCTCGAGCAGGTAAAGGAAGCTTCCCCGGCGGAAGGGTGGGCCCCGCAGTATGGGTCGAAGACCGGCCCATGGACCACGGACAACTTTGTTGAGGCCGTCTACAAGAGCCTGAAAGGGGCGAAATGAGCCAGAGCCGAATGGGTGGTGCGCGCTTTTGGGTCGCCATGGCCATAGCGCTGTTGGCAACGCAGCTAACAGTGGATGCGCAGAATGGCGGCAGGCGTGGGGGACCGCCCGCAACAGCCAAGGACGCTGCTCCTTTCGACAGCACAGGCTATTGGGTTTCGGTGATCACCCAAAACTGGCGCCTTCGGATGGTGGTTCCGCCGAAGGGCGACTATATGGGGATTCCGCTCACGGAGGAGTCCAAAAAAATAGCCGACGCCTGGGATCCAGCCAAAGACGAAGCGGCTGGCGAACAGTGCAAGGGCTACGGTGCGGCATCGATTATGACCGCGCCGGAGCGCCTTCATATCACCTGGCAAGACGATAGCACCTTGCAAATGGAGATTGACGCCGGGACCCAGACGCGAATGTTGCACTTCGGAAAAGGGACTCCCGCTAGCGGAAAGCCAACCTGGCAGGGAGATTCGATTGCGGAATGGGAATCACGGGAGCGGGATCGGCGCGACCCAAAGGCCTTCTATTTGAAGGTGACCACGACGCATATGCTATCGGGATATCTGCGCAAGAATGGCGTTCCCTATAGCGAGAACGCAGTCCTCACGGAATACTACGATGGGTTCCAAGAGCCAAGCGGGGAACAGTGGATGACCATAACCACGGTAGTGCGCGATCCGAAATACTTGGACCGGCCCCTGGTATTGACCGCGCAATTCAAGAAGCAGCGGGATGCTTCCGGATGGGACCCAACGCCCTGTTCGTCGAAGTGGTAACGGCGCCTATTAGCCTAGATAGTTGGAGAATAAACATGAATCGGGTTGGCCTCATCGGACCGAAAAAAACCGCTGTTTTGGTGCTACTGATCTTGCTTGTGACTTGCATTCCTGCGCTGGCTCAGATTGAGCTTTCGGGCTCGTGGGTGGCCAGGAATGACAGTGACGCGCTCAGCAATAACCCAGGACCGAGAGCGCTCCCACTCGATTTTCTGGGAATTCCTCTCAATCACGTTGCGCTGGTCAGGGGTTTACTGTACTCCCCGTCAAAAATATCGATGCCTGAGCGCTCCTGCGCCGGGTATCCGCCCATCTATCTTCTTATGGGTCCCTTCGGGCTGAAAATCTCGAATGAATCCGAACCGCGCAACGGCACCACGGTGGCTTGGAAAATCAATGGATGGGAAGACAGAGCCCCTACGACCATCTGGATGGATGGACGCCCGCATCCTTCCAAATACGCTCCTCACCCCATGGGTGGCTTCACAACCGGGACTTGGGAAAACGATGTGTTGACCACTTTTACGACGCATATGAAAGCCGGAGAGGTCCGCCGCAGTGGTGCCCCCAGCAGCGACCAGGCCACTATGACCGCGCGGTTCTTTCGCCACGGTGACATCCTGACCGTTACGGCGCGGATTGACGATCCGTTTTATTTGGCGGAACCATACTACCTAACCAGGACGTTTCAGTTGGACATTCTGCCGGCGGTGAGATCCGTTGGGCAGCCGTGCATACAAGTGGATGAAGGTGTGCCGGAGGGATCCGTACCGCACTTTCTTCCGGGGAAGAATCCATTTTTGAATGAAGTGACCAAGGCCTACAATATCCCGCCAGAGGCGGTTTTGGGCGGCCCCGAAACTATGTATCCCGAATACCGGAAGAAGCTGAAGGATACATACCATATCCCCGCAAAGTGCCCAACGGCGTGCGGTGGACCTGGCCAGTACCCGCTAAGGCAGCAATAGACGCTGCGCCGTTAGTCCGCAGAAATCAAGGAGTCCGTGATGACAGTCACCATCAGGCGTGACTGCCATCACTGCGGTGCAAGGCTATTCGGTCTGATACTAAAGATGGGACCGCGGTGAAGGAGGAACTATATGAAAGTATTTGCATTGTTTGTCGTGAGTTTGGTGGCTAGCGTGACGCCCGCTCTTGCCCATCATTCTGCTGCTGCGGAATATGATATTAAGAGCACGGTTACTTTGACCGGCGCGATCACGGAAGTTGAATGGCTGAACCCGCACGCCCGCTTCTACGTCGATGTGAAGGGTTCGGACGGGACAATGGTCAAGTGGGAGTTCGAAACGGGTAGCCCCAACCAACTGATGCGCAACGGTTGGACGCGGAACACGCTGAAAGTGGGGGATACCGTTACGATTGAGGCCTACAAGGCCAAGGACGGCACAAATCTGGGAGACGCGCTCAGCATCACCACTTCAGCTGGGCGTAAGCTGCTTGGCGGCACCAGCACCGGCGATAAAGGCGAAAAAGAAAAGTAGATTGGAACCTAGAAATTTGCCATGAAGCCTAAATTTAGGGCACACGTCACTGCGGTGACGGTCTTGGTAGTAATTGGTGTGAGCGGTTTGGTATTGGTCGACCGAATCCTAGCCCAAGCAGCGCAGAAAGTGGCGGCCGCAAAACCCCAGACCGCAGGCGAATACTTCAAGAACGTAACCACACCGCTAAAGGAGCTTAGCGTACACGATTTCCTCTCAAGCATGGGGGTGATTTCGGCTGACCTGGGGCTGGATTGCGCCGACTGTCACACCGCTGCCGGTACTGACAACGCGGACTGGGTGGTGGACACGCCGAGGAAAAAGACAGCCCGCAGGATGATCGAAATGGTAGCCGGCATCAATCGCAACAACTTTGGAGGAGCGCAGGCCGTCACATGTTTCAGTTGTCACCACCGAAATTTGCGTCCCGCCAGCACCATTGGTCTGGACGCCCTCTACGGGCCCCCCAGCGAAGACAAGGATGCCGTGGTTGGGGCGGCCCCGGACGCCCCATCCGCCGAACAGGTTATAAACAAATATATTGAGGCCTTGGGAGGTGCCCGACGGTTAGCAGACCTGAGGAGTTTCGTTGCTACCGGTAAGAGCGTGGGTTACGGCGGCATCGGTGGCAGCGGCACTTTTCAGATCTTAGCGAAAGCGCCGGATCAGCGCACCGCGCTTACCGAATTTAAGGACCATCCCGAACGCGGCGACGGTATCAGGGCCTACAACGGCCGCACCGGTTGGATTAAGGCCCCGCGTAATTTGGTCAAGGAGCACGACGCGGAGGGTGGTGAACTGGATGGAATGAGATTAGACGCACAACTGGCCTTTCCCGGGCAGATTCGCCAAGTGCTCAAGAATTTGCGGAGCGGTGCGCCAGAAACTATTGGCGGTAAGGACTTCGACGTGGTTCAGGGCACCAGCAGCGAAGGCCTTCTGGTTACGCTCTACTTTAACCAGGATTCCGGGTTGCTTACCCGGTATGTGCGCTACGGTAAATCGCCGGTGGGGCGGATTCCAACACAGTTTGACTTTGCCGATTATCGAGAAGTGGGCGGAGTCAAATTTCCCTTCAAAATTACCTTCTCTTGGCTGGACGGAAAGGATGCCTATCAGTTGAACGACGTCACAACGAATGTTCCCATCGAGCCGGCCAAGTTTGAACGCCCCCGATTGACCCAACCATAGCCCTTGCAGGCCGGTGCGGCCCCGACAGGACCCTGTGCAGTGGTTCGGAAGGACTTAGAATGACTTTCATGGCGAACAATAAGGACATCAAGTGGGGAGCGGCTGATTTTGGCGCACGTAGCTGGGCTTTGTTGGTGACAATATTGCTGCTTGGGCTATCTCATCCCGGAACTGCCATTGCCCAGCAGTCCGCTGACAAGAAAGAAACCGCAAAGCCCAGCGCACCCGCGCCCAAACGCGATTTAACTGGCGTCTGGATGTTGCGGAATCCACCGGAGATGCGTTCCTACGCTGGAGCTACATTCACGAAAGACGAGCCGGAACTTACGCCTTGGGCGCTAGAAAAGTACAAGCAGGCCAAAAATTCAAATAACGGGAAGTTCACTCTGGAGACCACAAACGATCCAGTGATAACCCGTTGCTTTCCTCCCGGGACGCCCCGCGTCTACTTCCATCCGTATCCGTTTGAGTTCGTCAAAACGCAGAAATCCTGGCTGATGCTGTATGAATACGATCACACCAACCGGCGTATTTTCATAGACGGCCGTCCACTTCCCAACGATCCTGACTTAAGCTGGATGGGGACCTCGGTTGGGCATTGGACCGACGACTATACCTTCGTGGTTGAGACAGTCGGTTTTAATGAGAAAACGTGGGTTGACCGGCTTGGCCATCCGCATAGCGATCAACTGAAAGTGACCGAAACCTTCCGCCGCAAAGACATGGACAAAATGGAAATCGACTTCAAGTTTGAAGATCCAAAGGCCTTAATCAAACCATGGACAGCGACCTTTTATTCGGAGCTTCGGCCCAACTGGGAACTGGGCGAAATTAGCTGCTCGGGCGATTACATGGACTTCAATAAATTCGAAAAGTAGTTCAAAATCAATTCAATGGACTAAGCAACCGCCAAAGCCTCTAAGGCCGACTTGTTCCGGATGAGCACGGCAGGACCCTTCATGGTGATCAATGCTTTGTGTTTAAGTTCTGTCAGCGTGCGGGTTACGGTTTCCCGAGAGACGCCCACGATTTGCGCGATCTCCTCGTGCTTCAGCGGTATGTTCACCCGGAGCCCTTCGTCCGTAACTTTTCCTTTGGCTGCGCATTCCAATAGGAAGTGGGCGATCTTTTCGAGCGCCGTTCGCGATAGACCAAGCGATCGGATATGCGAACAGGCGGAGCGATAATCGTTGCTGAGCTGCTCCGCAATGGCGACACAAACGCCGGGGTGGTCGCGCATCAGGGACTGAAGCGTAGCGCGCTTGATCACGTGCACTACGCACTGATCGAAGGTCTCCGCAGTCATGCCAGAAGGCTTACCGGAAATGGCGCAGTCCAGTCCGACGAATTCCCCCGCCTCAGCAATTCTCACGATGATCGACTTGGCGTCATAGCCGGTCATGGTCAGTTTCACTCGCCCCTTGCACAGCAGAAAAACACCGCTCAAATCCTGTTCTTCCGAGAACAGCGTAGCCCCTGGCGGGTATGAGAAGGTGTACTTCGCGGCTTCAAATGCTCGCAGCGCGTCGGCTGAAAGAGCCGCGAAAAATCCCTCAGTCTTTGAGCGGCACAATTCGCATCGATCGCCGACTTCTACCCTATAGAGTGATGACATAGGTGCTCCCACGCGCAAGTGTCACCTGGGAAGCTGAAACTTGCCTGAAAGAGTGGAAGAGCCGTTGGCGACGACAGCAAACAAAACTCGACGTCGAAGCCCGGGACGAGATGGACAGACACACAACCGCCGCCGATGAAGCCCCAAACGTCGTTCCATCGCCGCGTGATGGAGCAAAAAGACAAATTGCTTGCCTATCTCACCAACCTGTTAGAGCCCTTTGTTTTGCCGAAAACTCACCTTCCCTCTGGTTCAGCTTTTCCGGCTGGCTCCCGGGCCTCTTTCCTCTTTAATGCGACCTTGGCGCATCGTGTCCTCGACGCTACGCACGATCAATTCCGCGCCGATCTGCTTGATCCACCGGTCCCGATACTCGATAGTTTCCGGAAAGTTATGTCCGGTATCGATATGCATGAGCGGGAATGGGACGGGAGCAGGAAAGAAGGCTTTCCGAGCGAGATGGCTGGCGACGATGGAATCCTTTCCGCCGGAAAACAACAGCACGGGACGCTCAAGCTCAGCCGTAACTTCCCGTAGGACGAAGATTGCTTCTGCTTCCAAGTGCTGCAAGTGTGTAAATTTCAATGCATCCTTTGCTCGGACTGATGCAGCTTCCGGCGCCGTGTTGGGCTTGTTAAATTCAGTTTGATTTATCTGCATATCGTTCCAGACGAACTTTGGAATTGGAATACATTCAGCTGACTCAGTTGATTCTTGATCTCCGTAAGGATCGGGGGCTCCCGGAGCTGGGTGTACAGCCCAACGTTATAGAAAACCAAGCTCAGACTCCGCGATAGCGTCGTCTGAGTGAACTCCCCCGATGCGGGCGGATGCAACGTGAAGTACGGGCCGTAACGACCAATCGAATAGAGAGAGGGGGATTTTAGATGTTGGATCAGCGCCTCCGCCACGCCCACAAGATCATGAAACACCTCGCGACTAATGGGGTGATTCGGTGGTCGATATTCCGGCATCTCCGTGTGAAGCGCGACTTCGAACCAATCGACGGCTGAGTCGGCGGGCTGCCATCTCAAGTCCGGATAGATCTCATAGAAGAGCCGCCATTTGCCAGCACCTTCCCGTGTGTTCCGGCCGCGGGATCTCATTTGACGGCCAGTCTTGTTTATCCTGCGGTCCATACCCTTCTCCGTACCAACGTCCGTGGCACCCTATAGAGCCTGCCAATCTGAGGGTCCCCGTCTTTTGTAAAGCGAGGTTGCTTCCATCGACATCACCTGGATCCATTGATTCTCGACCAACATTCGAACATTGGGATTTTTGTCGAGGACCATATCGATTCGCTCCCGCGGAGCATCCAGGAATACTTGCAACCGCAAAGGCTCGTGCATCCATTTCGTGCCGTCGTGGAGCGATTGCATGGGCAGACCCGTTCTGAGGTCGCCTCCGTTTCCTTCCCAAACTCCGAAAGTTCCAACGACGTTGTGGAGCACCTTGCTACCGCTGCCAAACAGCCGGTTATTCACGGTGGAGCCGTAGTACTGAAGATTGATCCAGCTCGCCACGATCACCGGCGCCGTTAGGATGAGCTGCAAAACAGAGGCGTCCTCATCCGCAACCGGGTCGTATTCGTGCAAGAAGACGCGTCCCCCTAGGTCGAGGTCCTGGGTCCTCGACCGGGGAGCGGCAATAAAGGCGGCGTTTCCTGCCAAGCCCCACTCGGGGCGAACTTCCGACCAGTCCGCACTTTGCCGACGAATTTCCCGATCCAGTTTGCGAGACGAGTCAGGCAGGTAGGTCGGCATCAGGGCTCGAGTGCGCTCCTGCCGTGCTCGTCGGGAGGCTGACTGAAGCCAGCTTTCGACTTCCCTGTGCTGTTGCTCAGTCAACGCTTCAGCGTCATAGAGGATCACGTCGTCTGTAGTCGTTATGTGAAGACCGGCGATAAAGACGGTATCTTCGGGAATCGCAATTCCACGGTCCCTCAATCCTCGGCGAACGGTTTGGTCGTTCATCAGCCCAGCCGCGAAGCGAGCATTGACGTCCCCCTTATGGCCACCGCAGGCGCCGCAATCCAGGCTCGATCCATAAGGGTTGTTCTCAGTGGTACTGCCGTGGCCACAAAAGAGCACAACTTGCGCCAGTTTACTGGCGTCGACGCTCATGTTCTTAAGGGCGCCGGCGGCCAAATCCACTTTTTGTTCGAGCGGAATATGCCACGCGAGCTTTGGAGCGCGTTCCAAAATGTTCGAGGCCTTCGCCATCTGCTGCAGCATGTGGCAGCGGCGCACTCATGGGGTAACACTGCCGAGAAGGAAGGGGCTGCGAAGCGGAAGGAGTCGTTGTCGAAGTCAGCTGCCGCACAGAATGTCGAGCAGTGGGCGGTCAACAAGGCTGTCCACTACAACGCATGGGCGAACTTCGGAAAGAAGGACTTTGAGCCGGTTGTCACGGCCTTCAAGGATCTTCTAGAATGCTTTCGTTGCCAAACCTGCGACTCCTGGGTTCACGTTACGCCGCGGCTAAATCCCGAGACTCTGCGCTGCCTTTGTAACGGGATTAGCCTCAACCTAAAGCCAAAGCCTAAGTAGTCCGATCCCGATGGAGTGCCCATATTCACGCCCAATAATTGCCTTGGTCCCTCTTTGCTTGTCCGAGAGCCGTGAGAGTCTCCAGGATCGCGGTAACGTCGGAAACGCGCGCGCGGATGAAACTGCGGGCGACGGTGTCAGGCGCCACTTGGGCAGGGGTTTGCGTCAGATAGTCGCGGACGGCGCGGACGCGCTCGGGAAGAGAAGGTGGCCAGGGCAAACGTGCCGGGCGCACGGGCCTGAGTTCTTCTTCCTCCACCTCCACCCCGAGGCCGACTTGCGCGGCGCCGGTCTTCTGGAATTCGGGACGCAGCCAGCGAACCAGACCGGCGCGCTCTTCTGCGGCGCGGGCTGAGTTGAGCTCGACCAGGCGAAAAAGTATTTCTTCGGTTGAAAGATCCGAAGGCCAGCCGTAGGCTTCGGCAACGGCGCGATCGATATCGTCGTGGAGATCTCTCAGGACCGAGATCAGGCCACGTTCGTGAATCACGCGGCTCGCGGCGCTGAGCGTCTCGCCGGCGCGGAGTTCTTCGAGGACATTGTACATTTCGGTCAGCGTCAGATTGGGGTTTGCTTCCTGGCGACGTTTGCGATGCGCATCGAGTTGTTCTCCGAGGAAGCGGATACGCTCCCGTTGCGGCTCAGAAGCTTCGGGAAAGGGGAAAGGTTCGAAACAGGCTGTCTTGACGTAAACGGGGTCATTCCCAACCCCTAGCCGGCCGCCCGCCGCGAGCGCCCAGGCAACATGAATGCGGCTGGAGAGAACACCCAAGATTTGAGCATCACTCGAACCGATGTTGACCAGCTTGTTGTCCGGAAGAATAGACGCATCGAGAAAGACGAAGAAGCGGTGCTTGGCGGTTTCGGGAGTCGCAATGTATCGCCGCAAACCGCGAAGCGCAGCTCGGAGTTCCGTGTTCCGGCGGCCGAATCTCCACCAGAACTGCCTTCTGGATGGTTCCCGGTTGACGTCGCGCTCTGGCTTTACGGTCGTCAACACGTGTTGGTATACAGCCGGGAATCGTGTTCGCACATCCTCGATTTCGATAGCGTCGAGATCGATGACCATTAGTCCGCGTGGACGCGATGTAATGTCACGGCCGTGTCGGTAGCTGCGAATGTGCTGCTCCAATCCCGGAATTCGTCCCAGCCCTAGTTCACGCGCTTTCTCCTCCGCGATCAAGAAGCCGGACCCATGGAGCTTGACACCCGTAGCACTCAGGCCTTCGTTGGCGCGAAGAGGGACAGCTGCTCCCGTATTGGGCCCGATGGTCAGGTCAGAATGAATCAGACCATACCGCTCGATGAAACTGACTTTGGACGCACCTTCCTCGTCGCCCGGCTGTTCGGACTCAACGCGTAGAAGCCGCCCCTCATTTGCACCCGCCTCCGCCACGGTCATAGCGATTCGGACGGCAGCACCACCGTACGAATCGACCCACGGGTGGTCGGGTATGGCGAAGACTAAGGAAACGGGGTTTAGCGGGTCGGTGAGATGCGGAGCAATGACGCGGCGCTGCAAGGTCTGGCGAAGGCTGTTGGTTGTGATGAAGCCGAAGCGGCGAGTGGGGCCGGCGCGGACCCGTTCGGCGGCGCGGTGCCACCAGTACATCACGTAATCGGAGGTCTCGGGGACCTCACTGTAGACCGAACGCAGCGTCTCGGCATATCCATCTCCAAGTTCGCCGCGAATTCTCCAGTTACCCAAGAACGGCGGATTGCCAATGATGAAATCGGCTGAAGGCCATTCTGCGCGCCGAGCATTGATGTAGTTCAAGACCGGGCGGAGGGCCAAATCATCGGGAATGTCCTCTCCCGTGACCGCATGAACTTTCGTCGTGATACCATCCCACGTCGTACGCGCGTTTCCGTGTTCGTCGACAGCAGGCTCCACCCTGTCATAAACCAGGAGCGCATCACGGTGCTCGATGTTGTGGAAGCGTTTAATGACGGGTTCGGGCGGAAGCGTAGATGCGCCCCACGTGCGGAAGTACCACTGGAGATAACCGATCCACAGGACGAGGTCAGTGATAGCAGCGGCGCGGGGATTGAGTTCGATTCCCTTCAACTGGTGCGGGTCAACGGTGAAGCCGGTTTCGTGCAGTGCCTGCTGGCTTTCCCCGAGGCTTTCGAGCGCGTCGTTGACCTCGGCTTCGAGACGCTTGAGGTGCTCCAAGGTTACGTACAAGAAATTGCCGGAGCCGCACGCCGGGTCGAGAACCTCGATTGAGCACAGGCGTTTGCGAAAATCAGTAAGGACTTCGATGGCGTCAACGGTCTTCCCGGCGCGCTCCAGAGTGAGCGCGGCAGCCTGCACGTCGGCCCAGTCCTGGCGGAGAGGCTCGACGATGGTTGGGATGACGAGCCGTTCAACATAGGCGCGTGGTGTGTAGTGAGCACCAAGGGAGTGGCGTTCACGGGGATCGAGGGCCCGCTCCAGCAGTGTGCCGAAGATGGCTGGCTCCACGTCTTTCCATTCGGCCCCGGCGGCGAGGCAGAGAATATCGAACTGAGCCCGGTTCAGCGGGAGGGCCTCGGTCGATTCAAAGAGGCCGCCATTGAAGCGAAGGACGTGTTCGCGAAGAATGGGGGAGAAGCCGCCGCTATCCATGGTTCGCCAGAGCGATTCGATCATCGGCTTGAAATTGGAAAGATCCTGGCGAAGGCTTTCAAGTAGCTTGGAAAAGCTCTCGCGCGGAAGAAGGTGGATGTCTTCGGCGAAGAAGGTGAAGATGCAGCGCATCAGAAAAGGCGTGACGGCTTCGGCGGGGTGATCTTGTTCGAGCGAACGGGCGAGGTTAGCAAGATGCCAGGCAACATCTCGCGTGACGCGAGCGGAGATACGGCTGGGGTCGAGCGTAAAGGGGTCGAGCCAAATGGCGCGGAGGCGGTCACGGACGAGCGGGATTTCCAGCTGCTCAAGCAGGATGCGATGAGTGAGGGAATCAGGGAACGGGACGTAAGCTTTGCCCGTGCCGGAGAAGTCAGCGAAAAGCTCGATGGAATATCCGACATCCACGACGATCAGGAAGGGCGGCCAGCCGTCGGCGGCGGGAAGTGCCTTGGCGTATTGCTCGGCCTGGTTGCGGGCCCGGAGCATGGCCTGATCCCAGCCGGCGGTCCCGCGGATGGCAGTTCCGCGGCGGTGCGGCATCTCAAAGAGGAGCGAGGGTTCGGGAGCTTGGCTTCCCTGTTTTGCTTCGAGGACGAAGCAATCTTTCTTGTAGAGATCGACGAAGCCCGTGCTGGAGAGGCCTGTAGGGTGGCGGAACGTAACGGGATACTCAAAGACGTAGTGGTTCTGAGCGGCGTCCGCCACGGCGGGTTTGGGACGCGGGACTTCCAGGTAGTCGCAAAGTTCGGAAAGGAAGAGAGCGTAATTAGCGCGCTCCGCAGCGGCCGAGTTGTGCCACCTGTCGATAAATGGATGTGTGGACATTAGAAAGAGGCGCTGCTCTTCTATTCAATGAGAGTTTAGCTGACTGACCGGCGTAAGTGCACAGCACACCGGTACATCCCGTCTGTTAAGACTCTCTAAACTCGTGAAAACCCGCGTTTTGGCTATACCTCTGTACGGCTGACTCTTTAATTTACTTAACGTCTACTATACGGTACTATAAACGATATACAGTATCCCATAGAGGACGTTAAATATGAAGAAAGCCCAGTCCGTGTCGGTCGTTCCCATCCCGGTTGCCCGTGCCCTCCGGAAGCTCGGCCACGACATTCGTGACGCGCGGCGGCGGCGGCGTATACAAGTCGCGATCCTCTCCGAGAGGGCCTCCATCGGCAGAATGACTTTGAACAGGATCGAGAAGGGCGACCCGCGTGTTTCGCTTGGCGCGTACGCCACTGTTCTCTTTGCTTTGGGGATGGCTGATCGACTGGCAGACATAGCCGACCCCAGGCACGATTCCGTCGGGCTTGAGCTTGAAGAAGAGCATCTGCCGGAACGCATCCGGCTATCGCGCCGGCAGAAGCCCGGCAAGCCGGGAAGCACAGGGGCGGAGTGATGGACAAGGAAACTCTCGTATACGTGGACTTGCGAGGCACGCCCCATCTCGTCGGCCGCTTGTGGGCGCGCATGCGCAAGGAGAGGGAGAACGCCACCTTTGAATACGACAAGACCTGGCTCGCTCATCCTGAGCGTTTCTCTCTCGAACCGGCCCTGAAGCTAGGGCCTGGTCCTTTTCACACAGCATCCGACAAGCCGCTTTTCGGCGCCATCGGCGATTCCGCCCCTGATCGATGGGGACGTGTCTTGATGCGGCGGGCCGAGCGCCGGCGCGCCGAACGCGAGGGACAGACGCCCCGCACCGTGAAGCAAATCGACTACCTGCTGATGGTGGACGACGAGGCGCGTCAGGGAGCATTGCGTTTTGCCGAGCGGGAGGGGGGGCCGTTTCTGGCCGAGCAGACGACGACAAAGATCCCGCCGCTGATAGAGCTGCCACGACTGCTGTCCGCAGCCGAACACGTCGTGAGCGATACGGACAGCGACGAGGACTTGCGCCTGTTATTGGCACCCGGCTCATCGCTCGGTGGCGCCCG
This sequence comes from Terriglobia bacterium, assembly GCA_025358575.1. GTDB lineage: Bacteria > Acidobacteriota > Terriglobia > Bryobacterales > Bryobacteraceae > JANYJA01. The sequence continues at coordinate 12,433 of JANYJA010000046.1, forward strand.
CCCGAAGGCCTCGGTCCGGGACCGCGACGGCCACTTGCTGATTGCCAAGTTTCCTAACAAGGGAGACGAGGTGAACACGGTTTTGTGGGAGGCCGTAGCACTGACACTTGCGGCCAACGCCGGTATTCCGGTGCCCGCATGGCGACTAGAAACTGTCGCCGACAAGCCGGTACTCTTGCTCCGCCGATTTGATCGGGATGGGAGGACGCGATTGCCGTTCCTGTCCGCGATGAGTATGCTCGACGCCAAAGATCGTGAAGCGCGGAGCTATCTGGAATTCGTCGATATCCTTCGCCAGCATGGCGCAGAACCGAAAGAGGACATGCACGCGTTGTGGCGGCGGATTGTGTTCAGCATCCTTATTTCAAATACGGACGACCATCTCCGCAATCACGGTTTCCTGTGGGCCGGCCCGGCCGGCTGGCGGCTGTCCCCGGCGTACGACCTCAATCCCGTGCCCGTCGATATCAAGCCCCGAATTCTGACCACCGCTATCGATCTTGAAGACGGCACCGCTTCGCTGAAACTGGCGCTCCAGGTCGCCAGCTATTTCGAATTGAATGAGAAGGAGGCCCATCACATCGCAGGGGAGGTTGGGGACGCGGCTGCCCAATGGCGTCTGGTGGCGAAGAAGCTCGGCCTTACCTCGGCTGAGAGCGATCGCATGGCTTCGGCTTTCGATCATGAAGATTTGAAGGCCGCGCAGGCCGGCAAATGAGAAAGATCACATCATGAAGGTCACGCGGAATATGCTGGAGAGGATTTCGATTTAACATGGCCACTTCGCTGCCGTTCATGACGAGCTACGATCCGCCCGGCACGAGTGAGGGCACTCTCGATCCGTTGGGGCTGTATCAGATTGCGGATCAGTTGGCGGTGCAACTGGTGCCCGCAGTGCGAGAGCGAATGCAGCGGATTCGGTTTTTCACTGCGATGGCGGTTGGCGCCTCGGTAACTGAGGGTCTGGAAGACAATCCAAGTCAGAGGGACGCCTCACCCTACCTCGTCTGGGAGTGGCTGGTTGTCGAGGCGTTGATGCGAAAAATGCGGGACGATTCATCGATCTGGGGTGTGCCGGGAACCCTCGTGGCGCGGCGTGCTCTCGACCAGTACGGCTATCTCGACGCACGGAGCTATCTAAAGACCCCGCGGATCTTCGGATTTCACGGTGTTTACAAACGGCTCGCTATCCACCTGGGACTGGTGGACGTTCATCTGGGACCTGGACCGAATGCGGATGGCCTGGTGGACGCCTGGGCGCGCGGTCTAGGACTTACAGGGATCCAGGATGCCAAGCCGTTGTTGTCCCGCTGGTCGACGGCAGTCCGCCGCAGCCTCGGTGAGAAGTCCCCGCATACAAGGCCCGGCTGGGCAGACGACGCGTGGTCCGAACTGGCGGTAGCATTCGCCCCATCCACCGCCAAGGCGCGCGAGAAACGCTATCTGCGCAATCTTCTCCTGGCCACCGACGGGCGTCGGCTGGGAGCCTTGCCCGCAATCTGGCAACTTCAAGCCGAGTCCGATGACGGTTTTCGGGAGGAGGTTTTGCACGATCGGCTTCAGGAAAAGGATATAGGCTACCAGCCCCTTCTTGATGCCATCCGGGCCTATGAGGCGTTCGCTCGCAGCCTCCAAGATGCATTCGACCTTCTTAAGAGTGAGGCGGCACGGTTGGATGCGCAGGGGTTCGATGTGTCGTTGATAGCCCGCGATGTGGACTTCAGAAAAAGCGTGGACGGTCTGCACGAGCGTTTTGAAGCCGCGCACCGTGCCCTCGGGGAAGTGAACATCGCCAGTGTCTCGCTTCAAAACATCTTTGACCAGAGATTCAGCCTCTTCGCTGAGCCGATGGATGCCGGTATCTGCGCACGCGCCCTCTGCTCTCACCACGAAAGCGTCCAGCGGTCCAAATCGGCCGATGGAAAACGGCCCTGGTTCGACCGCATCGGTCAGGATCGCATATACGTCCGGCATCAATATCGCGAACAGCGGCGCGACATCATGCCTGATCGGTACGTGCATGACTACAGGGGTGAGCCAATCCGTCGCTTCTACGTCGACCTGTCATGAGCAAGCGCCGGAATTCATCCAGCAACGGAGCGATGCTCGAGTTATGGCGTCCGCCTCAGGGTGCGGGCGAGCCTGTTGGGTGCCTTGCAACGACCTATACTTTCACGCCCGGGCTCTTCGACGAACAGTGCCTGGCCCGATTTCTGGAAATTGAGTCGGAGCCAAATCGCGAAGACCTGGCATTCCTGATCGAACGCGAGAGTCGGCTCGGGGGTGTCTATGCCAGCGTGCTGGTCGACCATACACAAGCAGGCGTGGAGCACTCATTACGGTGGGATGTTTTACCGGTGCGCCTCCGGGCCGGCAAGCAACACGCGAAACTCAGCCTGCTCGCCTGGAGCCGTCACCTCCGAATCATCCTGGCGTCGGCCAACCTTTCCGAGCCGGGCTATCGATCTAACTACGAGGTTGCCGCAGCGGTTGATCTGACCCCCACCGATGCAAACGCAGAAATGCTTGGAGATGCTATTGCGTTTCTGCGATGGCTTATCATGCTCGTGCCGGGAGCGTCGCAACACCCGCCCGAGGTTGGTCGGGCCGAGGCATTCCTGAGCCACGTGGAGCGACAGGCCCGGGGATGGAAACAGAACCGACCAGGAGGAACGAGGCAACAGCTGGTCTTCACGCTCCCCGATGCCGGGAAGGACAATCCCGCCCGCAGCAGTCTGGAGGATACGATCGAGGCTTGCCGGCGTCGCGGGGGATCGCCTCGCGAAGCATGGATAGCATCGCCGTTTTTCGACTCTGACGACCCTAGTAGTCGCGTAACAGCATCATTGTGCAAATTCATGGCGCGAGGAAGTCGGCGTGAGCTCTCGTTTTGTGTACCGGCCATTCGCGATAACTCGGAAGCAGTACCTCGGCTCGCCGCGCCCCGCGCCCTCATCCTGACGCCGCTGGCTTATCAAGGCAACGTCATCGTCAGGTGAACCGCCCCGGGTTTACCGGAGGCTCCAACGAATGAGAAGGTGGAGCCATGAAGAAAGAAGTAAAGAGATATTCGCCCGAGGTGCGGGAGCGTGCGGTGCGGATGGTGTTAGAACATGCCGCGGAGTACCCATCGCGA
>JANYJA010000075.1 GCA_025358575.1 Terriglobia bacterium
CCTCAAACGACCGCTCGATGGCCATGACCTCACCCGTCGACTTCATCTGCGTCCCCAGACGTCGGTCCGCCTCTGGGAACTTGTCGAACGGCCAGCGAGGACTCTTCACGACGCAGTAGTCGAGCGCCGGTTCGAACGCCGCGCAGGTCTTGCCGGTGACTGCGTTGGGTATCTCGTCGAGCCGCAGCCCGGCAGCGATTTTCGCCGCCACCCGAGCATCCAGTTTGCCTACCGCCAGGTAATCCAGAAAGAACAGCGGGGTGGCCCCTTGCACTGCAATATCATTGACGCAATGATTGACCAGGTCTTCTCCGATGGTGTCATGCCTTCCTGTCATGAAGGCGACCTTTAGCTTGGTGCCCACGCCATCCACGGAGCTCACCAACACCGCGTTCTTCATTTTCGGAACGGCGAAGCACGCGCCAAACGAACCGATCTCGGTCAGAACTCCAGACGTGAAAGTCGAGCGCGCCATACTCTTGATAGAATCGACGGCGCGCTCCGCTTCATCAATGTTGACGCCGGCGTCTCGGTAGGAAATTCTGCGACCAGTAACCATTCGGAAGGAAACGTACCAGTATATCGAGTTACTTATGAAACCTGGACTCAATCTGATTTCGCTCATCCACTGCTGCTCATCGGCCCTCTTCGCTGAAGGGCCCGCCGTGTATGCCATCCATGATGCGCGCGTGGTTCGTGTCTCCGGTCCTCCCATCGAACACTGCACCGTGGTGGTCCGAAACGGACTCATCGAAGCCGTCGGCGAAAACGTCGTTCCGCCCGCTGACGCCTGGATTATCCGAGGCTCGGGCCTGACCGTTTATCCAGGCTTAATCGATGCACTCTCCACCATTGGAATCTCCGGGCCTCGGCCCCCTCCAGCCACTCCCGCACTTTCGCCGCCGCCCCCGGCCGCCGGACCCGAAGATCGCCCTTCCAATACGAGTTTTCTTCGCGCAGCCGATCAGATCGTCGCTGCCGATCCCAGCGTGGAAGCCGCGCGCGACGGCGGTTTCACTACCGCCGTTACGTTCCCCACCGCCAATATCTTTGCCGGCCAGGGCGTTGTGTTCGACCTTGCCGGAATGCGTATCGGTCAGATGGTTATCGACCCCTCCGCCGGTCAATACATTACGCTCCGCAATAACGGGTCCAGCTTCCCCGGCTCGCTGATGGGAGTGATCGCCTACATCCGCCAAATATACCTGGACGCGGATCGCTACAAAGTTGCGAAGGCTATCTATGACAAGCATCCGAAAGGTTTGGAGCGTCCCGCCTATGACCGCACGCTCGAAGGCGTCATCGAAAGCCCGCGTGTTTTGCTTCCGGCCCACCGAGCTGTCGAAATTGATCGCATGCTGCAGTTGGCGCGCGAATTGAAGATCAGACCCATTCTCTATGGCGGCGAAGAAGCGTGGCGCTCGGTCGATTCGCTAAAGAGATCCGGTGTTCCCGTCTTAGTCACGCTAAAGTGGCCTGAGAAAGCTAAGGACGGCGACCCAGCCGTCGATGAGCCGCTGCGCGTGCTGGAGATGCGTGAGAAAGCGCCCTCCACGCCCGGTGTGCTCGCAAAAAACGGCATTCTTTTCGCCTTTTACTCCGATGGCATCGCCACTTCCAAAGAAGTCCTGAAGGCCGCTAAGAAAGCCGTTGATGCGGGTCTTTCAACTAGCGACGCGGTTCGCGCTCTTACTCTCAGTCCAGCCGAAATTTATGGCGTATCGGACCGTCTGGGTAGCATCGATAACGGCAAGATCGCTAACCTCGTCGTGACCGATGGCGATCTTTTCGCCGATAAAACCAAAGTCAAATACGTGTTCGTCGATGGCAACAAGTTCGAACCGGCGCCCGAGTCCCCAGACGCCAAAAAAGACCTGGAGAAAACCCAATGAAGCGCGCTCTCGCACTAGCGCCATTGACCGCTCTGTGGCTCGCTGCCGCGCCGCCCATTGTCATCCAAAACGGCACCATTCTAACCGTGACCAAGGGAACACTGCTGGGTTCCCTGCTAATCAAGGACGGGAAAATCGCTCAAATTGGCGAGAACATCAAGATTCCTTCCGGTGCCATGGTCGTCGATGCCACCGGCCAGTTTGTAATGCCCGGTATCGTCGATTGTCACTCTCACATCGCCGCCGAGAGCATCAATGAGGGCACTGTTTCCGTCTCATCAATGGTCGGCATTCAAGATGTGCTGAATCCCGAAGATATCGCGATCTATCGCGCTCTTGCGGGCGGGGTCACTACCGCAAACATTCTGCATGGCAGCGCCAACGCTATTGGCGGCAAGTGCTCGGTAATTAAGATGCGCTGGGGCAGAACGGCCAATGAACTTCTTTTCGTCGGATCCAAGCCCGGGATTAAGTTCGCCCTCGGCGAGAATCCCAAGCGCCGCGGCGGCGGCAACGCATTTGGCGCAACCACCCTCCGCTACCCCGCCACACGCATGGGCGTCGAGGATGTGATCCGCGAAGCGTTTACCCAAGCCAAGGCCTATCGGGCTTCGTGGAAAGATTATGAAGCGCGCAAATCCCGAGGCGAATTAGTGATCCCGCCCGCACGTGATTTGAAGCTGGAACCGCTGGTCGAAGTTCTGGATGGCAGGCGTCTGGTGCACGCGCACTGCTACCGTCAGGATGAAATTCTCATGTTGCTTCGCGTCGCCGATGAGTTCGGATTCAAAATCCGCACTTTGCAACATGTCCTCGAAGGATACAAGGTGGCCAAGGAGATTGCCGCCCACGGCGCGGGTGCTTCCACTTTCAGCGATTGGTGGGCTTACAAAGTTGAAGCATACGATGCGATTCCCTACAACGCCGCCATCATGACTCGGAAGGGCGTGCTGGTCTCCATAAACTCCGATTCCGATGAGCTTATGCGCCATCTGAACAATGAAGCCGCGAAGACTATGAAGTACGGCGGCCTTACCGAAACCGAAGCGCTCTCGCTCATCACCATCAACCCGGCCAAGCAGCTCATGATCGATAGCAAGGTCGGCTCCATTGAGGTCGGTAAAGATGCAGACATCACCATCTTCGACGCACATCCCCTATCCAATTTTTCCAAAGTAACCAAAGTGTTCATCGATGGAGAGCTTTACTTCGACCGTGACAGAGACATTGCCGACCGCCCGGCGCTGGCATCCAGGAAGAAAGAGCTCATCACCAAAGCCGCCGAAGAACAAAAAAAGTCCCCTCCCGTATCGCCCCGGAGACCAGGTCTATGATTCGATTTTGCCGCCTGATTTTACTCGTCGCATTTGCCGGCTGTCTGTGGGCCGGCTCCGATGACACTTTCTTCCTGCGCGGCGCTACGGTCCATCCCATCTCCGGCCCGGAAATTCCCAATGGCTCAATTCTCGTCCGCGACGGGAAAATCATCGGCGTTGGCGTCTCCTTAACCCCGCCTAAAGATGTCCGTATCGTCGAGGGGAAGGGCCTGCAGGTCTATCCGGGCTTGATCGATTCCGCCACCGAAATTGGCCTTTCCGAAATCGGCGCCGTCCGTGAAACTTCCGATGTTTCCGAGCTTGGAAGATTGAACCCGCAGCTTCGCGCCTCCATCGCCGTCAATCCTTCGAGTGAGCATATTCCGGTTACTCGAGCCAACGGGATCACTGCTGTAATTTCACTTCCCGATGGGGAAGGTTTATCGGGTCAGGCGTCGCTCATGCATCTGGATGGGTGGACCACCGATGAGATGGAGGTCAGCCGCACTGCCGCCATGCACCTTCGCATGCCCGTGATTCAAACTATCAGGTCTCGTTTTGGAGAAGGCCCGCCGCGGATTCCTTATGCCGAGGCGCGCAAGACCTATCAAAAACAGATGCAGGAACTGAACGAGTTCTTCGAAAGCGCGCGCCGTTACCAGAAAGCCCGTTCGGCTGCCGCTCCCGAATTCAAGCCGGATCTGAAATTTGAAGCCATGATTCCCGTGCTTGAAGGCAAAGTGCCGCTGCTCATCACCGCCGTTCGCGAGCGCGCCATTCGCGACGCCCTCGAATTCGCCGACAAGCAAAAGATCAAGATGATCCTAGCCCGGGGCGACGAGGCATGGAAGGTCGCGGGCGAGCTAAAGACCCGCAATGTGCCCGTGATACTAGGGGAAACTCTCTCACTGCCGCTGGATGAAGACGACCCGTACGACAAGCCCTTCACCACGCCCGCTGAGCTATACAAAGCTGGTGTCAAGTTTGCCTTTGGAACTTATAACGTCTCAGCTTCTCGGAATTTGCCGTACCAGGCCGCCGCCGCTGTGGCCTTCGGCCTGCCTCACGACGAGGCACTCCGCGCTATCACCGTCAACGCCGCCCAAATTTGGGGCGTGGCCGACAAGATGGGCAGCATCGAAGAAGGCAAGTGGGCAGACTTGATGATTACCGATGGCGACCCCCTCCAGACTCAAACCCAAGTCATGCAGGTGTTCATCAAAGGCAAAACTGTAGACATGGATAATAAACACCACCGCCTTTACGAAAAGTATCTCGCCCGGCCTTAGCGTGACGAAAGTTGATCCGCTGAGTCCAAGATCAGCGTCACCGGCCCATCGTTCACTAGTTCTACTTCCATGTGCGCTTGAAACACGCCCGTTTCCACGTGCGCCCCGCTCGCCCTAAGCGTTTCGACAAAGTGCTCATACAGTGACTTGGCTTTGTCGGCCGATGCCGCCAAGTCAAAACTCGGTCGTCTCCCCTTAAGGCATTCGCCATAAAGTGTAAATTGCGAGATCACTAGCAGACTTCCGCACGCGGCATTCAAATTCAGGTTCATCTTTCCCGATTCATCGCCAAAAATTCGAAGATTCATGATCTTGTCGGCAAGAAACTCGCTGTCCTCCTCGGAATCGCCGCGTCCTACTGCGATAAGAATTACGAGTCCACCCGCAATACTCCCCGTTTTCAAACCGTCCACGCTCACGTGGGCGCGACTCACTCGCTGAAGAATAATTCGCATCTACAGTTTGTAGTTTGACATCTTAGAAATAAATTCTGTTATATTGACCGTGGGAGATATCATGCCAAGAGGAAAACCTGCTCAGGATACCGCTACACTAGCCATGGCGCTGGTTGGCTACGAATTAGAGCGGCAAAAAATAGAAGATAAGATTCGAGAAATCAAGAGATCGCTCGGAATGGGCGGCCCATCCGCCACTAAGGCGGTTGTAAAGAGTGCCGGTGAGCCGGTCAAGCGTAGAACTTTGAGTGCGAGTGCCCGGAAACGTATCGCAACCGCGCAGAAAAAGCGCTGGGCCGAGCACCGTAGAAATCTCGCCGCGCAAAATTCCTAAGAGCGCTGAGTTACCGGTTTTCAGCTAAATTAACTTGATCTCGGGCACCGTTCCTCTTTCGGCACTTCTGCCTTTCTCGAAGAACTCTGCCCGAGTCGCCGGTATCGTTGTTAGATCCGATGACGTCGAGTTACATCAAGCTGCCTCGTGCATGCCGTGATGGATGACGTATAGCGCCAGCTCCAGACGATCCGAGACTCCAAGTTTGTCAAAAATATTATGCAAGTGATTTTTAACTGTCTGTTCGCTAATAAACAGCTTGTCCGCTAGCTCTTTATTTCGAAACCCCTGAGCGATTAATCCCGCAATCTCGCGCTCGCGGCGGCTTAGCTCCCCGGGTTTTCGTTCGTGTTGATCCCGTTTTGCCGGATTCTCGCGGGCGCAAATAAATGCGCGCATCACCTCCGCCGTCGTCATGCGGTCAAGCCACACTTCTCCGGCATGAACACGCCGTATACTCTTCAACAGCAGGTCCGTAGGTGTCTTCTTGGAAACGATGCCCGACGTTCCCAGTCTCACCGCCTGCGCGTAGGCTGTCCGGTCTTCCACGGTGGTGAGAATAATCACCCGACCGCGCCTTCCCGCCGCCTTGAATTCGTGCAGCAGTTTCAGATTTTCGGAGCCCGCCATCGCCCAGTCCAGCAGCACAATATCCGGTTCGGTCTTCCCTACCAGATCGAGCACATCTTCTTTTGCGCCGGTCTCGCCGACCACCGAAAAATCTGGTTCGGACTCGAGCAGCGTGCGCACGCCGTTGCGAAACAACGCTTGGTCGTCGGCGATCAAGACTGCAATCTTAGATTCAGCATTCATATTAGTTTTCGTTAAATATCGTCTTCACTCCCAGTACATCGGTTTCTTTCCTGATATTGTTTAGGGGAAATATGAAGGAAGATTTGGCTGAGGTTGATTTCCAGCGCTTTTGGCGGCGTCTGCAGCATTTGGGATTGAACGCTTACGAATCCCGATCCTACTTAGTACTTCTCGGTCATTCCCGATTCAAGGCTCTGGAGTTAGCCGCCCGGTCGCATGTGCCCCGTCAGAAGATTTATGAGGTTCTCGATAGCTTGGTCGAAAAGGGCTTCGCGCAAGTGGTCCAGGAGCGCACCAAATTGTTTTCCGCCGTCGAGCCCAGCCTTGCCATTCCCGCTTATCTCGCCCGGAAGCGCCAGGTCTTGGAGCACGAACTGACCGACCAGTCACGCTCCGCGCAGAACCTGACCGACGATCTCAAGAATCTATATTCCGAGGGAGTTGGCGGTCGCGGCACGCTGGACTTCCTTCGCATCGTGACCGAGCCCGCCCAAACCGCCGCCGAGTATCGCCGCATGCTGTCCGAAGTTCGTTCCGAGTATCTGGAATTCTCGCGCCCGCCCTACGCCGTCGACCCGTTCGACGAGAAACTAGTCAAGCAGGCCCGTATGACCGGAGTATCTTGCCGTCTTCTCCTTCAATCCGGCACGCTGGATTACGATCATCGACAAACATTGAGCGAATATGAAGCGGCCGGAGTAGGGGTGCGTCAACTGGAGAGCCTTCCGTTGAAGCTCGCGCTGTTTGACTCCTGCCGCGGGCTCATTGCACTATTGGACCCGGTAATTAGCCGCCCTACATGGACCTCAGTAGTGTTCGATCACGAAGGCCTGGGCGAAGCGATGAAGGGTTTGTTCGAAGCGCACTGGCAGAAGGCCCGGGCGCTTTAAGCGCGTAGCATTACAGTCTACGGATTCGCGATGTTAATCGCGTTCTGTAAGCTGCTTCGGCCGTCGATATACACAATGACCGGTTGCAACCCCGACTTCACGGCATCCGAGAGTGAGAACTGCACCTGATACGTGCCCGTATTTCCAACTTGCGTTACCGCCAGCGGGACAAAGTCTACTCCTCCGACGTTCACGCGCACCCGGCTTGTTGCCACCACCGTGCCTGCATCCGCCAGCCCATTCAACGCCAAGGTGATCACGTCCCCTGGACGCGCCGCACTGTTGCTGTTGACCGAAGCACCCGCGGAGTTCAGAATCGCGGCAATTAAGGCTGGCGCCGGATCGATGGCCACGGCCACTGGCAGATTGTTCTCCACGCCATTGTTAAGCCGCAAGATCGCGGGTCCAACGAGTAATCCATTGGGAATTTGCAGATTAATCTGCGTCGGCGATGAGTAAAGCAGCGTGGCGGGCGCATTGTTAAACGTCACCCTTGGCGGTGCATTTCCTGAAACTAGATTCGCTCCGAATAGGCTCATAATCGCCCCCGGATATGTGCCGCTCTGGCCTGCTACCGCGTTAATCAACACCGGGACTGTTACGGGCAGAGTGCCTGCCGGTGGCAAAATCTGAAACCCGCCTGGCTGCGCCGCAATCTGAAATCCGGAAACCGCGCTTACCTCTGTTGTTGTGTTGGAAGCTCCCGCTGGAATCGCCACGTCTGCCAGCAAGTGCGTTGCATCAAGCACGAACAGCCGCCTCACATAAGCATCGCTTGACCCAAAACCCGCTACCGTCGCACCCTGCGCGAACTGCGTGTTTGTTCCCGTGATGCTCACCATGGCCTCGCTCCCGGCCGGAAGCGAACTGGGGCTGTAAGTCAGGAACGGCGCTGACGTAGTGTCGTAAGAAAACGTCACCGGAGCGTTGCCCTGCAGGAAAAACGAATTCTGGCCGTCGGAGTTATAGATAGCTGCTGTCGCATTTTGCGCGCTGGCCCCCGTTGGCGGTGCCACAATCGCCGTTTGGTTCACCACGTCCATCGAGCGAACCGCAGCCGGCAGCCCATCGAAATAAATCAAACTGTCGGATGCGAAACCCGTCCCCGCCACCGTTACCGTTCCGTCGCCGTTATTGCTGATCGCCGATATCGAAGGCGGTGCTTTCTGCACTAGATTCAACCCCGATGGCAGCACATATAGATAGTCGGGCTGCGAGAAAATCAAATGCTGCGGCCCTGGGGACGCCGCCAACGTGAATCCCACCTTAAGCTCGAGATACGTCGTGCCATTTGCCGCGTAAGCATAGATTCCGTTTGGCAGAAGGTTGGCCGCGCCGCCCATGATCTGCACGTTCAATCCGTCAGTCGCTTTGCCATTCGACCCAAGTCCCGCACCGGAAGCGATCGCCTTTCCGGAAAAGCTGCTTAGGTTGAGGAACGCCGGCTTCACCGCAACCGTATTCTGGTTGAAATAACTGAATAGCCCCACGCCGTAGATAGGAATCGAACTCCGCGGCTTCACCGCAAAATTCACCTTGTCGCTGAGCGCACCCGCGGCCACGCCTACGTTTGACGCCTGCAGCACGTTTTTTGTGCCGGGATAGAACAAGGTATCGAAAGCCCCGTCCGGCGCCACCGGATTTCCGTCAGGATCTTCGGGGGACACAATGTCCGCTGTCGGCGGCAGCGCGTGCGCGTACACGAAATATTGCCCCGGAGGAACTCCGTCTATTCTGTAAGTCCCGTCCGGATTGGTCATCGCGCTGATCGCCGCCGCCCCATTGCGAATTGCCACCACCGAGGCCATATGCACGCCCTGATCGCGTTTCGATCCCTGGCTCCACACCACTTGCCCTTTGATTGATCCCGTTTGACTGCCGAATTTGGCGTTGGGATACAGCAATGAGATGCCCGCGATGTCGTCCACATCGATCGGGCGAGAGAGCGAAGTTGCGCGGGTGGCCGCCGTCGACATCGCACTCGACGTGAAGGTGTGCTGCAAACCCAACGAATGGCCCATCTCGTGGACGACCGTTAGAAAAAATCCTTCGCTATAACTCGGACCCGGTCGCTGCGTAAAATCCAGGCTCAGATGAACTTCGGAAAACATGATCGGCGTAATAAGACCATTCGTGCCCGCCACGGGAGTCGAACGTGTCGTGGGTCCGCCATATGCCAGTACCCCCGGCGGCAAATCTTCAAACACTACTGCCGCGCCCGGACTTGCCTGCGGAACTCCCGCCGTATACAAACCGCCAAAAGCCACGCGCAAGTCTGACGTTTCCACCGAATTCCAAACCTGTGCCGCTTGCCGCACCTGACTCAGCACCGATGGAAAACTATCGTTCGCTCCAAACTGCGCTGGGCCAGTATCCGAAACGAAAAACGTGATGGTCTTGTTCGGCAGCCCCGGCAAATCGTATTTCTCGGGGACTGGAAAATACGGCGTCCCCCTTCCTGTGTAGTGGATGAAATGATAGTAAGCCCCGCCCGGCATTGCCCATACCATCGCCGCCAGGGCGATCCCGAGTAATTTGTGCCTCATTTCGATCCCTTATTGAGGATGCTCTTCACGCGCGCAGTGAACTGGGGAAGCGGAACTCGCACCGATTGGTCCTGCACTGGCCTTCCGTTTTGATCCAGCAGCATCTCGCTGGTGGCCGCCCGCGAAACCATAGGCTGGCCGCTGGAATCCTCCGTCACCTCGAACATTCCCTGGCTGAAACCAATCAGTTGCGTACTTCCTTTTCCGGTCCACAGAAACAACAGGTAATCTTTGCCCTCGGTAAGCGTTGGAACTCCCGAAAACGTCTGCCGCAGATTGCCTGCGGTCCCGCCTGGCATCTGCACTTCGGAGGTTCCAGAAACGCCTTTCAACGTTTCCTCCACCTGCAATCGATAGTGCGTAAAGACAGTCTGGCCTTTCGCCGTGGTGTAATGATCGAGCACGCGAGCCCGCACAATGGCCGTCGCTTTGGTCGTCATCTCGTCCATTGAAAGCTGTTGCAAAGTGGCTCCGCGAGCCGCGCCGTTATATATGAGGCACGCCGCCGCTAGAAACAATCCAAGAGACCGCACGCTGCATTCTGGTGCAATCGGAAATCCGCGCCTAGCCCCTGAATCTGCGGCAGTTAGTCGCTGCCTGCCAGGGCGCCTGGGTTCCTTCGACACGCCATGAGACAAATGTGACTCAAGTTTAGACGGATATTTCATTTCCCGTCCCGAACCACCAAAATGGGAATCTGCAGCTCATGACGAACCGGATCAATTGTGTTGCCGAAAATCAAATCCTTAAAGCGACCGTGGCCGTGGGCTCCCATCACCAGCAAGTCCGGCTTAACCTCACGCGCGTAACGCACAATCTCGCGTTTCGGGAACAGCGAATGCCGCGTCGCCGTCTCCACGTCTATGTGATAATCGCGCAGCGATTCCACCAGTTCTTCCAGATATTTCTGCCCAGCTTCCACCTCAGCCGTGGACGCTTCGGATCCGTAGACTTGGCTCGTCACCCCCTCTTCCACGTGCAGCAGAAAGAGTTTGGCTCCGTGGACACGCGCCATCGCCGCCGCGTGCGCGATCGCCTGCCGGTCTAAACCTGAGTGATCCAGCGGCACCAAAATTCGGGTGTACGACAGGACTGGAAGCGACGTGTCCGTGTTTTCATGCAGCCCCAGTGTGTCCCGCTGCAAACGTTTCTGCCATTGATAGAGAGCCGGTTGCAAAGTGATCCAGACCAGCAGCGTCGAAAGCGCCGCCCCGAGGCCGATCGCCACCGCGTAAACCGCCGATTCCCAACGGCCCGCCGCGCCAGCCCATTCTCTGACCGAGCTCACCAGCAGCCACACGTTCAATACCACGATCAGCGCCGCCGTAATCCAAGCCAGCACGCGCACCCAGCCGCTGTTGGCGAACACGCCCATCCGCGTGCGGTCGTTAGTGAAATGCACTAGAGGGATTACCGCGAACGGCAACTGCATGCTCAGCACGACTTGGCTCAAAATGAGAAGCCGGTACGTGCCGTGATCGCCCAGATAATAGATCGTCAGTACCGCTGGCACCACCGCCAGCAAGCGCGTCACCAGCCGTCGCAGCCAGGGCCTCACCCGGACATTCAGGAATCCCTCCATGATGATCTGCCCGGCCATCGTTCCGGTCAATGTGGAGGATTGGCCCGAACACAGCAGCGCGATGGCGAAAACCATCCCCGCCACCGCCGTACCCATCAGCGGCGCAAGCAGTAAATGCGCCTCCTGAATTTCATGCACGGGAGTGTGCGTGCGAAAGAAAACCGCGGCCGCCATCACCAGAATCGCGATGTTGACAAACATCGCCCCATTGAGGGCGATCACCGAATCCACAAGATTGTATTTGCACGCCCGCCGTTTCGCGCCTTCGTCCGGCCCAATCCGCCGCGTCTGCACCAGCGCCGAGTGCAGATACAGATTGTGCGGCATCACCGTTGCACCGATAATTCCGATGATGATGTAGAGATTTTCGCGGCTGATGTGCGGCACCAGCCCGCGCACCAGCGGCCCCATCTCGGGCTTCGCCAAAAACATCTCAATGCCGAAACATGCCGCGATCACCACGATCAGCGCTAAGACGAACGCTTCGACAACCCGAATTCCGAACCTTTGGAACCACAGCAGCAACAGAGTATCCGCGGCGGTAGCAATCACGCCTAACATCAAAGGAATATGGAATAAAAGGTTCAGCGCGATTGCCGCCCCCAGCACCTCCGCCAAATCGCAAGCCACGATGGCGATTTCACAGAGAATCCACAGTGCCACCGAAACCGGCCGCGGATAGGTTTCCCGGCACGCTTGTGCCAAGTCCCTCCCCGCTACGATTCCAAGCCGCGCTCCTAGTGTCTGCACCAGGATGGCCATGGCATTCGAGAGCACCAAGACCCATAACAGTTGATAGCCGAACTTTGCGCCGCCCTCCAGGTCGGTGGCCCAGTTTCCCGGGTCCATGTAGCCGACGCTTACCAGATACGCCGGACCCGCGAACGCGAACAACCGCCGCCACAGCGTGACTTGCGATGTTTCGACCGTCCCGTGAACTTCGCTTAACGATGCCGCGAGCTCACTTGGCAGGTCAGACTCGCTAACGGTGGTCTGCTTGCCCCTCATTCACTAAGTATAGACTCCAAAAAAAAGGGCAGGCCGCCCGTAAGCGCCTGCCCAGTGAGCCAACGAAATGCCCGTCTTAAAAAACCAGACGCGCCCCTAACTGCAGCCGCCGTGCCACGGCCGCGGTGTCGAATGAATCCCCCACCAGACTCAACGCCCGCCCAAAACTGGAACTGTTGAGATTTGTGTTGATGTTATCGAAATTGGGATGATTCAAAACGTTCAGTGCGTCAAAGCGCACCTGCAGCTTCATCGCTTCTGTCAGCTTGAAGCTCTTGGTAAGAGACGAGTTCAAACCGTTGAACCAGGGTCCTCGAAACGTGTTCCGGCCCAAGCTCCCAAACCGAACACCGGTGCCGCCCGGGTTCACAAACAGTTTGTTGGGAGTCGTAACCCCGTTTGCGGAATTACAGCTCGCTACGTTAGTGGACGTCAGGCCCGCTGCCCCGCAGCCGATCGGATTGTTGTCCTTGAATATCCCGTCTGCCGGGCTGGCGTTCGAGTAAGCCGCGTTGAAGCTGCTTCCGGTGTAGTCGGGCCGGTCGTGACCCAAACCGTCCAGATTGTAGTCGCCTCCGATGTTTTCGAAGAAGCCATTCGCATCCTTCGCGTTCCCTCTCTTGCGCGCGCGGCTGTTATAAATCTCCAGCGGGTGGCCCGAGTACCCCTGGTAGAAAGACGACAGCTGCCAGCCACCCAAAGCATGTCCGAAGAATCCCTGTTGCGACCTAAAGAAAGGAACTTCATATACAAAATTCAACTTGAACGTGTGGGTGTGGTCGAAGGCCCCCGGACCGTAGTCGAAGTTGCGATGCGCGTTGCTGACCGAATAGTAAGGCTGACTGTTGGCCTGCCGCCCTGTTTCTCCCGTAAAGAGATCCGAGCCGTAATCCATAAGCTTTGACCACGCGTAGCTTCCCTGGAATTGCAGTCCTTTGCTGAATCGCTTTTGCAGTTCCACAATCATCGCGTTGTAATTCGAATTCACGTTGTTCGCCCGATAGTTAAAGCCCGTGTATAGCGCATTCGGCCGCACCGACGACAGATTCTTGTTGTACGCCTGTCCGTCAAAGCGATTCAGATTCATGAGCACTGGAAGGTGCCGCCCAAAGGATCCCTGGTAGTTCACCCGCACCAGGAAATCCGAAAAAATCTGGTGCTCTACTCCCATGTAATAGTTGTTAACCGATGAATCGCGCATATGCACGTCCATGGTCCGCACCGAGACCCGTCCCGCTGAGCCCGGCAGGGAATCGGGCACGTACGAACCTGCCCCGAGCGATCCCGGAACACTGTAGGCGATAATGTCGCTGCCTGTCGCATCCAAGTCCAGCAGCGCGTAGAAAGGCGGATTCCACGAACCATTCGACCAAACGTTGTCGAAGATCCGGTCGAAGGAAATCCCGTAGCCCCCGCGCACGGAAGTCTTGCCTGCGCCGAACACATCCCACGCAAAACCTAGCCGCGGAGCGAAATCCTTGTTGTTGGTGATCCACATGCTCTTCACCGGACCAACGCGCGCATTCTTAATGCAGGTCCGGTCAAGGCAAGTTAAATTTAAAAATTGCGAAAGTTTGCCATTCACTTCGGAAGGCGCGCCATACCGCTCCCATCGCAAGCCGAGGGTCAAGGTAAGTCGTTTCGATACCTTCCAGTCGTCGTTCACAAAAACGTTCGCGTCTTTATACGTGTAGTGCCGGTATGCGTTGCCCTTGGTTCCAGCGTGAGGATCAATCGAAAGCTCTTGAAAGTAGGGAAAGTCTTTTTGGAAGTTGCTGGCATTCGAATCCACGCCGCCGTCCGCGCCGATCAAGCCGCTGGGCAGAAGACTGCCCGAAGCCGCGGCCGAATCTCCGGTAGTGTTGCCGAATTCGTAGTAACCCGGTGAACCCAAATCCCAGTCGCGATAGAAAATCCCGTATTGCATGCCGCCGCCAACTTTGAAGGAATGGCGGCCGAACGTATAGCTCAGGTTGTCCTGCGCCTGCCAGCGGTCCTGCACAAAGCCGGCTTTCAGACCCCCTTCATACGCGCCAAATCCGAATCCATAACCGCCGTAATTCGCGCCGTCGATTGCAATCTCGGGATCGGTTGTCTTTCCGTCGCCTTCCGTCGATACGCTGTAGTGCCGGTTGTGCGCGACCGTCAGTTCGTTAACGATTCGCGCGCTGAAAATGTGAGTTTCTACGAGGCCAAGATTGTGATAATGTTCGTTGTCGATGCTGGAGATTGGCTTCGCATAGGGGTGACCTCCGCCATAAAGGTCGGTGTTGGTCAACCGATTCACATTGGCCGTGAAGCTCAATCGATCCTTAACGCTGAACGAGTGGTCCAGCTTTCCGAAGTAGTTGTGCTGCGGAATATTGTTGGGATCGAAGACATGGATGCAGCCAATGTGCCCGATCGATTCCGGCGCGTTGTCAGCCTGACCGGGGCACGGATTGGTAGCCGTAAGCAGCGGATATTTTTTCAAATAATACTGCGCTAGCGGACTCGCGCCGTTCGTAATCGACGCCAGTTCGCTCGCCGTCGGTGCTTGGTTGTCAATGTCCCCGCCAGTCTTCAGCGAAACCTGATCGTATGCAAACGCGAAAAATGTCTTGTCCTTGATGATTGGGCCGTCCACCTCGCCCCCGAATTGGTTGCGGATGTACTTGGGCTTATCGCTTCCCTGCCGATTGGAAAAGAAGTCCGAGGAATTGAACGACCGGTTTCGATTGTATTCGTAGAGCGACCCGTGCAGGTGGTTTGTGCCGGATTTCTGCGATGCGCTCACAATAGCGCCCGCCGCCCGCCCGTATTGCGCGCTCATCGAGTTGGTCAGCACCGTGAATTCGCCCACCGATTCCAGCGGCGGCGTGATGTTGAAAGCTCCTTCGCTAAAATTGTTGTTGTTGTCGGCGCCGTTTAACAGGAACGCCGTGCCGGATTCTCGTGCTCCCCCGGAAGCCGCGTTGCCGTTCATTCCCTGAGTGACCGAGGGCGCCAGAAACGCCAGATCGTAGACGTTGCGTGTGATCAACGGCGCATTCTCGATCGCTTTCAGATTGACCGTGGTTGCCAGATCGAAACTCTCCGTCTGCACGATGTTCTCTTGAGCCGAAACCTCCACGGTCGTGGAAGCGGTCGCCACGGTCAAGACGGCATTCACGGGAACGGTCTTGCTGGCGTCCACCTTGATTCCCTTGATGACGTGTTCGGTAAACCCGCCAGATTTAACCGAGAGCGTGTAAGCGCCTGGCGGCACCAGCGCAAATCGGTATACCCCATCGTTCAAAGTAGTTTCTCTTTGAACAATACCCGTGTCGTCGTTTGTAAGCGTCACGTTCACATCGGGCAATACCGCTCCCGATGTGTCCGTTACTGTTCCGGTCACCACGCCCTGCACAGTTTGCGCGGAAGCCACTCCAGCAACCGCAACCATTGCAAGCAGAAGCGCACATACAATTCCCGCTTTATTTCGCATAATTCCCCCCTTGTCAAAGATCAAGCCCAATTACAAAATATCTCGCAAGGATAACCGTCGTGTTACCGAATGTCAACGGTACGGTTACAGTTTTAATGCGAATTCTCAGCGGCCTTCTACTAAATCGTGCTTACCCGGCTTCAGATTCTTGAATTCCTGAATCACGCCGCTGGGCCAGGTTATGATCGCGCGGCCCACAGTGTCTCGCTTCCCAATTCCAAAAGTAACCGGCAACTCGGATTGCGAAAGGAAACTCGATCCGCCCTTCACCATCCGCGTGGCTTGCTGTCCGTCATACTCGATGCGAACTACCGCGCCGATTGCGTCGCGGTTCGACTTCGTCCCCGTCAAGTGAAATCGAATCGACCGGTTCCCGCCTGTCTGGTCATTGCGATAAAGCCGCGCCGGGCCGCCGTTGGTTGTGATGAGGATGTCGAGATCTCCATCATTATCGATATCGCCATATGCCGCCCCGCGCCCCACCTTCGCGAGCGCGAAGTCCCCCCCCAAACCAGGAGCCGCATCATGAAATCGGCCGCCTCCCTGGTTCAGAAATAAATGCGGCGGCTGCTCGTAGTGCACGTCGCGCCGCAGGTTCCGCACGGTGTCGTCAATGTGCCCGTTCACCACCAGAAGGTCCAGCATGCCGTCCAGATCCGCGTCGAAAAAGAAGCATCCAAAACCCAGGCTGTGACGCGTCGCCGGTCCAATATCAGACCGCGGTGAAATGTCCGTATACACGCCATTCCTCGATCCCCGATATAGCCCAAGCATCTCGTTGTCGAAGTTAGTAACCACCAACCCTGACGTCCCGGAATTCTCGAAATCCGCCGCATCCGCGCCCATCCCCGCGCGCGCTTTCCCATCCTCCGAAAACGCGATTCCCGCTTTCACCGCGACGTCTTCAAACGTTCCATCCCGGCGATTCCGGTACAGCTTATTTGGCTGCGTGTCGTTAGCTACGAAAACATCTGGCCAGCCGTCCTGATCGTAGTCGAGCAGCGCCACTCCAAGTGACTTCGAACTGCTGTCGAAGATCCCGCTCTTCGCCGTAACATCTTCGAAGGTGCCGTCCCCGCGATTTCGAAACAGCCAGCACGTCGACCCTCGATAAGCTTCCGGAGTGCAATAGGCTTTCTGCTTTCCATCCAGGCTGCAAAAAACATCCTGCGCCGGAGACCATCGCACGTAGTTGCACACAAACAGATCCAGCAGCCCATCGCGGTCGTAGTCGAACCACATCGCCGATGTGCTGAACCCCGCGCGATTGCCTAGCCCCGCCCCAACTGTTACGTCAACAAAGCTTCCCTTGCCGGTGTTCCGGAATAGCCGGTTCTGACCGAGACAAGTGATGTAAATGTCGGGGAAGCCGTCGTTGTTGAAATCACCGACCGCCACCCCCATCCCATAAAGCTCCGCGTCCAGCCCCGCGCGCCGCGTGACATCCGTGAACGTCCCGTTGCGATTGTTGTGATACAAACGCAAAGTCGAGTGCTGCTTCTTATGACCCGGCCAGTCCATCCCGTTGATGAGCAGAATGTCCTGCCAGCCGTCCTTGTCGTAATCCAGAAATGCGCATCCCGACCCCAGCGTCTCGGGAAGATATTTCCCGCCGTACGACCC
>JANYJA010000093.1 GCA_025358575.1 Terriglobia bacterium
GACGCGGTCACCGCGTTTGATGCCTTCGGTGCAGATTCCCCTGGCAAGCCGTTCGCATCTTTCGCCGAATTGGGCGTACGTAAATCGCCGGGGACCCGATATGATCGCTTCCTTGCGTCCGTAAAGCTCGACGGCGCGGTACAGGCAGCGAATTGGCGTGAGGGGGAAAATCATGCATCTCCAGGGGCAGTCGTTGTGCCCTGCATAGCTTATCGAATCCTTCCGGTATGCCGCAGCATAGTCTCGTAACTGTTCAGGGTCGCGGCTTTTTCAGCGGCATGCGTGCCGGGAGCCGCGCCCCAAATGCTGAGGGCCAGCTTAAACATGGGTTCGGCGCGCCGATAGTCGCCTTGGGCGGCGAAATTGAGAGCGCGGCTGTTGAGCGTGGCAGCCAAGTCCGGGCTGGCGACACCGAAATTGGCTTCAATGATGTCGGAGGCTTGCTTGAACATGGCTTCTGCGGAGTCGAATTTTTTCTGATGACGAAAAGCTTCTCCGAGATTGAAACCTGCGACGGCGGCCTTGGCGCTGGCGGCTCCGAAACGGGTCTGGAAAATGCCGAGCGCTCGTTGCAGGAGAGGTTCGGCGGCTTCGAAGAGGGCTTCATCCATGAGCACAAGACCGAGGTTCAGTGCGACGTTTCCCGCATCCATGCCAGAAGCATCGATACGACCGAATATGAGTGAGGCGCGTCGAAAAGCGCCTTCCGCCTGGCGCGATTTTCCGTGCCGCCGGTATATCACGCCGAGGTTGTTCCAGGTTGCGGCCAAGCGCGGATCAGTCGGGCCGAAGGCTTCGGCTTCGTGAACAGCCTGATTGAATAACAGCTCGGCGCGGTTATAGTCGCCGTCGCCGGCGGCGTGGAGACCGGTGACTACTAGTTCCTGCCAGCGGTCGGCAATGCGGGCGGAGGCGATGGCGGCGATGGCGGCGAGAAGCACGAGCTTTCGCATGGAAATCTAATATGGCATAGACGGGAGCCGGTTAGAGGGACGGGCGGGGCTTTGGGAGTACCATAAAAGCAGGAAGTTTGATCCCCACATGGCTGTACAACCTGACTCCCAACTGGGCGTAAACAGTTGGCTCGAAGAAGAACTACGCGAAGAGTATCAACATGATCGGACCTCAGTCGACGAGAGCTGGAAACGGGTCTTCGACAAGAACGGCTCGAATGGAACTATCCCAAAGGCGCTGAACGGCGCACTGGGCGAAGAAATTCAGATTCTGCGCGGGGCACCGGCGCGGATCGCCGAGAACATGGCGGCCAGCGTGTATGTCCCGCTGGCGACGTCGCAGCGGATTATTCCGGTGAAGGTGATCGACGAAAATCGGCGGCTCATCAATCATCATCGCGGCCTGCTTTCAAAGTCGAAAGTATCCTACACGCATTTGATCGGCTGGGCCATCGTGAAGGCGGTAGGCGCGGTGCCGGCACTTAATAATGCGTTCACGGAAAGCGACGGCGAGCCCGCGCGTATTATTCGGAAGAGCGTGAACATTGGGCTCGCCATCGATGTTGCCGGCAAGAATGGCGCGCGCAGCCTGATGGTGCCAAATATTAAAGACGCGGCCAGCTTGGAGTTCGTGGCCTATTTGGCGGCGTACGACGATCTGGTGGCGCGGGCGCGCGGGAACAGGCTGACGCCGACGGATTTCCAAGGCACGTCGATTTCTCTCACGAATCCGGGGACGGTCGGGACGATGGCTTCGATCCCGAGACTGGTGGCTGGGCAGGGCGCGATTATCGCGGTGGGCGCGATGGATTATCCGGCGGAGTATCGCGGCGTGGCGGCGGAAACCCGCGCGCAGATCGGCATTGGGAAAGTGATGTCGGTGACGTGCACGTACGATCACCGCATTATTCAAGGCGCGGAATCGGGCACGTTTCTAGGCAAACTTCAGGGGCTTCTGGATGGCGGCGACGGGTTCTACGAAGACGTCTTCGCGAGCCTGAAGATTCCATATCAGCCGGTGAAGTGGGAAGAGGATCACGCGGCGGTGATTTCGGCGAAATCCGTGCCGGTCGCCGACGTCGCTAAGGAAGGGGCGGTCATCCAGCTCATCAATGCGTATCGAGTGCGCGGGCATTTGCTGGCGGACCTGGACCCTCTGAGCGACGCGATGGGCAAGGAGCCGGGGTACCACCCGGAACTCGATCCGCTGACCTATGGGCTGACGATTTGGGATCTGGATCGCGAGTTTATTACGGGAACGCTGGGTCATGCGCTCGATAGTCAGGTAAGCGGGCAGCAGGTGGCGACGCTGCGCGACATTCTGGATCAACTGCGCCGCACGTACTGCGGCAAGATCGGCTGCGAGTATATGAACATTCAGCATCCGGAACAAAAACGGTGGCTGCAGCAGCGCATGGAACCGCAAACGAACGCTTGGCCGCTGGATGAGAAGGCCCAGGTCCGTATTCTGGAGAATCTGTTTGAGGCTGAAGAGTTTGAACATTTTTTGCATGCGCGGTTCGTGGGTCAGAAACGTTTCTCGCTGGAGGGTTCGGAGACGGCGATTCCGATTCTGGATGGCATTTTGAATCTGGCGGCGGACGGAGGGGTGCAGGAAATCGTGATGGGCATGGCACATCGCGGGCGTTTGAACGTGCTGGCCAATGTGGTGGGCAAGCCGCTGCACCAGATATTTTCCGAATTTGAAGGCAACGCGGACCCGTCGAGCACGCAAGGCTCGGGCGATGTGAAATACCATCTGGGGGCGACGGGGCAGCGGACGACGGTATCTGGCAAATCGATTACAGTTTCGCTGTCGCCGAATCCGAGTCATCTGGAGGCCGTAGATCCGGTGGTGGAGGGAATCGTTCGTCCCAAGCAGGACCGGCTCGGTGATACCGAGAGGGAGCGCGTAATTCCGCTGCTCATCCACGGCGACGCGGCGTTCGCGGGCCAGGGTGTGGTGGCGGAGACTTTGAATCTTTCGCAGCTTGACGGATATTCAACGGGCGGCACGATTCACCTGATCATTAACAATCAGATCGGCTTCACGACGCTTTCGGATGGGGCGCGATCGACGCCTTATTCGACCGACGTAGCGCGCATGGTGCAGGCGCCGATTTTCCACGTGAATGGGGACGATCCCGAAGCCGCGATGCGAGTAACGCAGATGGCTTACGATTACCGCCAGCAGTTCAAAAAGGACGTGGTGATCGACATGTTCTGCTACCGAAGGCACGGGCACAACGAAGGCGACGACCCAGGGTATACGCAGCCGTTGATGTACCGGGCGATTAAGGAGCAGAAATCGGTTGCGGTGCTTTATGGCGAGCGACTGGTGCGCGAGAAGCGTTTGAGCGCCGAGCAAGTCGCGGAAATGCGGAAGAAGGCTTCCGAACGCCTAGCGACGGCTTTCGATTCGCCTGACACTGCCAGCGGCGAGATGTTCCGGCTGCAGCAAGCGCCGACGGCGGCGGCTCCTTCGATGGACACGCATATTTCGCGTGAAATGGTGGAGCGCGTGGTAGAAGGGATTACGCGGTTTCCGGCAGACTTCACTCTGCATCCGAAGTTGAAGGGGTTCATTGAGAAGCGTAAAGAGACGCTGATTAAGAATGGTCCGCTGGATTGGGCCTACGCCGAAGCCATGGCGTTCGGAAGCCTGGTGCTGGAAGGCACGCCGGTGCGGTTGAGCGGGCAGGATTCGGGCCGCGGCACCTTCAGCCAGCGGCATCTGGCTTATTACGATTACGAGAATGGGCGGAAGCATATCCCGCTGAAACATCTGGCGGCAAATCAGCCGGCATTTGACGTGTTCGACAGTTCGCTGAGCGAGTACGCGGTGCTGGGATTCGAGTTCGGATACAGTGTGGCGGATCCGGAGACGCTGACAATGTGGGAGGCGCAATTCGGAGATTTCGCGAACGGGGCGCAGATCATTATCGATCAGTTCATTACCACGGCAGAATCGAAATGGGGACAGCCGAGCGGACTGGTGATGCTGCTGCCGCACGGTTATGAAGGGCAGGGGCCGGAGCATTCGAGCGCGCGCATGGAACGCTTCCTGACTTTATGCGCGGAAGAGAATATTCAGGTGGCGAACTGCACAACGCCAGCGCAGTATTTTCATCTGCTGCGTCGTCAGATGCGCGGGGCTCGTAAACCGCTGGTGATCTTTACGCCGAAGAGTTTGCTGCGTCATGCCAAGGCGGTATCGACATTTGACGATTTAGTGAACGGTTACTTTCAAGAGGTAATTCCCGATAACTCGGTGACTCCGAAGCAGGTCAAGCGGATTGTGTTTTCGGCGGGCAAACTTTACTACGACTTACTGGCGCAGCGCAAGGCGGAGGCACCGGTATCATTGGTGCGGCTGGAGCAAATCTATCCGTTCCCGGATGCGCAGGTAGCGGAGATACTCAGCGCTCACGCGCCGGGGACTGAAGTGGTTTGGGCGCAGGAAGAGCCGCGCAATATGGGGGCTTGGCGCTTTGTGTATGGGCGTTTTTTGCCGCTGCTGGATGGGAGCGGGCGTAAGTTGAAATACTTTGGGAGATTGAAGTCGGCCAGCCCGGCGAGCGGGAGCAAGAAGCGGCACGATCAGGAGCAGGCGGATATTATCGGGAGCGTGCTGGGGGTGTAGAGAGGGGCAGTGAATTGGAAGGTTACTCCGTGGTTTTCGTGGCGTGTTCGAAGAGGAACGAGAGCGTTTTTTCCGTGGCGATGTGCGAGGCGATGCGGTCCAGGGTTCCTTCTTTTTCGAAACGGGCGCGAGTGGCGGCGATGGCTTCACGCTCTTGCTTGGCGATGCGCTCCACTTCGCGGTCCACCTCTTCATTGGTGGCGCCGATGGACTCGCGCTCGGCAACTTTGCCCAGCAGCAGAGACGCCTTTACTTCGCGCACGGCCTGATCGCGCTGCGACTCACGCACCTTGGCCCAATCGAGCTTCAGGGATTTTGGGTCGATCCCCTGCTGCGATAAGGCCTGCAGACGCTGTTCCAGACGGTTGCGAATCTGGCGCTCGATGTAGACTTCCGGAATCGGAAAATCGTGGGCGTCCACCATCGCGTCCACCAGTTTGTTCTTAGCTTCCTGCTGCGCTTCGAATTCGCGCTGTGAGTGGATACCTTTTCGAACGGCATCGCGCAACTCGTCCACGGTGCGGTAGTCGCCGAGATCCTGCGCGAACTCGTCGTTCAGTTCTGGCAGTTCCTTGCGCCGCAGGCCTTTTACAAGCACATGAAAGCGGATGGTCTTGCCGGCAAGCTTCTCCTGGCCGTAGTCTTCGGGATAAGTGACGTCAAAATCTTTCTCTTCCTCCGGCGACATGCCGCGCAAATTTTCGTTAAAGCCGGGGAGCGTGTCCTTGCCGCCGATTTCGATGGTCAGCTCGTCGCTCTTGACCGGCGGCTCGGCACCTTCGATGCTTTCGAGCGCGATGACCGCGTAGTCGCCATCGGCTAGCGGGCGGGGATTTTCATTGGCAAAGGTGGCTTTGGTGTCGCGAATTTCTTCGACGCGCGTATTGACGTCTTCATCGGAGACAGCGGGGTCGTTGTAATGAACACTCAACCCGCGATACTCATTAACATCAAACTCGGGGGCGACCTCGAACTCGGCCTTAAAGCGCAGCGGTTCTCCGTCGTGAAAATGGAGGTCCTTGATGTCGGGAGTGCTCACCACATTCAGGTGCTCCTCTTTGATTTGATTGTCAAAGAAGCGGGGCACCAGCGATTCGACGACCTTCTGCCGGATATCGGCATCGAACTGTTTGCGAATCAGGGTGGCTGGAGCCTTGCCGGGGCGAAAGCCGGGGAGTCTGGCGCGTTTATGAATATCTTCGACGTC
>JANYJA010000102.1 GCA_025358575.1 Terriglobia bacterium
CCCACCGTCGCGGCCACGATGATCAGGCCGCGCACATAGTCTCCTAACACCTCGTCGATTTCAAAAATTAAGCTGACAACTTTCTCAAGGTGGCGGGGCGGACAAATTTGAACCAGATTCTGAATTCGGCGGGGAGATTCCAGCAACACAAAGTAAATGATGAACGGCAGCAGCACCAGTTCCATCAGTTTAGGTGCGAACGCCACAAGAGCTTCTGGAACGTTGTGCACCGAAGAGCTAATCCAGTTGCCCGCTGATCGTATTCCTTGCGCCACAACGTCTCCGCCGAACGGTAGACGTTTGACGGCGTCTCGCTCCAGGCCCTCGGGCATTTGCGAAAGTGTCGCGAAGAAGGTTTGAATTTTATCGCGCTGCGTCACTAATAGGTCCGCCAGCCTCGGAATGAGAAGGGCCGCGGCGGCAGCCACAATGACGAGCAATGAAAGAGAGAACGCCGCTATGATGCGGTCTCGGCGAAATCCGCGGGCTTCCATCCGGAGCACCAAAGGATTGAGCAGATAAGCCATCACCCCGCCGATAAGAAACAGAACGACGACATCGCTCAGCCAGGAAAACAAATAATAAATGACAAATAGCGCCCCGAATAGCAGAAGCAAGATCGCCGTCGGGGATTGGTAAAGTTTGCGCATGTGGATGCGCTTATCCTTGCGCTGTGGTGCTAATAGCGTAGTTCACGCCGACCATGCCCGAACTCTCCGCCAGACGGTCGGAAGTGTGACGAAGCCTGGCCGAGAGTAGTTCCGCTAGCCTGCGCAAAACCGGAATGCCGGCATGGGCGTGGGATAGCAGCAGGCTGTCCAGTTTGGTTTTATAAAGCAAATAGACAGTGGTGTCCGTCTGGGCCACGGCGGCCGCCGATCGCGGCGTCTCTTCCAGCAGTGCCATTTCGCCGAAGAAGTCGCCAGCCCCGCACAGCGCCAGCACCTGTGGTGAATCTGCCTTGCCCCGTTTGATAATTTCCACCGCGCCCGATTCCACAATGAAAAGGGCTCGGCCGATTTCACCTTCTTCAAAGAGCACTTCCGACTTGCGGTAAGTTCGTTGAAACAGAGATTGCGCCAGCAGGCCCATGTCATGCGTGCGAAGGTCTTGGAACAAAATTACGCTCCTGAGAAAATCGATCCGACGCTGGAAGTTTCGGTCGCGAAAAAGACGCGCAAGCCATGAAGGTCGCGTAACCGGAACTTCAGCGCTAGTCGGCGTGCTTGCAGACGTACTGATGGAAGCCACTATATCGCGGTTGCGTTGCACGTTTTCGGCCAATTACCAGCGAAGCATACTCTAAGAGGATGGTTTACGCAAAGCGATTGGCGGAGCGCCAGGAAGCGCTTCAGGCGCTGGAAATGAAACACCGTTCGCTTGGGAATTTCCGGTTGATTGTCGTCGCTGCCGGGGCACTCATCTCGTGGCTTCTTCCCTGGTGGTGCCTCGTGTTTCCCGTGATCGCGTTCATCGCTCTCCTCGCATGGCATCAGCGCGTGCTTGAATCGCGGAGGCTCGCGGAACGCGCCGTCGACTTCTACCAGCGCGGTATTGATCGTTTGGAGGACCGTTGGATGGGCCGCGGGGAGACTGGCGACCGTTTTCTCGATCCGCACCACCCGTACGCCGGCGATCTCGACCTCTTCGGAAGGGGCTCGCTCTTCGAACTGATCAGCACCGCCCGGACGCGCGCGGGCGAGGCGACCCTTGCTTCATGGCTGCTCACCTCGGCCTCTCTCAACGAAATTGAATCGCGGCAACAAGCCGTCGCGGAGCTTCGGGATCGGTTAGACCTTCGCGAGGACCTGGCTCTGCTTGGAGAGAACTTCCGCTCGGGCGTCCATCCGGAAGAATTGGCGGCATGGGCGGCGGCACCGCCGCTACAATTTTCCGCGTTCACACGAGTGACCGCGCTGCTCCTCGCCGCCGTTGGGTTGGCCTTGCTCTATGCATTGTTCGGGGTCCGCGAAGCCCAGCCGTTCATTCGTTCGGCGATCATTGTGCTCGCCTTAATTGAAGCCGCTTTCGTGTTTCGGTTTCGAAGGATTGTGCGTCAATCGCTCGGGGCTGTCGAGCACCCAGGGCACGATTTGGCCTTGCTCTCTCAAGTCCTGCACCGTCTCGAAGCCGAGCAGTTCAGTTCGCCGCGGCTCAGCCAATTGCGGGCCGCGCTCAATGTCGCTGGCCAACCCGCATCACGGCGAATTTCGCGGCTGAACCGGATTGTCGAGTTAGTAGATTCGCGCGACAACTTCTTCGTGCGGCTGTTCGGCCCGCTTTTGCTTTGGTCGACCCAGTTGACCTTCGCCCTCGAGGGGTGGCGGCGCGTTTCAGGCCCCTCGGTGCCGCAGTGGCTCCGTGCCGTCGGGGAAATCGAAGCGCTTTCAGCGCTAGCTGGTTATGCATATGAGCACCCGAACGATCCTTTCGCAAAATTTACCGGGAACGGGCCTGAGTTTCGCGGCGACGGGCTGGCTCACCCCCTGCTGCCTGAGTCGCGCTGCGTTCGTAACAGCGTCTCGCTCTCTCCAGATCTCCGACTGCTCGTGGTAAGCGGATCGAACATGTCCGGAAAGAGCACCCTCCTGCGCACCGTGGGCGTGAATGCCGTTCTCGCGATGGCGGGAGCGCCCGTGCGCGCTAACTGTCTAAGCATGTCACCTCTAACGGTCGGCGCCTCGATGCGAATAACCGATTCTTTGCAGGATGGCAGTTCGCGGTTCTATGCCGAGATCATGCGTCTCCGAAGCATTGTCGATCTCGCCGGCGGCGCCAACCCGCTGTTATTTTTGCTCGACGAATTACTGGCTGGGACGAATTCTCACGATCGCCGCATTGGCGCCGAAGCCGTCGTAAACGGATTGGTCCACCGTGGCGCCATCGGCCTTGTCACCACCCATGACCTCGCTTTGGCGCACATCGCCGAGTCGCTCGCGCCGCGAGCCGGGAATGTGCACTTCGAAGATACGCTGGAAGACGGGAAGATGCGCTTCGATTATCGCATGCGTCCCGGCGTAGTGCAAAAGAGCAACGCCCTCGAGCTAATGCGTGCCGTTGGCCTCGACGTGTGACCGGAAACGCGTCCGTATAATAACTGCTAGTGACTCACAAAATTACCCTGATTCCTGGAGACGGCATTGGCCCCGAGGTCGCCGACGCCACCGCCCGAGTGGTGGAAGCTACCGGCGTTTCGGTGGAATGGGACCGCGTCGACGCCGGTGTTAAGGCCCAGCGTGAGACGGGAAAGTTTCTGCCTGACGCCGTATTCGCGTCACTTGAGCGCACCCGTGTTGGACTGAAGGGTCCAATCGCGACCCCGATCGCCTCTGGCCACGCCAGCGTCAACGTGGCATTGCGAAAAAAACTCGATCTTTACGTCAACTTTCGCCCCATCAAGATGCTTCCCGGGCTGAAGACTCGCTTCCAGGATCTGCCCATCGATCTTGTGATTTTTCGCGAGAACACCGAGGACTTATATTCGGGCATCGAGCACGAAGTGGTAACCGATGTGGTCGAAAGCCTGAAGGTAATCACCAAGACCGCATCCATGCGAATCGCGCTCGCCGCTTTCGAATATGCCGCGCGTGAGAACCGCCAGAAAGTAACCGCAATTCACAAAGCCAATATCATGAAAATGAGCGATGGCCTTTTTCTGCGCTGCTGCCGGGAGGTGTCGGCTCAGTTCCCGCAGGTTGAATATGGCGAGATGATTGTGGACAACGCCTGCATGCAGTTGGTGATGCGGCCGGAGACCTTCGACGTTCTCCTGTTACCGAATCTCTACGGCGATATTGTGTCGGACCTGACCGCGGGCTTGGTGGGCGGGTTGGGCATTGTGCCTGGCGCGAATTTAGGCAAGTATCACGCCGTCTTCGAGGCAGTCCACGGCACCGCGCCGGACATCGCGGGGAAGGGAATCGCCAACCCCACCGCATTAATTCAATCCGCCGCATTGATGCTAGCCCACATCGGCGAACGCGATGCCGCGAAGAAGCTTCAAATGGCACTGGAGGCTGTATATGCCGAGGGCAAGAATCTAACCGGCGATGTCGGAGGTGCCGCGAGCACCGGGCAATTTACCGACGCGCTGATCGCAAAAATTTAGAGAGACTTGCAAACTACGCGTCTTCCGTCCATCTCAAAATTTCCATCCAGCACAAACTGAATCGCTTCACTGTAGATGCGATGTTCCTGATCTAGAATTCGGCTCGCGAGGGTTTCGCGCGTGTCGTGCCCTTGCACTTCGATCGAAGCCTGCCGGACAATCGGCCCCGCATCCAGACGCTCATCCACAAAATGCACCGTGCATCCCGCAATCTTCACACCGTGATCGAATGCCTGCCGTTGCGCATCGAGCCCCGGAAATGCCGGCAGCAATGACGGATGAATATTCAAAATTCGCTGGGGAAACGCGCGAATGAATCCGCCGCTTAAAAGCCGCATGTACCCCGCAAGACATACCAGGTCCACATGGCTCGCTTGCAACTCTCCAGCTAAACGCGCGTCATACTCTTCACGGTCGATTCCTTGCGAAGGCATCGCCACCGCGCGCAAATTTAAGCTGCGCGCTATCTCAAGCCCCGGCGCGCTCGCCCGATTGCCGATCACCACCGCGATTTCCGCCCGAAGCCGACCTTGCGCAATGCTCTCCGCGATAGCCGCCAAATTCGAGCCGCGACCGGAAAGTAAAATACCCAGCCGCTTCACAGGTATTCCACGCGCCCTCGTCCGCGCTTTTGCTTCACCACTTCGCCCAGGAGGATCGGCACCTCGCCGGCTCGTCGCAGTATTTTTGTCGCGCGCGAGCTGTCTTTTTCAGCCACCGCGAAGATCATTCCAATCCCCAGGTTGAAGGTGCGACGGTAATCGTCCACTGGCACGTCGCCGATCTTGCGCATGTATTCAAACACCGCTGGAATCTCCCAGGCCGCGGTGTCAATTGCCGCGGCGAGTCCTTTCGGCAGCATCCGCGGAGTGTTGTCGGTGATCCCGCCGCCGGTGATGTGCGCCGCGCCACGCAGCATTCCGCGTTCCAGCAGCGCCCTCAGCGGTTTCAAGTAACTACGATGCACCCGCATCAACTCTTCCCCCACGGTGCAACCTAATTCCGCAACATGCTGGTCCACCCGCAACCCGCCTGTTTCGAACAATAGCTTGCGTGCCAACGAGTATCCATTGGTGTGCAGGCCGTTTGAAGGCAGCCCAATCAGCGCGTCCCCGGCCCTCACGCGCGAACCTGTAATAAGCTGTTTCTTCTCCGCTGCTCCAACGATCGTCCCGGCAAGATCGTACTCCCCGTCCGCGTACAATCCAGGCATCTCAGCGGTTTCGCCGCCAATCAATGCACAGCCGTTGCCGCGACATCCGCGCGCCATTCCAGATACGATTTTCGCCGCCACCC
>JANYJA010000110.1 GCA_025358575.1 Terriglobia bacterium
CTGATATAGTTCCGGTTCCAGGCGGGAATCTCGACGGTAACATCCCCCGACACCACGCACTGACATCCCAGCCGGGAATTCAACTGATAATCGGCGGCCGTCTCAACGCGGTCCAGCTCATCGTCATCGATTTCCGACAAATTATTATCACCCTTCTTGACCACTACATGGCACGTTGTGCAGGCATTATTTCCGCCGCACGCGTGCTCCAGATGAAAGCCGAAATTCAGAGCGATATCGAGCAGCGATCCGGGCTTTCCATGTTCCTTGTATTTCAACTGATCCGCTTCAAAATCAAATGTTTCCCCAGACGGCAGGAACGTAACTTTAGGCACGCTCCAATTATAGCGAAGGGTGACAAAAAAGGCCGCTGTTATACTCGGAGGTTCGTGTTTCAATCCCTAGAAAAGACAGTACAACGGGCATTTCAGGACCACATTCTCGCGCGCTACGGAGTGGCCATAAGCGTAGTGATCGAGCAGCCCAAGCAGACCGGTTTCGGGGAGCTGTCGGTGCCAGCCGCCTTCCTGCTCGCTAAACATTTAAAGCAGCCTCCGAAGAAGATTGCGTCGGAACTGGTGGCGGAAATCGGAAATCTGCCGGGTGTTGCCGCCATGGAGATCGCGGGCGGCGGCTATATCAATATCCGGCTCGACCGCGCGGCCTACGCGGAAGTACTGCGACACCCCCCGAATGCCGACGTTTCCAGCGCCGGCAAAATCGTCGTCGAGCATACGAACATCAACCCCAATAAAGCCGCACATATTGGCCACCTCCGCAACGCCGTCCTCGGCGACACCTTTGTACGGATGCTACGCTCGGGCGGACAGCGCGTGGAAGTGCAGAACTACATCGACAACACCGGCGTTCAGGTAGCGGACGTTGTCGCGGGCTTTCACTTCCTCGAGAAAAAAACGCCCGACGAAGTGCGTGCGCTCAGCGAAGAAACTCGTTTCGACTTCCTCTGTTGGGACCTTTACGCGCGCACTTCGCAGAATTACAAAGATAATCCGGAGACCCTGGCATGGCGCGCGGAGACTCTGCACGGAATTGAATCGGGCATGGGCGATCTCGCCGAAATCGGGCATCTGGTTGCGGATTCAATTGTTCAGGCGCACCTCAAAACCATGCTGCGGTTAGGTGTCACTTACGATGTCCTACCGCGTGAGAGCGAAATCCTGCATCTGAAATTTTGGGCCGCGGCATACGACCTTCTCAAGCAGGCGAAGGCGATCTATCTTGAGATGGAGGGAAAGAATGCGGGCTGCTGGGTCATGCCGGCCGCCGCGTTCTCGGCCGATTCGGAAGACAACAAAGTCATCGTGCGTTCCAACGGGACGGTGACCTATGTTGGCAAGGACATCGCCTACCAGCTCTGGAAATTCGGGTTGCTCGGCAAAGATTTCTTCTATCGAAAGTTAATCGCATATGACGACGGTCACGAAGTCTGGGTGACCGCCGATCACCCCGCCGGTCCGCATCCCGATTTCGGACATGCCACGCGCGTCTATAACGTGATCGACGTTCGCCAGTCTTATTTGCAGGACGTGGTGGTGGCGGGACTCAAGGCACTCGGAGCCAAAGCGCAAGCGGAGGAGTCGATTCACTTTTCCTATGAAATGGTCGCGCTCTCGCCTAGATGCTGCGTCGATTTGGGAATTGATTTGTCGGAGGAGGATCGGAAGCGCCCCTATATCGAGGTGTCGGGTCGAAAGGGACTTGGGGTCAAGGCGGACGACCTGATCGATAAGTTGATTGAAACGGCATTGCGGGAAGTGGCCTCGCGCCACCCGGAGGACAGCCCGGAAAAGCAGCGGCACATCTCATCGCAAATCGCGATTGGCGCGTTGCGTTATTTTCTGCTGAAGTACACCCGGCCCACAGTGATCGCCTTCGATTTCGGAGAGGCGTTAAGTTTCGAGGGAGAAACCGGTCCCTACGTTCAATACGCCGCGGTTCGGGCGCGCAACATCATGCGAAAGATGGCAGAACGTGGAGAAGCAATGCCGGATTTCACCGCCGAACTGCCGCGCGAAGCCGTTGGGCGGCAACTCGCTTCGGAAGATTTTTGGCAGATGCTGCTTGCCGCTTCAAAGGCCGATACTGCCGTCGAGAAGGCCGTTGCCGCCGGAGAGCCTGCCCACGTGGCGCGATTCGCCTTCCAGCTTGCCCAGACGTTCAACAACTTCTATCATCAGTTCCCGATTTTGGCCGAGCCTGACCGGGAAAAGAAGGTTTTCCTATTATGGATGACCGAATATTTCCGGCTTCAACTTGACCGGACGCTTGCAATTCTCGGCATCGAAGTGCCCGATTTTATGTAGCTGGGCGGTTACAAATGCCGCATTTTGATATCATGCTGAATCTTCATGTGGCCGCATCAATACTTCCCCGTCGGCGGTAGCCTGGCACTGTCGGCGTTCGTGGCCGGGATGCCCATTTTCGTCCTTCTCATTCTTCTCGGCATCTTCCGAAAACCGGCGTGGATGGCGGCCATCACCGGGCTTCTCGCGGCCATTGTCGTGGCTTCACTCGCTTACCGGATGCCCACCCAGCAGCTTGCGGGCGCGGTTGGCTATGGCGCGGCCTTCGGCTTGTTTCCAATCGGCTGGGTGGTGTTCTCGGCCATACTCCTCTACAACATCACGGTCGAAACGGGCCAGTTCGAAATCGTCAAGAACTCCGTCGGGGGCCTCACTGACGACCGCCGCTTGCAAGCCCTGCTCATCGCATTCGCATTTGGCGCATTCATCGAAGGAGCGGCCGGCTTTGGCACGCCCGTCGCCGTCGCGGCCGCCATGCTGACCGGCCTCGGATTCTCGCCTTTCTACGCCGCCGGCATCTGCTTGCTGGCTAATACGGCCCCCGTCGCTTTCGGCTCCATCGGCATCCCGCTCACAACACTCGCCGGCATCACGTCGCTCCCTCTCGATCGCCTAAGCGCGGGCGTCGGACGAATCTGCGCCCCAGTTTCCCTCTTCGTGCCCGCTTATCTCGTTATGGTGATGGGCGGATGGAAGGCGCTCAGCGGCGTATTGCCGGCCGCAGCCCTCTGTGGACTGGCTTTCGGAGGCACGCAATTCCTTGTCTCGAACTTTGTGGGCCCGGAACTCACCGATATCCTGGCTTCGCTTGCAGCCATGGGGTGTTTGGTCATTCTCTTCCGGGTTTGGAAGCCGAAAGACAGCTTTGCGCTCGCCGGAGAAACACGGACTGCCATGGTGCGCGAGCCGATCCCGGCCAGGGCGCTGTGGCTCGCCTGGGGACCCTATCTCCTTCTGGTCGTTTTTGTTCTCCTATGGGGATATAAACCGTTGCAAGTAAAGCTGAACCTGCTAAGCATCGTGTTTCCTTGGCCCGGCCTTCACAACTTAGTTCTTCGCTTACCTCCGGCGATGCCTAAGCCGATGCCGTATGAAGCCATCTACAAATTCAACTGGCTGTCAGCGTCGGGAACGGCTTGCCTGTTCGCCGCGTTGGGCTCGGCGGCGCTCTTGCGCATGACCCCGCGACGATTCTTCGGCGTGCTTGCATCCACCGCGCGGCAGCTTTTCATCGCCGAGTTCACTATTGCCGCGGTGCTCGCACTCGCGTCCCTGATGAATTATTCCGGCGCCACTGCAACCCTGGGATTGGCGTTCGCCGCGACTGGCGCGATGTTCCCTTTCTTTAGCGCGCTGCTCGGATGGTTAGGCGTATTCCTCACCGGGAGCGACACCTCCGCCAACGCGCTATTTGGAAATTTGCAGGTGGTCACAGCTAACCGGCTTGCGATGAACCCCGTGCTGATGGCCAGCGCGAACTCCGCCGGCGGCGTCATGGGTAAAATGATCAGCCTAACCAGCATTGCGGTAGCTGCCGCGGCAACCGCAATGCGGCCTGGAGAAGAAGGCCGTCTCTTTCTGTTCACGTTGAAGCACAGCTTATTTCTCGCCTCGGTAATTGGAATGCTTGTGTTGTTCTACGCCTATGTAATGCCCTCCTGGGCACCATAACAGCGCAGTTAAGCCGCCGCTAAAACTGCCATGGGACCCGGTCCCATGTGCAGGTTTTCAAATTCCACTTCGCTCAAACCCAGCATTTTGAGCGCGTGGTGCCGCCGAACCGTGGAGGGAAGATCTTCGTCCGCACCCGCCTGGATCTCCGCCAAATAGAGCACCGCTGCCATGAGATTCTGGCTTAGTTCCGGACAGTGATGAAACTCGATCCCTTGCGCGATACTTTGCGGAAAATCCCAATCACGAATGACTTCCGCTCCGATTGAGCCATGATCTCGCCCGCACAAAATCGTTTCCGCGTAAGTCGCGGGACACCCGCGCTGCGTCCACCACAAATAGTCGCTGGCTTGCTCCGGATCGAGGCGATGCATCACCACCCTGCCCAAATCATGCAATAACCCCGCGTGGAAAGCATCGACGGGATCGATGCCTTTTCCCGAAGCGGCTTCGGCCAATCGCGCCGCCCAGTCCGCCGTTTCTAACGAGTGGCACCAGAGGTGGCGCAAATTCCCCGGCTCGAACAGCGGCTGAACCGCAGTCGCCGACACAATACGCCGAGTGACATCCGCCCCCAGAAAAGCGATGGCTTCATCCAGCCTGACAATCTTCCGAACGGGCGAAAAAAACGCGGAATTGGCAACCCGGAATATGGCAGTCTGGATAAACTCATTGCTGCCAATCAAATCTATAAGTTCGCCCGTGTCAACCGTCTGGCGGCGAACCCACTGCAATGCATCCCTGGAGGCTGGAATGAATTCGGAAAGCCGATTCGCGGCTCGCGCCAAGTGTGTCGGGTCGACAATCCGCGAATTCCAAATGATCTTAGCCAACGGGCCACCATTTGAAACGAATTCTTTGATCGCCTGGTTTGCGGGCCTAGGCTCGTACGGCAAATTCTCCATCTCTTCATCGAAGATGTTGCAGCACTCCAGAACGCGTCCAGCCAATTCAAAGGGTTGGCTATCCCGATCGCCCGAAGAATAACCGTGGAACGCCAGGAGGATCGACTCCACCTCGCCCGGCAATCGAGCAGCGTCGACTTCCCCGACATCCCTCATCTGGGGTTGAAGATCGGCCATCAAGCGCTCGCGAACGCCAAGCAGAGCCGCCGGGTAATGATGCACCAGGGCGGCTTTTTCCAAAGCAGCTGTCAGTGACCCGCTGAACTCCAAACGTCCCGCAATACGCTGAACCAGTGCGGCAACGCGACGGCAGTGGGCGCGAAGACCCGGTTCAACTGGCTGGAACGCGTCAAGCGAGTACGGTTCCATGGCTATTTTAGTTCCCATACGCTTACACTGACTATACATCGGCCGCAGCACGCCAAAGTTTAGGCGAGAAAGCGAAATTCTCAACTTTATTTTTCGCGAACCCCTTTTTCGTGGTTGATATAATCGCGCCATGAACTTCCCCCGCATGCTGCATGTGCGCCAGAATTTCCCCGACCGCGGCTTGACCGACATTCCCGGCACCATCCAACGCGAGTTGAGTGGCGCCGCGTTCGCCGCCCGCCTCGCGCCCGGTTCCTCCGTAGCCATCGGCGTCGGCAGCCGCGGCATCACCAATATCGCCACCATCGCCCGTGGCGTTGTGGATTACTGGAAATCGCAGGGCATGAAGCCGTTCATCTTCCCCGCCATGGGCAGCCACGGTGCCGCCACGGCAGAGGGCCAGGCTGACGTGCTGGCGCATTACGGCATCATTCAAGAGACCATGGGCTGCCCCATCGTGAGCGCGCTGGAAACCGTGTCTCTGGGCCGCTCTCCCGACGGCATTGAGACCTTCATGGATCGCAATGCCTTCAACAGTGACGGCGTCATGCTCGTTGGCCGCGTTAAGTGGCACACCGATTTCGCCGGCAAAATTGAAAGCGGCCTTTTCAAGATGATGGCCATCGGTCTCGGCAAGCTTTCCGGGGCGCGCCATTACCACACCTACGCGTACCGTATGGGCCTGGAGCGCGTGATTCGCAGCATTGGCCGGCAGGTTCTCAGCTCCGGCAAAATTCTCGGCGGCATCGCGATCCTCGAAGACGCGCACCACAGCACGGCGCAGTTGACCGCCGTTCCCGTGGAGGCTATGGAGCAGCGGGAAGAGGAACTGCTGGCGCTGGTGAAGTCGTGGATGGGCCGCATCCCGATGGATCTGGACGTCCTAATTTTGGATGAAATTGGCAAAGACATCAGCGGCGCGGGCATGGACACGAAGGTTGCGAACCGCGCGGTCCAGGGCAAGTACAATCCGTGGGAAGGTCCGAAAATCGAGCGCATTTTCATACGCGATCTCAGCCCCAACAGCTATGGCAACGGCGTCGGACTCGGCATGGCCGACGTGATCTCGGAACGTCTGCTGCGCAAGATCGATTGGAAGCCGACCCGCATCAACTCCTTAACTGCCTCGACCCCAGCTGCCATTCGTATTCCGATCTACTACCCCACCGATCGCGAGTGCCTGGAAGTGATCTCGATGACCGTCGGCAAGCTCGATGTTGCCGATGTCCGCTTCGGATGGATCAAGAACACACTCGTCCTGAGCCCCATCGTGCTAAGCGAAAATATGCGCGGCGAAATCGAGGCCAACCCCATGCTTGAAATCGTCGGAGAGAGCCAGGAGCTGGGCTTCGATGGCGATGAAAATCTCAACGCCGCCCGCATCCCCGAAGGCACAGCGGTTCACGAAGTCGGCGTGCACTAACTGCGATATAGTGGTCGGCTTATGCCCGACACCGCCACCGCCCGGTGGCCCGATTCCGTTCTCGATCCCATGCGCGCCACTGGCGATTCTTTGGCCGACGGAGTCCTCGCCGATTTATTCGCCACTTCTGAAGTGGGGGCGGTCAATAGCCTGATGCGGAACCTCATCGGCAATGAATTTGCCGAGCCCGACACCCTGCCGCCGTCGCTGCGCGATTACCTGAAACAGACCGACCAGCTTCCCGATTGGGCCGACCCGGCGCTAATTGCTGCCGGAGAGCAGGTCTTTTGGCGCTTCGGCCCGAAAATTATTCTCATCCTGACCTGCTATTCATTGCCCTTCGACTACCTCGGCAAGAAGGGCGTCCAGGTGCTCGCGCTGACCACGCGCTTGGTTAGTAACCCGATCCGGCGCATCACGGAAGTGGCTCAATTCATGGTTGACGTCTTACAAAGCGGCGGCCTCACGTCGGGGCAGGGAAGGGGGCGTCGCAGCATTCAGAAAGTGCGGCTGATGCACGCCGCCGTCCGCCGGCTTGCCGGGATGTCGCCCAACTGGAACCCCGCATGGGATCTTCCGATCAATCAGGAAGACCTTGCCGGCACATTGATGTCTTTTGCCTGGATCGTGATCGATGGCCTCGAAAAGCTCGGCGTCACTCTTTCGAATTCCGACCGCGCGGCATACTTGCACTGCTGGCTCGTGGCCGGTTATCTGCTCGGTGTGCGCAAAGAGATGCTTCCTGCGGATGTCGATAGCGCGCAGGCTCTTGCGGAAACTGTCGCACGCCGTCAATTCGGGCCGTGTCCTGAAGGCAAGGCCATGACGCACGCTCTGGTCGATATGATGGCGAATATCCTGCCGGGTGATGTCTTTCAACACATGGCACCTCTGTTTATCCGGTTCTTCCTCGGAACCGAGCATGCGGAATGGCTGGGTGTTACGGGCGATGCTCCTCTCGATCTCATGGCGGCCCCGCTGCGTCTCTTGGGCATTCAGGCTGCCACGCTCCTCGAAAACTCGGCGGCTCTCACGCAGCTTGCCGAGAAAGTCGGTCATCTGCTAATCGAATCGCTCGTGTTCGTGGAGCGCGGCGGCAACCGCCCCGGTTTCGCCATTCCCACGGAACTCCGTCAGCAATGGGGAGTAAACTGGCTGTCGTGACCCCCGGCGTGATTGTGGCAATTTAGCTGCTACCGAATCTATTTATGGCTTCTTCTGTCTGGAAAGGGCATCTCACATTCGGTCTCGTTTCGATCCCCGTGCGGCTTTCGCCCGCCGCGCGCGCCCGAAAGATTCCGCTCCACCAGGTGTACCGTCAGGTCCCCGAGTTCGATGACCCAGCGGAGCCGCCCGCCCCGCTCACGCGAAAAGCTTCCGCCTCGGGCTTCTTCGACGGCCCCCAGGCGCGCGTGCACTACGCGCCTGCCACCGCGCCCGCATCCGTAGCCTCTGCCCCGTCGCAAATCGAAAAAGCCTTTGAATACGAAAAAGACCGCTACGTCGCTCTTCCCAAAGAGGCGCTCAAGAATCTCGCTGCGCCCACTTCAACAGTCATGGATATCTGTGAATTCGTCAAGCTCGCGGAAATCGACCCGCTTTATTTCGAAGCTTCCTACTACGTCACGCCCGAACCCGGCGGCGAAAAACCGTACTCGCTTCTCTTCGCCGCGCTCCGGCAATCGGCGTACGTCGGTATCGCCTCCATCGCCATGCACCGGCGCGAGCACACCGTCATCCTCCGCCCCGGCGACCGCGGTCTTATCCTCCACACCATGTTCTACCAAGACGAAGTCCGCAGCACCCAGGAGTTCATCGCCGAACCGGATGCGAATCCGAAAGAACTTCAAATGGCGGGAATGCTAATCGATGCCATGGCGGGCCGCTTCGATCCTGGTAAGTTCAAAGATCCCTATCGCGAAAAGCTTCAAGCACTGATCGATTCCCGCGTGGAGAATGCGCCCCCGGCTGCCCAGCCCGCCGCTGTGCGCCAAACTCCCGTTGTCGACATTATGGAAGCCCTCAAACAATCCCTCTCCAAGCTGAAGAAGCCCATCGAAGCCGCGCATAATTCGAAAAAAGCCTCGAAGAAAGCGAGTTAATTTGACTGCGTTTACGCTTCTCCTGTTCGCCGCGCTTGCACAAGCTCAAATTGCCTATCACGAGCCCTATCGCCCTCAATTCCATTTCTCCCCAAAACAAAACTGGACCAACGATCCCAATGGTCCCGTTTATTTTGAAGGGGAATACCATCTTTTCTTCCAATACAATCCCTTCGGCGACCAATGGGGTCACATGAGCTGGGGACACGCCGTCAGCCCCGACCTGCTGCACTGGAAAGAGCTACCCGTCGCGCTCCCGGAAGAAAACGGCGTCATGATTTTCACCGGCAGCACTGTCATCGATCAATCCAACTCCAGCGGATTCTGCCGCGGCGCCAAGCCCTGCATGGTCGCCATCTACACTGGCCACACCCCCAAAACAAATACCAAGCCCGCGCTTCAAACCCAGAATCTCGCCTTCAGCAATGACCGCGGACGAACCTGGACGAAGTACGCCAAGAACCCCGTCTTGAATCTGAATATGTCCGATTTTCGCGACCCCGACGTTTTCTGGTCCGAACAGGGCAAGCGCTGGATCATGGCGGTTTCTCTCCCCGACGAACATCAGGTCCGCTTCTACGGTTCCGCCGATCTGAAAAACTGGGAGCGTTTGAGCGAGTTCGGCCCGGAGGGGTCGACCACCGGTCAATGGGAGTGCCCCAATTTGGTACAATTGCCCGTCGATGGCAACCCGCGCAACACCCGTTGGGTTCTCAAGGTCGGGTTGAATCCCGGCGGCATTCAAGGCGGCTCCGGTGAGCAGTACTTCATCGGCCGTTTCGATGGCACTCGTTTCGTCAATGACAACGCCGCGGCTGTTTCCCTCTGGAGCGATTACGGCAAGGACTGCTACTGCGCGCTAACCTTCAACGGCCTCCCCGCTTCCCGGAAGCCCGTCGTTGTTGGCTGGATGAGCAATTGGCAATATGCCCGCAATCTTCCTACCCATCCGTGGCGCGGCCAAATGACCGCCCCGCGCGAGTTGGGGCTCACCACCTTTCCAGATGGCATCCGTCTGGTGCAATCTCCCATCGCTTCCATCAACGCTCTGCACGACAAGCGAATCGTCTGGAACGCGAAAGGTGTCGAAATTCCCAGTCAAGTCTTCACGCTGACCGCTGCCGTAGAACTCGGACAATCCAAAGAAGCCGGTTGGAAGCTGCTCGAAAGAGACGGTTCATATACGAAGGTGGGCTACGACGCCGCGCGCCAGGAACTGTTTGTCGACCGTTCACATTCCGGCGTCGTGGAATTTAGCAAAGACTTCCCCGGACGCACTGCCGCGCCCCTTCCGCATGCCAGTGGCCCGCTGCAAATTCAAATTCTGGTGGACCGAAACTCCGTGGAAGTATTTGCCGGCGGCGGACGAGCGGCTCTCACCAACCTGGTCTTTCCCGGCCCCGACGCATTCCACGCGGAGTTCTATTCCGACGGGACCGCCAAACCTTCGAACGTGCAAATCTGGACCCTGCGCTCCGTCTGGTGAGGGCCGTATAATGGAATTACCCAAGAGTTCAGCGCCGTTCCACGCACCAGGCACTGGACCACCATGCGGGATATGGAACATGATGAATGTTTACATCGACGCCCGCGATCGAGCTTAGCGCCGAACGCGGTTTTTTACCTCTAAACGACCCCCTGAGACAACTCCCCAAGGCCTTCGAAGATTGGGAACATACCGCCTTAACACTTCCCAAGCTTTTAGCTTCGGATCACGTTCGTCGCACCATCGAGGAACTGCCACCCTTCCCGATTGAGGCGATCTCGAACGACCCCGAGCGCGAGCGAGCCATGGTGCTGCTGAGCTACCTCGGCCACGCCTATGTTTGGGCGGGTGCCAAGCCCGCAGAGGTTCTGCCTGCCCGCCTAGCCGTGCCATGGCATAACGTGGCTCAAAGTTTAGGCCGCCCGCCCGTGCTGAGCTACAGCAGTTACTCTCTCCACAATTTTGTCCGGTTCGACGCGAATCGCGAAGTGGAATGCGGCAATCTCGCCCTGATCCAGAATTTCTTCGGCGGCATCGACGAAGAATGGTTCATCTTGATCCACGTCGAGATCGAGCGCCGTGCCGCCCCCGGAATCGCGGTGCTTCACGCCTGTCTGGATGCGGCTGAATCGCGCGATGCAGATCGCCTCGAAGCTCATTTGGCGACTGTTCAAGCCGCCATCGCTTCCATGTACGCCTCGCTGAAGCGCATGCCCGAATGGTGCGACCCTTATATCTATTACCATCGCGTGCGCCCTTACATCCACGGCTGGAAAAATCATCCCGACCTGCCGCAAGGCCTGTTGTACGAAGGCGTGCGCGTTTACGGCGGTCAGCCACAGCAGTTCCGCGGCGAGACCGGCGCGCAAAGCGCCATCATTCCGTCGCTTGATGCAATGCTCGGCATAGGACACAAAGAAGACACTCTCCGCACTTACCTCATGGAGATGCGGACGTATATTCCGCCCGACCAGCGCCGTTTCATCGAATCGCTCGAAGAGCGAGGCTCAGTTCGTTCCTTCGTGGAGCGATGCAAAAAATCCGCTCTCACCGAGGTCTACAACGCGTGCGTCGAGGGAGTCGAACAGTTCCGCTCGCTGCATCTGGAATACGCCGCCGCCTACATCTTTCGGCAAGCTCAAACCGACGTAAAGAATCCGCACGCCGTCGGCACTGGAGGCACCCCGTTCATGGAATATTTAAAGAAGCATCGCGATGAAACCGCCGAGCACCAGTTGAAGTAGCTCGGCAGTTTTAGGGCTGCTCTCTTCTCTTTTCCTTGTCTTCCTGGGCGGATTTTTTCCAGCCAGCGCTTGCTTCGCGGGCGCCCTGCTTAAGCTTCTCGCCGGCCTTCTTGGCGATTTTCTCGGTTTCCTTGGCGATCTTATGTGCCGCCTCGCCCGCCTTATACGCGGGTGAGCTCGGATCCTTGGCGCTGGAATCGCTCACTGCCCGATCGCTCCGGTATCCGCACGCGCCGATACCAATCGCCAAACCAATCGCAAAAACTGCTCTCTGAAGATTCATGCAATCATTCCTCCGCCGTCATCTTGCCAGCCAGAAAGGCTCCCGCGTCGCGACGAATTCCACTGGCACCTCTTTGACGAACGTCTTCAGCCACTCGGCGCAATACTCCATGCCGGCTTGCTCGCTCGGAATATGTCCAAGCAGGATGAGGGCCTTTTTCTTTCCTTCCGACGATGCATCCGAAACATATTCGATGGTCTCCCACTCTGGAACTTCGCCGATAGCCAAGACTTCGACGCTGTCTTTTTGCAACATCTCGCGGTGGTGTTGCGGACCGGACGCCCCGGGTGCAAAGCCCAGTTTGGTGAATTTCATGTGCGG
This sequence comes from Terriglobia bacterium, assembly GCA_025358575.1. Taxonomy (GTDB): domain Bacteria; phylum Acidobacteriota; class Terriglobia; order Bryobacterales; family Bryobacteraceae; genus JANYJA01. The sequence goes on from JANYJA010000110.1 coordinate 12,129, forward strand.
GTCGCCGACCACGCGCAACACATGGATACCGAGCCGCTTCTTCATCTGCTCCGCCAATTGCGCCACCGTCATCTCCGGAAACGCAAAGAGGCTCGGGTCGGTCTTGCTTTGAAAGCCACCCCATTGAAGCGCGCGCACCATGCCGGTCATAATTCCGTCGGGACGCCGAAGGTGCCAGTGGTCGTGAAAACGCCAGACGACCAGATGGTGTTCCTTGATAAAGCGCTCCTTCTCCGCCCACACCGCGTCCTGCTCTTTTTCCAAAGTGTCCGTTTTGTCGAGGTGACTATAGAACGTGGGCTCGTGAGTGATAATCAAATTCTTCCCCGCCGCCGCGGAGCGAACCAGCACATCGTAGGTGGCCATCATGGTGGTCGCGACGCCCGTTACCACCGTCTCCGGATCGCCGGCCTTGAAAGTGTCTACAGTCTCGCTGCGCCATGGCACTCCAACATGGCCTTGAATTCGCTCGATCACCTGCCGGGCGGTCACGGCGCCGTTCTGCTGGCCGAGAAGCGCCGCCCCCGCCGCAAGGAAAATTAAAGAGACTCGAAGTGTCACGACCTTCATAGTATGCAATTCAGCTCATCCCTCGGCAAAAAGCCCTAGTAATTCAAGGGGCGCAAGCGACCGAACCTGGAGGACGACCGCGCGTTCGTCGGTCTCGACAAAGTCAATGTGCCACCTGTATGGCGGCTATTCACGCGGAACGGCGGGTCACTGAACGCTTCACGGATTATTGACCGACTCCAGAAGTCGCCCACCCGGCGATCGGAGGGTCCTAATATCCCGCAGCGGTGGTTGGCCGAAGAAGCGGCTGTATTCACGGTTAAATTGACTGGCGCTTTCGTATCCGACTTCAAACGCCGCACTTGCGGCATCCAGGCCGTCCATCAGCATTCGGCCGCGCGCCGCCTGCAAACGGAGCTGTTTTTGATATTGAATAGGACTCATCGCTGTCAGCACCCGGAAGTGATGGTGGAATGATGAAATACTCATCCCAGCAAAGGGCGCGAGATCTTCCACTCGAAGCGGTCTTGCATAGTTCGCCTTGATCCAAGCGATAGCCTTCGCTGTGCGCTGGCTGTGATCTCCTAAGGTCGCAATTGCCCGGAGGCGCGCCCCTTCAGGTCCTTGCAGAATCCTGTAAATGATTTCTCGTTGGATGTGGCCGCTGAGAAAGGGGATATCTTGGGGCGACTCCAGGAGATCTACCAGGCGACAGCAGGCACTGAGGAATTCCGGGGTGGTCTCGCCGGTCCCCATGGCGAGAGCATCAGAAGGCCCAGCGGGAACACGGATCTCCTCTCGGCTTAGAAGTTCCCGGACGATGCTCACGTCTAGCTTGAGGGCTAGGGCGAGACAGGGAGCCTCTTCGGTTGCTTCGACAACTCGGCTGACAATTGGCAGATCTATGGATGTGAGCAGAACCTGGATTCGTCGTAGATGAAAGTGTTCGGGCCGAGTTGCACCTCCTTCTTTCCTTGAGGGATCACAAAGACGCCCGGTTCGTAGGTCGCCGGGCATGGGTCGGTCGGAGCGGTTCGTCTGTGTAGAGAAATGCAGGGAATCTCCGCCGTGCGGATTTCCGACGAGCCCATCAAATGGGCAATTTTTCGCGCCAGTTCGGAGCGCAATTCGCCAGAGCGATTGGCAGCCGGCGGAGAAGATGTTTTGAAGTTTTGAATCAGGCTCATGCCGCGGATCTCCTCCGCCCTCAGGATACTCTCTTAGGCTAGCGAACTCCATGAATTCGCGACGAGCCGTAGGAATAGGCAAGAACTCCGGAGGATCGGGATACCGCCCAATGAACAATCGATCCTAAGCTGGAGAAGAGAGAAACGGTTCAGCGAAAGAATCATGCAAATGAAAACGGAAGTTGTCGTTGTAATCGGCGCCGGAGGTACTGGCATCGCGATCGCTCGCCGCCAAGGCTTCGGCAAACACATCCTGTTGGCGGACTTTAATGAGACGTTGTTGGAAACGGCCGCGAAGGAACTCGAATTGGCCAGCTACAAAGTCTCCTCTCGTAAGGTTGATGTTTCGTCGCGTGCCTCCGTGCGCGCGTTAGCTGATGAGGCCGCATCCCTGGGTAGCGTGATGCAAGTCATCAACACGGCTGGCGTTTCGCCCAATATGGCGCCACCGGAGCGGATGCTCGCCGTCGACCTGTACGGAAGTGCGGTCGTGTTCGAAGAGTTCGAGCGCGTCATTGCTCCTGGCGGCGCTGGGCTGATCGTCTCCAGCATGGCCGGCCATATGTCATCCCCGCTGCCGCCGGAGCACGAGCACGATTTGGCATTCGCACCCGCGGATGAACTCCTGAAAAAGCCTTTCCTGGCTCCCGATGCTGTGCCCAATTCCATGGTGGCGTACATTCTTTCCAAGCGAGCGAATCATCTTCGCGTGCAGGCCGCGAGCATCACTTGGGGAAAGCGCGGCGCACGGGTCAACTCCATCAGCCCGGGTATCATCGCGACCCCTCTCGCCCAGCACGAGTTGAATTCGCCGATAGGGGATGTTTACCGGGCGATGATCAATGCGTCCCCAGCCAAGCGTATGGCTTCACCAGACGAGGTCGCAGTGGCCGCCTCCTATCTTCTCGGACCGGATGCGGGCTTTGTGACCGGCAGCGACCTCCTCATCGATGGTGGTGTTATCGCGGCCATGCGCGCGGGTTTGTTGCCGTCGCCCGCTTAGCCATAGAAGAACCCTGACGCGGCGAACCCGAGGCTTACGGACCCTTCGTCAATGAAGAACTGGTGGGCGAAGCTTGCTCCATTCAAAGGACGGGTCGTCGTCGCGACCAAGTTCGGCTTCGACATCGATCTCGAAACGGGAAAACGTAGCGGCGCGTTGAACACCCGCGCGGACCATATCAAGGCGGTCGCCGAGGCTTCACTGAAGCGTCTGCAAGTGGATTCGATAGACCTGTTCTACCAGCATCGTGTCGATCCGAACGTGCCCATCGAGGATGTCGCGGGTGCGGTCAAGGAATTGATCGAGGCTGGCAAAGTCAAGCATTTCGGCCTTTCCGAACCCGGCGCTCAGACGATCCGCCGCGCGCCTGCGGTCCAACCCGTCACAGCGGTCCAGAGTGAGTATTCGCTCTTTTATCGGGGGGCGGAGGCGGACATCCTGCCTACGGTCGAGGAACTCGGTATCGGCTTCGTTCCGTTCAGTCCTTTGGGGGCAGGCTTTCTCACCGGCAAGATAAACGAAAACACTAGGTTCGATAGCTCCGACTTCCGTTCCATGGTGCCCCGTTTTTCGCCGGAACCCATCAAGGCCAACATGGCACTGGTCGAGGTGCTCCGGGAGGTTGCCGCGGCAAAAGGTGCGACGCCTGCGCAGATTGCGCTGTCGTGGTTGCTGGCCCGGAATCCGTCGATCGTTCCCATCCCTGGCACTACGAAGCTTCACCGCCTGGAAGAGAATCTCGGGTCGCTTGCAGTTGAACTCACCGCAGGCAACCTTCACGCGATTGAGGAGGCCACCTCGAAGATCTCTCTCGAAGGGGCTCGTCTCCCGGAAACTGCACTGAAAATGACCGGTCGGTGACCTGCGATGGACAAGCTAAGCGACAACATTTGTTGGATCTTAAGAGAAACAATAGGAGTATAAAAAATGCTAAAAGGCAAACTAGGGAGAAGCGGGCTTGAAGTTTCAGCCCTCGGCCTCGGGTGCATGGGCCTTAGTTTTGGCTACGGCCCCGCAACTGAGAAGCAGCAGGCAATCACGCTGATTCGCTCGGCGGTCGAGCGTGGGGTCACTCTCTTTGACACCGCTGAGTGCCACGGTCCATTTACGAACCAGGAACTCGTTGGTGAGGCCCTTTTCTCCGTTCCGCGAAAATGTTGTGATCGCAACCAAGTTCGGCTTCGAGGACGGAGACTCGCATAAGGGTCTGAACAGTCGCCTGGAGCGCATCAGGGCGGTAGTCGATGCTTCACTGAAGCGGTTGAGGACGGGCCACATCGACCTCTTCTACCAACACCGTGTCGATCCAAACGTGCCGATCGAAGATGTCGCTGGCACGGTCAAAGAGGTTATCCAGGCAGGCAAGGTCCGGCACTTCGGTATGTCCGAAGCAGGCGTAGAGTCAATTCGTCGTGCTCACGCCGTGCAGCCCGTCACTGCTCTCCAGAGCGAGTATTCTCTGTGGGGGCGCGAGCCCGAAGCAGAGACCCTACCGACGCTGGAGGAACTCGGGATCGGCTTCGTTCCGTTTAGCCCGCTTGGCAAGGGCTTTCTCACTGGTGCCATCAACGAGAAAACGGCATTCGACAGCACCGATTTCCGTAACGTTGTGCCTCGCTTTACGGCCGAGGCACGGAAGGCGAATCAGACTCTGGTAGACGTGCTTGGGAAGATCGCAGCACGGAAGAAAGCAACTTCTCGCAGATAGCGCTTGCGTGGCTGCTCGCTCAGAAACCGTGGATCGTTCCGATTCCCGGAACCACGAAGGTACACCGGCTTGAGGAGAATGTCCGAGCGGCTGAAGTTGAACTGAGTGGTGACGACCTCCGCGACATCAATGATGCCGTCTCCCGGATTACGGTGGAAGGTGCTCGTTACCCCGCACATCTCCAGCAGCGAGTCAGCCGCTAAAGTTCAACCACCAACAGCTGAGGTTCAACAGCAACGGATATCAAACGAAGCGGAACGCAGCCTTCAGGCAAAAGGGCCGGGAGATTATTTCACCGGCTCGGTGCGAGTTATGCGCAAGCAGCGGCTTCGAATTCGGCACTGCATACGCCGCCACAAAGTTTGGCCTTGAGGGATGGATGGCGTCGCTGCACGCGGGGGTCGCGCCGTTCGGCATCGCGACCACTACGGTCAATCCAGGGTTCTTTCGAACGGAACTATTTACGGAGCAATCCACCACTTTCGCCGTCCCATCCATCGCAGACTATGATGGGCGAAGAGCATGGCAATTTGAATATCGGAGGTCTCAGAAAGGTCAGCAAGCTGGCGATCCGGCGAAGCTCGCTCAAGCGCTTCTCACTATAGCTTGCCAAGAGCCTCCACCTCGCCGTTTCATTGCTGGTGCCGATGCGGTTTCGACTGCAGACCAAGTTGTCGCTGCTCTGAAGGCTCAGATCGAAGCATTCCGCGTTCTGTCATCTTCGCTTGCGTTCGACGAGGGTAAGAAGTGAATCATTGCCTGCTCTCCTTCAACGCGGATCCTTACGATTTGCTTGAGTTGCTCTCGTCGAGATGGCGACTGCTCTGGGAGACATTACTGGCGTCATCCGCGCCGCTGGAGTCTCCCCGACACAGGCGCCCCCGCGGTCATCCTCGCGGTCGATCTGTATGGGACCGCGCTCTTGCTTGAGCAGTTTGGCAATGTCATTGCGCACGGCGGTTCTGCTGTCGTGATCGCATCACAGTCCGGACACCGTTTGCCTGCGTTTACCCCCGAGCAACACAAGGCCCTTGCTACAACACCTGCCGACGAGCTGCTCGGTCTTCCCATGCTCCGGCCGGATCAGGTGACAGACCCGCTCAACGCTTACAGATAGCCAAGCGAGGGAACTCGCTGCGGGTGATAGCCTAGGCAGTCCGCTGGGGAGAGCGCGGTGCGCGCGTCAATACTATCAGCCCCGGAATCATAATCACTCCGCTCGCGAACGAAGAAATTGAAGGGCCACGGGGAACTGGATAGCTCCGCGTGATCGACGTTCTGCGGGCGTGCCGGCACTCCCAATGAGGTAGGGATCGTCGTCGCGCTCCTTATGGGACCGGACGGTACGTTCATCACCGGAAGCGACTTCCTGATGGACGGCGGAGTCACTGCGACCTACTGGTACGGCGAACTGGCACCGAAATGACGGAGGAGGGATCCTTTGCTGAATGTTTTGATACTCGGTGCTAGCGGCCAGATAGCGCTTGTGGGCTACGGACTTGTTTCTTAAACAGACGCCTAGGCGGCAGGCTGTCGGGTTGGATGGGTGAACTTCCAGGTCTGCGGCGGACCCACTCATCTTTGATGCACGATTTGAAGGTAGATCCGAAGTTCCTGGCCGACCAATCGGGTCACACTTTGGACGTGAACCAGAACGTTTATATCCGTGCAGCCGTCGAGCGCCGAAGGAGGCCATTGAAAAACTTGAAACGCATTTCCTCATGTGAACGGAGTACAAAGGACTACACCGTTTTCAATTATCTGTAAGTTGGTGATTCTTGGAGCGGGAGACGGGGTTCGAACCCGCGACGTCCAGCTTGGGAAGACGACAATAAATTGGAAACACAGAACATTGCGTTTCCTGGACCTCTTTCTGGCGATTGAGAATAACCCAGTTTTCACCCTGGGCTTTGGCCCAGTTCTTAACGGAGCACAAACGGAGCACAGGGTTTCGACGCTCTTCGTTCGATCCAGAAGACTATACAGTAGCTCTGCGACCTCGATTGACTTGCCACTAACCGCGACCGTGGGGGAGGCTCGTCACGCTACTCAAGGAATGCTCGAACAATTGGATCGTACAGATCAGCAAGTTGCGGATTCGCGCCGACCTCTTGCCTGTGGTACCAACGCACCGCTCCTAGTACTCTGGAAGCGTCGGTTTTCCATCCGCTCTCGATGCCAACATCGAGCCGTCGTCTCACCTCGGCGGCAGTGACATTGAGATCCAGTCCGTACTTGCTCCGATAGGACCCGAGGAATGAGCCGTAGGTAACCGGCCTGTTTTTTGCATACACGTTCGTTGCCCTACTGCTTGCCGGAGTCTTAAATCTAAGCAGCGACATCAGCAACATCACGATCAAATTCAGGTCGTCACCCGTATCGTCTTTGTCGCCCAGCCCAGCCTTCAACCGGAGAGCCACGTTCGCTTCGAGTTCCGCTTCTCCGCCAACTCCATTTCCGTCGCTTGCCGGTATCGGATCTTCTCCCCAAGCCCTCCGGAAGTGATTGATGGTCGAGGGTCCGACAACATCGCCCGTGTAGACCGTCCTCACCCCTAGAACCGTTTGCCATTCACCGTTGAAGGTATGTTTGGTACCGCCCACCCGATCTTGGGGTAGGGCATTCCAAAGACGCCTCAATGAATCGGTTTGTCCCCAAACCCCCATGGCTGCGACGAGTGGAATCATTTGATCTCGGGAGAAGCCAAATTCCTTGTCGTACGGATTGTTCCAAGGTTTCAATTTGGGGTGCCGGTAGAAAACGCCGTCGCGGGCGGGTTCGAGCATACCGATGACCTGCTGGAACGATAATTGTCTCGGAACAGTCCACGGGTCACTTAAGACGTTCTTCCGAATCCATACCCCGAACCAGTACCAGCCTTCCCGCTGGGCCGTGTCGCCCCCGTCCATGCCCTTATGAACGATCAACCCGTCCGCGTCGTAATAGATTGGAGGCGTCGCTTTGCTGGCACTCTTTGACTGACCCCAGAGCCGATCCTGACTCAACAGAGCCAGGGGAGCCGCCATCGCGAGCTTTGCTAAATGCTTCCGCCGAGTTTCAATCATCACATCGCACCTTCCATGTCAGCTTTCTCCTTAAGAGCCGCGCGGATAAAGAAATACAAAGGCTCGGATGACGAGACCGGGGCTTTCGCGCACGAGATTACGGTTGCGGGCGGAACATCCGGTGCTGAGCACAAGAAAACTAGCATCGCATTCTAATCCGGCGGCCTTGTGGGCTTTCGGCACGGCGACGTCACTTCGACGTCCACCCGCCGGTTCAAACTCTCCAACCTGACGTCAGTCTTCCCCAACGGGTCTACTTCAGTGAACCAGTGCTGGTCTAATATCTCTTGATAAGACATCCATTTCTTGCGGGCAAATACCACCTTGAGCTTCGGACCGGCGAGGCGACGTTCCACCTCTTCCGCACGATCGGCTGCTAACTGCACGTTCTTTGATTGTTGAGGATCGTTCACGTATTTTCGGGAACTCACCCAGGAAGTGATTTTCACTTCCGGCGCGCCGCACGTCAACTGGGCGCGAATTAAGCCCAGATTCTTTTCCCCCTCGGGCGAAAGCTGGTGGCTACCGTTTTCAAAGAAAACGGAATGCACAATCGTCTGCTGAACAGTCCGTGGCCCAGGGACATGCACAACCGTGCCGGGGCCATCGCTGTCAGAGCCAAGCAAAAAGGCAGTAGGGCCAAGGGCTAACGGGCCGGTTCTGTGACTGATCTCGATCGCTAGAATGGTTCCGAAGAACGAGAGTAACGCAAGGGCCGATCCGCCGAGAAGAAGGGTGGCTATCGGAACGGTTGGAAGATTCCCAAGCGCCTTGGCGTCCTCTGCTTTGTCTCCATGGCCGTGAGAGGCGGACTGAGCATGTTCCGTATCTTTGGGCGCAGAAACTTCGTTCTCTGTATCTGGAGGGGCCTGATTGAGCGTCGCCTGTTCGTCTTCAGAATTGGTATCGCCCATAAGCTACATATTCCAAACAACGCCTCACGGCAAGATTTCGGCAACAATACCGATGATAAAGCCTGCATTCCCACGATTTTGCACCTGCACGATGCGATTGGCTTCGTCAACCTGAACGATTGCATCCGGCGCGAGTGGCAGACCAGCCAGGCTGAATTTCCGGCCCTGTCGGAGCGCCGCAGTTACGACCTTGAAGTCATTTTCCTCAAATCTGTAAGTTAACTTCGTTTGCTGCGCAACGACAATTCCACGGGGTAACATCGCCAGCACACCATCAGAACCGAAGAAATAACCAGCGCGCCCATAAGGTGTACCCTTGAGAAACGATCCGCTACTGTAGCGGCGAAGGACTTCGCGGTTGAACCACCGCCCCTGGGTGATAGGGAACACCTTGAACCGCCCGCAGGTTATCTGATAATCGACGGGACCACCCGCAATGCTTTGGTTCGCAGAACCACTAGCGCGCGAAGAATCGGATGAAACAATCTCACGTGCCAGTATGGTTTGCTGAGTTGTGGGCTGGCTCAGCCACTGCTTCAGACCATCTCTAATCTCATAGTGAGGATCCCTTGATGCTTGCCAGTTCCCCACATTCACATATTCGTCGTGCGCATCGCTAATGTCCTTCGGGCTACCGGATCTCTTAAGTGCGGAGAGGGGTTCGCGAACCTTGAACTGCTTGCGGCCAGTTCCAG
>JANYJA010000180.1 GCA_025358575.1 Terriglobia bacterium
GATTGAGCACGGCGCCGACCAGCAACCCGCCGTTGCTGCCGCCAAACACGGCAAGTTTTGGAGTGGATGTATAGCGGTTGGCAATCAGCCATTCTCCGGCGGCGATGAAATCGTCGAAGACGTTCTGCTTCTTCTCGCGCATGCCAGCTTTATGCCAGGCCTCGCCATACTCGGAACCGCCGCGCAGATTGGCCTCCGCATAAATACCGCCAAGCTGCATCCATTCCGCGATCGCGGGACTAAACCCAGGCGTCATTGCCGCGTTGAAACCGCCGTAAGCGTAAAGCAGGGTCGGGTTCCGGCCGTCCAGCTTCATCCCCTTGCGATAGCTCAAAAACATGGGAACGCGCGTGGCATCTTTGCTGGTGTAAAAAACTTGTTTTGTCTCGAAGGCCGCGGAGTCGAAGGTAGTCTTGCTTTGCTTCACGAGCGTGCTCTTGCGCGTTTCCAGATCCAGGCGGTAGATGCCAGGGGGCGCGGTGAAGCTGGAATACGTGTAGAACATTTCCTTGTCGCGCAGCCGCGCCGGCGAGAGGTCCGAGGTTCCAATCCCAGGCAATGGGATATCGGCGGCTTTGCCATTTTCCAGCGTGACCAATCGCAGTGCCGAATGCGCATCCCGCATGTACGCGAGCAGCAGTTTGCCGCCGCCCATCTCCGCTGCGCCAAGCGTCTCTTCCCGCTCTGGCACAACTTCTTTCCAGTGCTCGCGTTCGGGGTGTTCCAGGTCAATCGATAGCACGCGCCCGCGGGGCGCTCCATCGTTGGTGCGCACGTAAAGCAGCGAGCCGACAATGGCGATGGGCTCGTAACTATGCGCGGGCGTCGCAATCAGGTCCACGATGCGCGGCGATGCCGAGATCTCGTCGCGAAACGAAAGCAGGTCGACTCCAGGCACTCCGGTGGAAATCCGAATGAGAAGATAGCGGCCTTCTTCGGAGGGCTCGGGGGAGAGCCCCCAGGCGGCATGGTCGGGGCGCTCATAAATCAGTTTGTCGTCGGACTGCGGATCGCCCAGCCTGTGAAAATAGATTTTCTGATTTAAGGATGCGACGGTCAGGAGCTGGCCGGCGGGCGGTTCCGCATATCGGGAATAGTAAAACCCGCGATCGTCGCCGGCCCACGCAAAACCAAACTTGGTCCACCGAATCACGTCCGGCAAATCTTTGCCGGTCGCGACATCGCGCACATGCCACTCCGCCCAGTCTGAACCCGCCTGCGAAACGGCATAGGCGTACAATTTGCCGTTCCAACTGATGGAATGGTCGGACAGCGCCGCTGTTCCGTCTTGCCGGTAAGTGTTCGGATCCAGCAACTCGCGCGCCGCGCCGTTCAGCGAATCCGCGACATTCACCACGGATTGATTTTGCAATCCGGTATTGTGCCCATAAAAATAGCGGCCGCCCGCCTTCGCCCACATGCTAAATTTCTCGTAGTTCCAAAGCTGGGTAAGCTGCGTCTTAAACGCGTCGCGGCCCGGCCGGTTTGCCAGGTAGGAGGCGGTCAGCGCGTTCTCCTGTTCGACCCATTGCTGAGTGGAGGGGGCATCGGCATTCTCCAACCCGCGGTACGGGTCGGATATTGTCACGCCGTGAAAATCATCCACCTGATCGGTCTTCGGCGCGACGGGATATTTCAGTTTGGATGATTGCGCGAGTGCCACAAGGGCGATGGCGGCCATCAGAATCAATTCAATCGTTCTCATTTTTCTGAGCTTATCATTCACGTTTCATCCACGTCGGTGGTACCACTGGGGTGATACAAAGAAGGTATGAATTTAGCTCAGCGAAGTTGCGTTCCCTGCCGTGGCGGCGTCCCGGCGCTGAAGGGCGAGCCACTTCACGCGCTCGCCGCGGAAGTCCCAGGGTGGCAAGTTGTGGATGAGCACCATCTTCATCGCGTCTTTGCATTTCCCGACTTCGCCGAAGCCCTGGCGTTCGTGAATCGAGCCGGTGCCATAGCAGAGGCGGAGGGCCACCACCCGGATATGCTGCTGAAGTGGGGCAGCGTGGAAACGACAATCTACACGCACAAAATCAGCGGGCTCACGGAAAGCGACTTCATTCTTGCCGCCAAACTGGATTCTGTAAGATAAAGCTATGCTTTCTCACCTGCGTATGTGGGTAATGCTGTTCGGCTTTTGCCTAGCCGCCTGGCCGCAGGTGATCGAATTCGAGGCAGGGGGTTTAAAATATCAGACTCTCACCAAGAATGGAGTGACCGTAATGTATTCGCGCCTCGCTCCCCATATCCACGAATACGCCATGCTGCAGGTGGCGATCTCGAATGGCTCCGACGGTTTCTGGAATATCAAGCCGGAAGACTTCACTTTTTCGCGTGACGACGGACGCTCGATTCAGGCCGCCCCGGCAAAAGATGTGGTGGGGATGATGCTCGAAAAAGGCAGTCATGGCGATGTCTCGAAGCTGGTTTCGATTTACGAAACCGCACTATACGGAATTCCGCACATGCGCGTGACGAATGGATACGAACAGCGCCGGCAGTCGGCCATGTCGGAAGGAATTTCGGCGCGATTCAAAGCGGCGGCGGCGGCGTCGGCGCTGGCGTTGATTGCGACGCGGCTATCGCCCGGCCAGTCAACCGATGGCGCGGTGTTTTTCCCCAATGACGGCAAGCAGCTCTCGACCGGAAAATTGGTGGTTCACGCCAGCGGCGAGACGTTCGAATTTAAATCCGAGTAGGATACGTGCATGACCGTCTCCGAACTGGCCCGCCGCCTCGGCGTCGCATTCCATGGCGAGGATCGCGAAATTATCGGTGCCGCGCCACTCGATTCCGCCAGCACACACCATCTCACTTTCGTTGCTGAACCGAAGGCGTTCGCGGCGGCAGGCGAATCGTCAGCCGCTTGTCTGATTGCTCCTCCCGGATACGCGCCCGCCCCCGGCCGAACCGTCATCTACCACGAAACGCCGCGCGGCCTCTTCGCACGAGCGCTCACGATCCTCTACCCGCCGCCGCCCTTCAAGCCCGGAATTCATCCGACGGCCGTAGTCGATCCCGAGGCGGTTGTCGATGGCGTGGAAATTGGCCCGCACGTTTCCATCGCTGCCGGTTCTCGCATCGGCGCGGGCACTCGCATCGGCGCCGGAAGCCGAATTGGTCGAGAGGTGGTCATCGGTTCCGAAAGTCTTCTTCACGCGGGAGTCACCATTTACGATTCCGTCCGCATCGGCGCTCGCGCGGTGCTGCATTCGGGCTGCGTGATCGGGTCCGACGGCTTCGGTTTCGCGCTGCTGGGCGATCGCTATGAAAAATTTCCGCAAGTAGGCATAGTTGAAATCGGCGACGATGTCGAGATCGGCGCGAACACCTGCATCGATCGCGCCGCGCTTGGCGTTACGCGGATCGGCGACGGCACCAAGCTGGACAATTTGGTGCACGTCGGGCACAACTGTCAGATCGGAAAGCACGTGGTGATCGCCGCGCAAACCGGCTTTTCCGGCGGCGTTGTGGTGGGCGACTACGCCGTGATCGGCGGGCAGGTGGGCATTGGCGATAAGGTTCGTATCGAGACGCGCGCGGTCCTCGGCTCGGGCTGCGGCGTGCTCACGTCTAAGGTCATTCGCGCCGGACAAGTGGTCTGGGGCACACCGGCGCGGCCCTTGCGAGACCATCTCGAACAACTGGCCGAAGTGTCGCGACTGCCCGCATTGCGCGTAGATTTCAAGTCGCTCGAACAGCGTGTCGGCAAATTAGAAAAAGCGGAATGCTGATTGTGGTGGGGGGACATACACGGAACATCGGCAAGACGAGCGTGGCCGCTGCCATCATCACCGCGTTTCCGGAGATGAATTGGACCGCCGTCAAGATTACGCAGTTCGGCCATGGTCTCTGTTCCACTGAAGGTTCCGCATGCGACTGTGCCCCGGCGCCCGGTGAAAACGCGGCGCATCCCCTGGCGCTTTCCGAAGAATACGACGCGCACTCTGGCACCGATTCAGCGCGCTTCCTGAACGCCGGAGCGAAGCGCGCTTACTGGCTCCGCACCGCAATCGGCGGCCTCGGCCACGCTCTTCCCGCGCTGCGCCGAATCCGCGGCGCGGCTCAAAACTTGATCGTCGAATCCAACAGCGTGCTGCAGTTTCTTAACGCCGATCTGTACCTGTGCGTGGTCGATTTTTCAAATTCCGATTTCAAGCCGACGAGCCTGCGCTATCTTGACCGCGCCGATGCGTTGGTTGTTACGGGCGGCGAATCCGCGCGACCCGCGTGGAGCGGAGTGGCGCCATCCCTCTGGAGCAATAAGCCGCGCTTTGCAGTGTCCGCGCCGCACTGGATGACGGAAGAACTTCGGGGTCGCATACTGGTCTCGCGCGCTTAGGCGCCGCCCCACTCAAAATTCCGATCTCGGTAGATTTGGAAGGGATCGCGGCAGTCGCCCGGTTATCCGGCCGGACTTAGTCACTCAGTTGGGAGCGGGTTACTGGAGGTAAACCGAACTTGAAGTCGCTGCCTTTACAAGGCCACATTTAATACTTGAACTAACCTTCCCAGTTCCCACAGCCGCGGTAGTTGGCACGGTGTACTTAGTGCTTATAATTCCAACATTTCCGGCGCTAACTCCGAAGTTGAAAGTGGCTGTGACTACAGGCGTGTTAGTCGAGTCTATAATCGACAGAGTAAAACCGCAGGTGCCAGTAAATTTGTTGTCAACGTAGAAATTGTTTAGCTGGTAGGCGCTGCCGCGCACAAGTGTTCCACTGGGTGAAACAATCCCGACCGAGGGAACAATGGAATTGACGCAGTTAAAACACGGCAGTCCGGCAACATCGGTACCGGCCACCACAAAAATATTTTGAATTGCGGGCATTCCGCTCGTTACATTAAGGGGAGCTATCCAGGTGGTGTGGTTAAACTGTGCATCGCCAGGTTTCACGCCGATAAGCGCGCCTGCCGATGTATCCAAGTCTTGAGCAAAAAGGGACGCGGCTGAAATCGCCACCAAGAAGAGCGTGCGAGAAAAGTTCATTCAGGTCGCCGGGCGGGACTCTCTGAGCCCCGACGCGATATGGTAGCACGTAAAATAGTGCGGGAAAACAGAAATAGTACATTTGTATGGCGAGGCGCTAGGATATGCTGGCGCGATAGATGAAGATCAGACATTACAAACCTTCGGAACGGCAAGCTGTCCTGGAGGAACGCCGCAATATGAAAATGGCGCGGTCCGCCCATGCCTATGTCCGCGGCAGCACCCGGAAGTTTTATGAATGGCTTGAATCCGCGGCTGGCACGCTCATTCCCGATGGGCCGCCGATATGGATCTGCGGGGACTGCCACGTCGGAAATCTAGGGCCTGTCGCGAACGCGAAGGGCCGGGTCGAGATCGCGATCCGGGATCTGGATCAAACTGTAATCGGGAACCCCGCGCACGATCTTATCCGCCTTGGACTGTCGCTCGCCACAGCCGCTCGCGGCTCGGATTTGCCAGGAGTGACCACTGCGATCGCTCTTGAGCGGATGATCGAAGGTTACGAGGAGGCGCTTTCCAATCCGTCCAACGATTACAAAGATTTTGAACAAATTCCGAAACCGCTTCGAGCCATTCTTAAACAGGCGCAGAAGCGCGAATGGCGTCACTTGGCCGAAGAGCGCATCGAGAATGTGGAACCTAGTATCCCGCTTGGGAAATGTTTTTGGACCTTATCCGCCGCCGAGAAGAAAGAGATCCACCGGATTTTTGAATCCACGACAGCGCGGAAATTAGTAACCTCTTTACACCAACGCGACGACGACGCCAAGATTCAGGTGCTCGACGCAGCCTACTGGATGAAAGGATGCAGCTCTCTCGGTCGGCTTCGCTATGCGGCGCTCCTTCAAGTTGGCAAGGGCGGCGATGAAGATGGAGGGTTGTGCCTCATCGATATCAAAGAGGCGACCAAGGCGGCCGCACCGCGCGCTGCCCGCGGCCAGATGCCGACGGACAATGCGGCGCGGGTAGTGGAAGGAGCGTGCAAGCTTTCGCCCTTCCTCGGTGAACGCATGCGAGCCACACGTTTTTTGGGCCGCAATGTTTTTATGCGCGAACTAATGCCCCAGGATTTGAAACTCGAACTTGACCAGCTTACCCGCGAAGAAGCCACATCGGCCGCGCGTTACTTAGCGATGGTGGTTGGAAAGGCTCACGGCAGGCAAATGGATCTAGAGACACGAAGGAAATGGCGGGAAGTGTTGAGCCGGCACCGGTCCAACAAATTGGATGCGCCTTCGTGGCTGTGGACAAGCGTGGTCGAATTGGTATCGAGTCACGAGGCAGCGTATTTGGAACACTGCCGAAACTACGCGATGCGAAAAACGGCCTAGCCGCCGGAAAACTGCTTCACGTATACGTCGCGCGGCATCCCGGCGGACCGCGCTCGGTGCTGTAGATCAAGAGCTGCATCTCGACTCAGGTTCTCGCCGATTACCACCAAATGGTGAGGATTTTCCACCGGCGGTTCATACACCCGCACACGAAATCGGGGCCACTTTCGCGACATCTTTTGGGCGCGGTTCTCCGCATCTCGCCGACGTGCATAAGTCGCGACCACCACAAACCAGCGGTTCCCCGATTTGCGGCCGGCGAGCCTCTCAGGCGCGGATTCGCGTTTAACAGGCGGGCCGGGTTCCGGTGCCGCCCGGTCAACTGGAGCTAAAGCCGGAAGTGTGGCCGCTGGATCTACCGACGCACTCTGGCGAGGCTTGCGCGCAAGTAAGAAAACCGCCAGCAACACCAACGCCGCAACCCCTGCAATCGCCGCATACTTCCAGTTCGTTCTCTCCGGCAACGAAGGTTCCGCCAAGTGCCTTCTGAACGGTTCCGGACTGGTCTCGGAAACAATCGCCGGCGCTGGCGGTAACACGGCTGGGCCTCGCAACCTGGCCTGAATCTGTTGGACCGACCAACGCTTCTCCGGATCTTCCTGAAGACCGTGCTCCGCGATGTCGGCATACGCGCCGGGAAGCTTGGCATAGACTTCCGGCAGGGTACGTTGCGTGAGCGCTTCGGAAACCAGAGCCCCAAGCGACCACACATCAGTCGCCAGCCGGGGCGCATTGCCGGTCGCTAACTCGGGCGCATCGTGTCCATCGCGCTCGCGCGCGAATACCGCCGACTGACCTTCAGGCAGCAGCGAATCGACGGACAGCTTCACGTCATCGCCAATTGCCAGCACATTCGAAGGCCGGATGCGGCCATGCACCATCCGTTTGGAGTGCAAGTATGCGACCGCCGCGAGCACCGGCTCCAGCACCTCGCCGGTTTCCTTTTCCGAGAGCGCGCGATTATGAAGAGCGGTGGAAAGGTTGTCGTCCGCGAGCTCCGTCACCAGGTACGCGGCTTCCGCACCTTCGAACTCGGCCCGCCCGTGACCCAGCACCCGCAAAAGATTCGGATGTGACAACTCCGCGGCGATTTGCCACTGCCGCAACTGATCTTGGATCGCCGCTGAGTACAGCAGCAGCACCTTCATCGCGCCCTGTTCGGCGCTGTTTTCGCGTTTCACCGCAAATACGGCAGTCGGGCCGTGCGTGTTTAGAACGCGCACTAATTCCCATCCGTCGATAATTCGTCCGATAAACTGTTCCCAAAATTCCAAACCGCGCGTCTCCTGGCGTTTAAGTAAACCGCAATCCTACTTTAGTAGAGTCTTCGCGACGGCGGCGTTGTCGTACTCGTCCGTGACACGCACCGCGATGGCGTGCTCTCCCTTGACGATCCCCGGAAGCTTAAGCTCGTAGTCGAGCGCAAGGCTGTCGGAAAGCCCGGTGATGGGATTGACGATGGTCCAATCCCCGCCATCCACGGAGTACTCGGCCTTGCGAATCAAATTCAACGCGTCAGCAGCCTTCCATTTCACTGTATCGCCACTCGCCGCGAATGCCGAAATCACGGGAGGGGTGTTATCGATCAGCACCGTGGCGCTCACCAGTTCACCCGTGAGCGTCTCCGGCGGCGTGTTGCTTGGCGAATCGGAAGCGATTACGCGCAGGCGGTATTCGCCGTCTGGAAAAACCGTCGAATCGAAACTGAAGTAATGCTCGCGCAGTTTCTCCTTGAGCGGCTTCCACTCCTTCTCGTTCACTCCACGAATTTGCAGCGTGTAGGAGAGCGTGTCGCCATTCTCGTCCACGGCCAGCCAGCGCGCGCCGATCCATCCTTTGGCGGCGCTCATGGTCGGAGTTCCTAATTCGAGCCGGTCCCCAGAACTGTTGGCCGCGTGCTTGCCAATTGGCGGCAGCGTGAGTGAAGCCGCGGCGGGCAGAAGTCCGATGGAGGCGGGGAAGCGGAAATTCGCGGGAGTGGCTTCAATCTGCTCAACGCGAGGGGCCACGTTGCGCGCAAGATACGCGGCGTCGACACTGTCCAGATCGGGAGTAGCGCCGCCCGCCGAAGGCTTCAGAGTCGCCTTCCATTGCAAGAAACGCGCGGGCGGCACGGACAAACGATCGCCCGCCATCTGAGTCACCGGCTGCGACCACGCACTCCAGTTCTTCTGTGGACGATCCAAATTCCCGCTGCGCGCGCGGGCTTCAATCCGCCCGCCATTGGGCTGGCCATCAAAACTCAACCGGCCCCATTGCGCGAATCCGCCGGCATCGAAAACATCGCTTTCGATGGAGCCCTCCGGCTCAAAGCCGGGGCCTATGCTGAAAATTTTCCCGATATTGCTGGTAGCCGCAAGAATGGCTCCGTCGCGGCCGGTGAATAGCGCCGTGATCTGATTGGTCGGAGCGGAGAGCAACGCGGTGTACATGGAAGGCGAATCGATGCGGTACAACGTTCCCCGGTTCCCCGTTCCGAGCAGCGGCTTGCCATCGGCGTCGAAAGCGATGGCGTAGACGGCATCTTTAGCGCTGGTCCAAATCTTCTCGGGATAGCCGCCGGGATGGATGCGGAAGACATCGGCACCGCCTGAAAAAGCGCTGGCTCGCGGACCGGGCGAGGCGCTGGCAGGCGCATCCGCGGCGGGCTTCGCGGGGGTGGGCGTCAACATTACCGGACCGGCGGGAGGCGCCGCTGGAGCCGGCGGCGGGAGACTTACAGGCGCGGCCGATTGCGATCCGGCGCTGGCGGCATAAATCGAACCATCCGGCGCCACCGCTACGGCCGTTACTTCGCGCTTGGCCATTTGGTACAGCACAAATCCCTCGCCCTTTGAATTGATGCGCATCACCAACCCGCCCGGTTCCGTCCCGACAATTAAATTTCCTTGGGCATCGAAAACCAGTGAGCGCGCGTGCGTTTCATCCGCCTTGAAAAACACACCGCCCGCGCCTTTCGGCGTTACGCGATGAATTTCGCCATGGTCGCCCGTCGCCACAAACAGATCCCCCTGGGGACCGAAGGTCATGCCCCAAATGTATTTTTGCTTCGGGTCGTAGAAGACACTAAACTTGCCCGCGGCATCCACTTTATATACTTTTCCATCCGGCGAAGTGCCGACGAATACTTCGTCCTTGGCGTTGATCGCGATCGCGTGAATCTCCAGCGCATCGAATTCGGCAACGGTTTTGCCACCCGACTTCGCGATGCGAAACAATTTCGCGCCGGGCCCGCCGCCAGCGTAAATGGTTCCAGACGAGTCCTGCGCCATGGCCCACAGATACGACGACGAAGAATCGAAACGCTCCGTCAGTTTCGGCGCGACGCTCAGGCGGCCGTCACTGCGCATCGACAGGCTCTTGATGTTGCCCTTCTCGAAATCCGCATAGTCGGACTGAGTCCAGGTGCGGGTGCTTCCCGCGAAACAAACGAATGCGGTTGCGCCGACAATGGCGAACAGCGCGAAAAATTTTCTCATTGCGATTTAGAATTCAGCGAACGTTGACTCGGAGCGAATAGCTTCCGCTCACGACGTAATCAAAAGGAAGCGACAACTGCTCGGTCGCGCTCTCGGGCGCCGTCAACATGGCACGGTTTGAAGCGCGGCCCGCCTGCATGACATTTAACACCGACGAAGGCAGACTCGGGAGAGTTTTGTCATCGTAGTAAGCCGTGGGGCTCGGGTCCAGCAGCGACACATAAAGCTTGTTGTTCGTCCGCTCTTGATTGATCAGCGAGATAGATTGAGGAATATCGATATAACGGTTGCGGCTGCCCGCGAAACTCTGCATTTGATTGACCGTGTCGGCGTCGCTTAGCAGAATGCGGTGCTCGCCCTTGGCGATATTATCGGGCAGCGTAATCTGGAAATCGCGCTCGATGCGTTCGCCGCGATACGGCCGCAGGAAAACTTTCATCGGCAGCGTGTCGCCGGGATGCGCGTCGGTCGAAGACACCCACGCATTCTCAATGCTTGCGACGCGGCGATCGGGCAAAAGATCCACCGAAACATTCACGGACTTCACGTTCGGTGTCTTGACCGCATTCAAATACAAGCGGTTGAACTTGTCGCCCCACCAACCCGCCAGCACCATGGGCGCGGGCATCGGCATCTCGCCCGAAGCCTGCATGGTGTTCAGCGAAAGGCTTGACTCGCCATTGAAATCCACCGTGCCGTTCAGCCTGTACGTGGCTTCATCCATGAACTCGTTCAGTCCCGAGACGGAATTATAGAGCGTCATCATCATCAGGTAGGGCGTCCACTTCTGTTGCTGAAAGACATTGAAGTGAAAATCTTTTTCGTCGCGAACGGCGTTGTTCTCGCCGAACGACCTCACCTTGACGGTGACGGGAATCATGGGCGATTCCTGCCCGAGCACGCCCATAATTCCGCTATGGCGGTCCTGGCGCAGCGAGCCCACAATCTCGGTGGCATTCGCGAATTTGTTCGGCTGGAAGGCCGACGAGAGAACCATCAACACTTCGCCCTTGCTCATCGGCATGTCGACCGGTCCGAGATTAAAGAAGGGATGCCCGAACGCCAGCACGCGATGGCCATCGTTGTAAGTAACCGTCCCGAGGCCCGTGATGTTCATGTCGCCCGACACCAGCACGCCCGCAACCGACTCGCCCGGTTGCAGTGCGGATTGCCACCCAGCGGCCGGTTTGGCGCTATTGAGAGCGCCGCCCGCGCCACCCGCGACGGCCGTGATGCCCAATTGCCGCATAAGCGGCGAAAATTCCGACATGGTGTTGGCGGTAAATCCGGAGAACGAAAGCGGCGTATCGATGGGGACCATTGTGAGGGCCTGATTCATCGGCTGACCGGGAATCCCTGGGACCGTCACTTGAGCGCGAGGCTGGGCTTTATCCGGAGTCCGCGCGTCCGTAGGCCGCGATTGATCAAGGTCGTTGATCTCCAGCATGAGCTCGATGGGCGTGATGCCGCAGATGGCGTCCGGCGAAAATACGCTAAGACGCAGCGCCACCGCGCCGATCAACTTGCCGTCCACGTAGACCGGGCTGCCACTCATTCCGCCCGCGACGTTAGTTCGTTGCGCGCGCCCGCCCATCTTGCCGATGATGATGTCCTGCCCTGGCCCCCACATGTTCTTCCAGGTGCCGATAATTTCTACCGGAACGGCTTCAGGCACCGTGCCCTCAAACACCGTCCACGCCGTGGCTTGCATGCCCGGTTTCAATTGGGACGACTTGAGAATTTCTACTTTTCCCGCCTTGGGCCGTTCCATGGGAGTTGCGGCGAAAGAAGAAACAACAGCCGCCGAGGCCATCAGCGCGGCGGCAAAGTGCACTCTCATTATGGGGAAAACTCCGATGCTTCAGTTTACTATGCTGTCCAAAAGAACCGACGCGCCGCGGGCAGCGCGCGTTACGATAACGGAAACGGAGAAGCGCATGAATCCAAATCTTGTTTTCGCCAGTGGCGTTCTGGTGCCGCAGAAACTAGCTGGACTGGCTTACTTCAAAGACCTCGCGAGTCTTTATCCCGAAAAAACCACGCTGTTTCCCGAAGTCTCCGTGCTGGGCAGCGTGGCGCTACGAGCACAAGAACTCGCCAACCGGATTGCGGCGAAATTTCCCGCCGGTCCGGTTCACATAATCGCCCACAGCATGGGCGGGCTGGATGCGCGGTGCCTACTCGCGAAGAACCTCAATGGACTGGCCGATGCTGGGCGCGTTGTTTCGCTCTCCACGATTTCAACGCCGCACCACGGAAGCCCGGTGGCCGACCTTCTGCTGGGGCATCCTTTGAGACTCGAATTTCCTTTTCAATACTTTCTGGCGCAATTCGCCTCGGCGCATATTGGCGTCCTTCATGATCTAACGACGACTGGAGCGCCTGGCTTCACGGAGAAAGATCCCGTGCCCGGTATCCGCTACTTTGCTTATGCCGGTTCCGGCCTTCGTTGGCCGCTGCTGTTCCCGACGCACGCTTGGATACGCGGGAGCGAGGGTGAAAACGACGGGATAGTCAGCGTCAAGTCGGCGACGTGGCCGGGGGTTTTGGCCGAAAGCAGCTGGGATTCCGCCGATCACTTTTCCGAAATCGGGTATGACCTGTTTTTGCCATTTCTGACGGTGCCGTTCGATTTTCCAGGCGCGATCGCGAGAGTAGTGAAACGCGCGACCAGTTGACCCGGTTGGGTGGCTGAAAAAGCGGCGCATATTTAAATACACGAACTTCCATAGCCTAGCTATGCTATAGTCCAACTATGGAAACCACCACCCGCCCCGATATTCCTCCTGGCACGCTGTACATGCTGATCCTCAAGACGCTAGCCCGTCTGGATTCAATGCATGGTTATGGCATCGCTCAGCATATTCAGAAGACCTCCGAAGATGTGCTTGCGGTCGAAGAGGGATCTCTTTACCCGGCGCTGCAACGCATGCTCGTGAAGGGCTGGGTGGAGGCGGAGTGGGGGCAATCGGAAAATAATCGGCGCGCGCGCTATTACCGGCTCACGCGCCAAGGCCGGGCGCAACTGTCGCGAGAGTTGCGAGCATTTGACCGCGTGATGTCGGCCATCACGCGTGTGATCGAGGCCGTATGAATGAGATCATTCGCAGGCTAGGCTGGTTCTTCCGGCGCAATCGTTTCGATCGCGACATAGAAGAAGAGATGCGGCATCACCTTGCCCTCAAAGCCGAAGAGGGTGGAGGAGCGGAAGCCGCGAACCGCCAGTTCGGAAACATCGCATTACTTAAGGAGAACAGCCGCGCCATGTGGACTTTCGCTTTTTGGGAACAATTCTCACAAGATGTCCGGTACGGCTTGCGGTCCATGGCCGCTAACAAGCTATTCACGGCCATCGCGATGTTGTCGCTGGCCTTGGGGATTGGCGCGAATACCGCGATTTATAGCTTCATGAACGCGATTCTGTTGCGTTCGCTGCCAGTGCAACACCCCGAAGAGTTGGTGATTCTGAACTGGCGGTCGGCGGGAGAAACACCGGTGGTTCACGGAATGGATGGCAACATGTACCGCAATGGAAATGCGGGCCACGCGAGTCCAAATTTACCTTTCGCCGCCTATGAAACCCTTCTCCAGAACAAAGACCTGGTGTCGGAATTGTTTGCGTATGCGGGAGCGCATGAGATGAATCTGGTGGCACGCAATCAGGCCGAAGTCTCGCGTGGACTCTACGTGTCGGGCAACTTTTTTTCAGGTCTGGGCGTCAACCCCGCAGTGGGGCGCCTGATCGCGGCCGAAGACGACCGGCCCGGCGGCACACCCATCGCGGTGGTTTCTTATGACTACTGGCAGCGGCGGTTCGCGGCCGACCCAGCGGCCATCGGACAAACGATCCTGATTAACAACATTGCGTTCATTGTTGTAGGTGTCACACCGACCGGGTTTAACGGGGTGGATAAGGGGTTCGAGCCTATGTTCTATGTGCCGCTTCACATCCAGCCGATCTTTTCGAGGAATCCCGTTGACGAGGCGAAACTCCGCTTCTTCGACAAGAACTTCTATTGGGTCGAGATGATGGGACGCCTGCGTCCGGGAGTGGGTCTGACTCAGGCCCAGACCGTGTTTGGAGACCGGTTCCATCGCTTTGTGGAGGGCACCGCCACGACACCTCAAGAGAAAGCGGAGTTGCCTGAACTCTGGACCCAGGCCGGAGGAGGAGGTCTTGACTCCTTGAGCCGTCAGTATTCCAAACCGCTCTACGTGCTTATGTCGATGGTCGCCTTGATTCTGGTGATCGCCTGCGCCAACATCGCCAACTTACTATTAGCTAGAGGGGCGGCGCGGCGTCGAGAAATCGCGATCCGGCTTAGTCTGGGGGCAAGCCGGGCTCGTGTGATCCGGCAATTGCTGACCGAGAGCGTGTTGTTGTCGCTCAGCGGCGGAATACTTGGTGTGATGGTGGCGATGTGGGCCATCCGTTTAATTACCTGGCTCCTTTCGGACGGCCGTGACGAGATGGTCTGGCGGGCTACGCTCGACTGGCCAGTGTTGGGATTCACGGCCGGACTGGCGGTGCTCACTGGCATAATATTCGGCCTCGCGCCCGCTATTGAGGCCACCGGCGGTCCGGTCGCACCCGCTCTAAAGGAGGGCAAGATCGCGTGGCGTGGTTCGTCGCGCACAAGACTTAGTCACGTGCTTCTGGTGACCCAAATAGCCATCTCGCTCCTGCTGGTTGTCGCCGCCAGCCTCTTCGTGCGCACGCTAACCAATCTGCATTCCGTGGATCTAGGATTCAATCGCGAGAACCTTTTGATATTCAGCCTGAACGCCGAGCAAGCAGGATACAAGGACGCCGCCGTCGCGCGTTTTTACGAGAGCTTGGGGAACCGCTTCCGACAAATTCCGGGCGTGCGAGGCGCGAGCTTTTCGAATTGTCCGTTGGTCGCGGGTTGCTGGGGCGAAACGGAACTGGCCATTCCGGGAGCGCCGGTGACTCCGGGGAAAAAAACATCCACATCGACTTTGCAGGTCAACGAATCATTCTTGAATACGATGCAGATCCCCGTTCTGCTCGGTCGCGGCATCGACGCACACGATATTGCGTCACCACACGGCGTGGTTGTCACCCAACTTTTTGCCAAGAAATTTTTCCCCGGCGAGAATCCGGTTGGCCGCCATATTCGAATCGGAGATCCCGCGACGGACCTTGAAATCATCGGAGTTGCCAAGACCACTCTCTACAATTCGCTTCGAGAAGAGACGCCGCCCCTGGTTTACGTTCCCTACACCCAAAATCACCAAAACTTGGAGGGCGTCTTTTTCGAACTGCGGACGGCGGGAAACCCACTCGCGGCCGTTAGCGAAGTTCGCAGGATCGTTCACGACGCCGCACCGAGCATTCCCATCGCGAATGTGAAAACGCAGGCAACTCAGATCGATCAGACGATCGCGCAGGAACGCACCTTCGCGGATCTCTGCACCTGCTTCGCCGTGCTCGCGCTTATAATCGCGTGCGTGGGCCTGTACGGCACCACGGCTTATTCAGTCGCGCGACGAACCAACGAAGTCGGAATCCGCATGGCGCTGGGGGCGCGCCGCGCCAGTATCTTGTGGCTGATGTTGAGGCAGGTGATGGCTTTCGCGGTTGCCGGTCTGGTCATCGGCCTCATCGCGGCTTGGCAGAGCGCACGTTTGGTCGCCTCGTTCCTGTTCGGCGTG
>JANYJA010000226.1 GCA_025358575.1 Terriglobia bacterium
GCCGCCCACGCGCAGAATACGAATAATCTTCGCCCACCATGGCAGCGCGCGCGTCTCTCTTGTTCATCGCACCAGATAGACCATCCCCCACGTCCCGCTCGTCTCGTTCATTTGGTTGGCTGATCGGAAAACCAAAGAAACCAGAAAGACCAGAGAAACCAGAGAGACCAGACCCTGTCACGGTCGAGCAATGAACTCAATGCACTGACGCAATCGCTTTAAGCAAAGAGACCGGGTCAAATAAGTCAACAGTCATGTCTGACACCGAACTCCCCTTCCGTTTCTTCGATCTCACATTCGCTTCCCGTCTAGGATGAACAGCGATTCGGAACTCTTGAAACGGCTATCCTACGGTTACAGGCACGAGAGTCATGGTGTCGTTGCCGAATATATCGATGACTTTGACCGCTACGATGTAGCGACCGGGCTTGTCGTAGGTGTGGGTGGCGGTCTTCAACTCCAAGTCGCGGCTCTGGCGGGTGCGGAAGCTCTGCCATTCGTTCTCGAAGATGTAGGCGCCTGTCCAGCGTTCCTCGAAGTCGGCGGCGGGCAGCTCCAGTTCACGCTGTGACGGTTCCTGCCCGGGCAGAAAGCCTTGCACGCCACCGAGGCCGGTTCCACGAGGGACTTTGATGATCTCCTTCCGGCTTTCGTAATTGAAATCCACGGCCCAGTAGTCCACCCAGTCGGTCCATTGCTTCGTCAACTTATCCCGCCTAATGACGCCCTCTTTGTCTTTGCTCACCTTCCACAGATGTCCCTGTTCGCAGACGACCTCGCTCTTGCCTTCCTTCAAATCTGCGGCAATGGCGTCGGCGAGGCCCTGTGAGTAATAGACCGAGAAATCCGTCAGCTCCACAGCCAGCGTGAGCTTGTCCTTCTTGGCGAAGCGCGGCGTGACTTCGATATAGGCCACGTCGTGGAAACGCACCTGGCCCTTCTCCACCGCGCGCTTGTCGAACACTTCCGGTGGGATCGTCTTGGGCGCGAGGTCGATGCCCTTCTGCTTCGCCTCGTCCAGCACGGCGGGGAACAGACCCATCTCGAACTCGAAGGCCAGCACGTCCACGCGAGTCGCCCCGCGCTTGCGGCATTCCGTGACAACTTCCTCCACGAACAGCCGCCCAACCGGCAGGTTGATCGGGCCGACGACCACGAGCCGCCCACCGTTCTTCCCGTGGAAGAATCCCGTGTCCGGCAACGGCTCAGCTCGGTAAGCTTTCAGGATCAAATCGCGGAACTCCTGTTCCTTGCGGGCGAGGGCCTGCTCTTTCTTTTTGCCGGTGAGCCGCCCGGCGACGTTGAGATAGGCCTGCCGTTCGTAGCGGCCGAGGTTGAGCACCTCGAAGGCGCGGAACGGTTTGCCACCTGATTTCAACTCGCGCTGCACCTGGATGAGCCGCTTGCGCGTGGTGTGGATGCCGAACTTGCCGAGGTCGGTGGCGATCCATTTGCGCCCGAGCTTTTCGGCCATGGCGGCGGTCGTACCGCTGCCACAGAAAAAGTCTGCCACCAAATCACCTTCGTTGGATGACGAAAGGAGTATCCGCTCCAACATATCCTCGGGTTTCTGAGTGCTGTAACCAGTGTCCTGACTGGCCTGCGAGTTAACTGGTTTGATGTCCGACCAAATTGATTGCAACGGGATACCCTTAGATTCATCCAGATAGCGCTTAAAGCGAGGCATACCTGACGATGTGAACACGATTCGGCCCTCTTTGATGAGCGCCTCCATCTTGTCCTTCGTCCACCTCCAAGTCCGAACGTGGCCGTTCAACTCATAGCGAAGATTGGGTCTATCGGGATTCTGATTCAGGCAATTATCGAGAGTGAACTTCCGCCCTGTTCCTTCTTCGACGTTGTTGTAGTGAGATTCTACAAGCTCGTCTCTGACTGGTGTGTATTGCTGATTCCAAATAGCTCGGTCGCCGCGTCGGCAAAACAGAATGGAATCGTGAGTTGCCGGATAGTAATTGCCGTGACTGCGCGCTGATACTCGCTGCCAGATTATTTCTCGCTCAAACTTGTCTACTCCGAACACCTCCGAGAGGATTGCCCTCATGTGATGATTTACATTCGGCCCTGTATGCACGTAGATGCTGCCCTCGCTGTGCATCAAGTCGCGCATGAGGATGAGGCGTTCGTAAATCATGGCGATGAAGGAATCCGCGCCGCGCCCCCAGGTGTCGCGGTAGGCGATCTGTTC
>JANYJA010000247.1 GCA_025358575.1 Terriglobia bacterium
GGCGGAGCAAATCCGGGCGATCCGGATTTTTTTGAGATGCAGATCCGGCCTATCGTTGTAGGCAACTGCTTTCCGTGCCACGCCGCATCGAAATTGGGCGGACTCGCGCTGACCTCGCGCGAGACCTACTTGCGGGGCGGCAATTCCGGCCCGGTGGTGGTTCCAGGGAAGCCCGATCAAAGCCTGTTAATACAAGCCGTGCGGCGCGAACACCAGCGCATCAAGATGCCACCGCAAACCGCCCTGAAACCGGAACAGATCGCCGCGCTCGAGGCGTGGGTCACAGCCGGCGCGGTTTGGCCCGAAGATAAGCCGACGGCCCGTTCTTCCTCCACGGCCTTCACAATTTTGGCCGGGCAGCGCACGTTCTGGTCGTTCCAGCCGGTGCGAAAGCCCGCCTTGCCGCTGGTAAAGGCGCCCGCGTGGGCGAAATCACCGATCGACCGGTTCATCCTGGCAAAGTTGGAAGAGCGGCGCTTAAAGCCGGTCCCGCAGGCGGAAAAGAGAGTTTGGTTGCGCCGCGCCACCCTCGACCTGACCGGACTGCCTCCCACGCCCGCGGAAGTGGAGGCGTTCCTTCTCGACAAAACGCCCGATGCCAAGACCCTGGTTGTGGATCGCCTGCTGGCGTCCCCTCACTATGGTGAACACTGGGGCCGCCACTGGCTCGATGTCGCCCGTTATTCGGACGACCATCTGACTCCCGATTCGGAAAAGCTGTATCCGAACGCGTTCCGCTATCGCGATTGGGTAATCCAGGCATTTAACGACGACATGCCGTACGATGTCTTCATCAAGGCGCAAATCGCCGGGGATCTGCTGCCCGGCAAGAAGCTTGCGGGCGGAACCGGATTGTACGGTCTGAGTCCGGATTTTCAAGACGACCGGGTCGACGTCACCACGCGCGGTTTCCTCGCCCTCACAGTCGCCTGCGCCCAGTGTCACGATCACAAGTTCGACCCCATCCCGACGTCGGACTATTACGCTTTGCAGGGCATTTTCAACAGCACCAGGCTTCATGAATATCCCCTGGTAAGCGAGACCGAAGTTCTGGCATTCACAAAAGCCAAAAAACTACACGACGATCAAAACGATATATTGCAGGAGTTTTTGAAAAAGCAGGCGAACGAACTGGCGGAGGTGCTATCCACGCACACCGCCGAATACCTCGCCGCAGCCGCCAGCGCCGCCAACACGGCACTCGACCGGGAACTACTGGACCGATGGGTCAAATACCTCGCCCGCCCCAAGAACCATCCATTTCTCGATAAGTTCGAAAGCCTGATGAAACGTAGGGCGATGGAAGCGGAGATCCGGGCCGCAGCCAAAGAAGCGGCCGCGATTGTGGCGGATATCACGCTCGAAAAGAAGGCCATCGACGATAAGAATTACATTCTGATGGGCGGATCGAAGGAGCGGCCCGTTGGCGATCCACGGACGGCAAAGTTGCTGACACTCACTCGCGACCGCTTCGTTTTTTGGCGGGACCTGTACGGCGCAGGTGGAGTTCTCTATTTCGCCGATACCAAGCTGGACCGGTTTCTCTCCCCGGTCTTCCAGGCACACGTGAAGCTTTTGCGCGCGAAGCTGGCGGATTATAAACAAGCCATACCGCCGCAGTATGCCTTCGTACACGGAATTGAGGATGTCGAGAAGCCGTCCAACATGCGCATTCAGATCCGCGGCAACCGCGACAATCCAGGCGATGAAGCGCCGCGCGCGTTCCTATCGATTCTTAGCCCGGGGAAACCGAAGCCGTTCCTCAAAGGCAGCGGGCGCCTGGAGTTGGCGGCCGCCATCGCCGACGCCGGCAATCCGCTGACGGCGCGCGTCATGGTAAACCGCATTTGGGCGGAGCATTTCGGGCACGGCATCGTGCGCTCGCCCGGTAATTTCGGCATGCTCGGCGAGCGCCCCACGCATCCCGAGCTTCTCGATTACTTGGCCGCTACATTCATCGAGAACAAATGGTCGGTCAAAGCCCTGCATCGCTCCATCATGCTGTCGGCGGTTTATGGGATGAGCGCAACGGATGATCCGGAGAACATCTCCATCGACGCCGCGAATAATTTCTTCTGGCATTTTGAGAAGCGCCGCCTGGCAGCCGAGGCCGTGCGCGATTCGATACTGTTCGTTTCCGGAACGCTCGATACCAAAGCGGGCGGCCCTCCGGTGCGTTGGACCAACGATAATCTACGGCGCAGCGTCTATGGATTTGTGAGCCGCCGCCAGGTCGATCCCGTGCTCGCGCTGTTCGATTTTCCTAACCCGAACAGCACCAGCGATCAACGCATTGCAACGGATGTTCCCCTGCAGCGCCTGTTTC
>JANYJA010000005.1 GCA_025358575.1 Terriglobia bacterium
GCGAAACTGCTGTGGCGTCGCGTGCAAGAGAAATAGCAACACACCGAAAGTGAGATAGTCACAGACCGAACTCACGAGGCCGAACACCAGCATATAGCGGCGGATGAAGCCAATGTCCCAACGCCGAGGCCGATCGATCATCTCACTGTCTACACGATCGGTTGCAATGGTCATTTCGGGGCAGTCGGTGAGTAGATTCGTGAGCAGGATCTGCGTGGGGAGGAGCGGCAGAAACGGCAGAAAAAGGGAGGCGCCGGCCATACTAAACATATTGCCGAAATTCGCACTGGTGGCCATGAACACATATTTGAGCGTGTTGGCGAAGGTTACCCTGCCCTCGCGCACGCCGTGCTCAAGGACCGCGAGATCTTTTTCCAGTAACACGATGTCCGCAGCTTCTTTGGCGACGTCAACGGCATTCGCCACCGATATACCGACGTCGGCCACATGTAGCGCGGAAGCGTCGTTAATGCCATCGCCGATATAGCCAACCACATGCCCCGACTGTTTGAGCGCAAGAATAAGACGCTCTTTCTGATTGGGCTCGATTTCCGCGAACACGTCCACCTCATTCACTCTTCGCCGCAGCGCCTCCTGACTCATCTCGCGGAGATCAGGCCCGGTCAGCATGTTGGTGTTGGAAAGACCTGCCTGAGCACTGATGTGCGCGGCGACCAGACGGTTATCGCCAGTGATGACCTTCAGTGTGATGCCAAGTTTGCGCAGGGTCTGAATGGTTTCGACCGTGCCTGGCTTGATAGGATCGAACAGCGCGAGGAAACCGACGAACGTCATGGCTTTTTCATCCTCTTTGGCGATACCTGTCTGCGCGCTCACGTCGCGGTAGGCAACACCGACCACGCGAAAACCCTGCGCACTAAACGCCTCGAACTGCTGCTGAATCTGCGCGCTCAGCGCGGCAATTTCGACCTTGGCGCCGGCGGCTGTTTCGGCCATGGTACAAACTTCCAGCACATTGGCGAGCGCACCTTTGGTCACCATTAGATGCTGGTCGTCATCCGCCACCAGCACGCTTAATCGCTTGCGAATAAAATCATACGGCTCCTCGTCAAGCTTTTTATAAGCGGACACCTCGATCGGACGGTACGCGATAATCGCCGCGTCGATCGGATTGGTATATCCCGTTTGATAAAACGCATTCAGTTGCGCGTAGAGCAGTGTTTTATCACTCGCCGCGCCGACCACGTTGACTGCGGCGTTGAGCTGCACCTCACCCAGGGTCAAGGTGCCAGTCTTATCGGCGCAGAGAATATCCATACTGCCGAAGTTCTCGATAGCAGCGAGCCGCTTCACGATGACCTTGACCGCTGCCATGCGTTTCGCGCCGTGCGCCAAATTCACACTGATAATCGCCGGCAGCAGCTGTGGAGTAAGCCCGACTGCCAACGCCAAGGCAAAGAGAAAAGAGTCCAGCACTGCGCGATGTAGATAAACATTGATGGCGAATATGGCGATGACCATCAGCAAGGTCACCTCCATCAGCAAGTAACCGAAGTGTCGAATGCCGTGCTCGAAATCCGTTTCTGGCGGCCGTAGCTTGAGCGATTCCGAGACCTGACCGAACTCGGTGTCTTTGCCAAGCTTAACCACCAACGCGATACCCGTACCGCTGACCACATGCGTGCCGGTAAACAGCGAATTCGTGCGCTTCGCGAGCGGCGTCTCTGGCGCCAAGACGCCGACGGTCTTTTCGACTGGAAACGTTTCGCCGGTCAATGCCGCTTCATTGACGAAGAGATTGTTGGAGTCGAGAAGGAGGCAATCTCCTGGAATCACATCTCCAGCATTCAGCACCACGATATCGCCCATCACGATCTCTTCGATGGCGGTGTCGAGAGACTTGCCATCGCGCAGCACGGTGGTCTTGACCTGGATGATCGCGAGCAACTTGGCGACGGCGTTCGCCGCCCCGCGTTCCTGCCAAAAGCCGAGCAACCCGCTCATCAGGACAATGGCGAGAATGATGACGGCATTGCTGATATCGCGCAAAAAAAACGACAACCCAACGGCGCACAATAAAATGACAATGAGGGGACTTTTGAACTGAGATAGAAAAAGTGTAAGCGGCGCGGCGCGGCTTTTACGATGACGTGCAGGTGCATCGCGCGCGAGCCGCCGCCGCGCGTCATCGCTGGTCAAGCCCTGCGATGTGGCGGACAGCGTCGTTAGCAATTCCGCAGTGGGTATACTCCAGAACACACTGGATGGCGTTACGTCGAATGACGGGTTTTGCGCGCCGACCCCCGCGGGCGCGATCGGTACGAGGGCGCCGTCGACAGAAAAGTGAGTGACCTCGTCTGGGCTCCGCTGCTCGATGACGATGCCGGCCCCCGTCGGGCACGAGAGATCGACCGTGCTCCACG
>JANYJA010000014.1 GCA_025358575.1 Terriglobia bacterium
TTCGAATAGTTCCACTTTGCCTCTCCTGCCCATCCCCGAATGATTTCATCCGGGGCTGCCAGGGATGGGCCAAACTAGAGTATCGAACTCACAACCGAGCCCGAGTGGCTACCATTACTTCGTAGGCAATCTCCGGCCTCCAGACCATGGCCCCTGCGCGCATCCGGCTCGCTCACTTCCGTTTCGGTTTCAAATAACATACTGCAAGATGCGTTCAATGTAGTCACCCTTCGCGGGGATCACTTCGTAGTATCGTAACGACAGCGGTAGGTCCGCTGGCGATAGATCGCCACCAGCTGCTGTCAGGAAATTTCCGGACTTTCGACCGGATCGAATCTCATTGATGAACAGCCGCCACTCTGCTTCCACCCAACTGCTGAGGATGTTTTCCCTTTTTGTTCCGAAGAGGATAAAGTGACGCGAGCCCTCGAGGGCTTCGTCTATTGCCTTCATGTAGTCCGCGGATCCAAGCGCAGGCAACGAGTCAGGAGAGAAAAAGACTCGTTTCCCTGCTGCCGTCAGGGCATCTGCCAGTTCCTTCGCACGCAGCGAATCCTTTGAGGAGTGGCTGAGGAAAACATCAAAGGCATAACGAGCCGGTACCGATACATCCCGGCGTATAGTCTCTACTCCGACCCATTTCCTTAGGTCATCTACAAGGTCGCCGCCGAATATGGCCGATAGATCGGCTAAGTTTGGATTATCCAAGTCGGCTGAAAGCGAATCAATAGGCAGGGTGAGGGAGTTCCTTTCATAAGAAGCCTCCATCGGGCCCTTCTTCAAAAAGATATATCGGCCCTTCCTGAAAGCCCGTACGCCATGGAAGTAGCCAAGGCTGCCCGTGAACTCAGCGACATTCATCAGTCGAGGATCGTATGCCAAGACGTGTGACACAAGCAGAGCACGGTGATAAAAGTACCCGTCCCATGCATCATCCCAGAAGCCGTTGCGATACTCGACTTCTAAGACATCCCGGTCGAGATTGGTAAGCCGCGCGGTCGTCAGAGTCACGACGAAATCCGAAAACGCGGAGAGACCTGGAGCGAAATCTATCGCGAATGGCCCGGCTGGCGCAGCGGCGCCGAGCGCCTTCCGGTAGTCCTCCACCGATTCCTTCTCCAATCTGTAAGGGCGCGCGTTGCATTCGCGTTCCGCAATCTGGACCAGAAGGTCTTGTATCTTCGTCTCCATTTGATCTCCCTGCCGGACGCGCGGCTTCGGCTGCGGACGAACCGTGTCGGCTGCATGCCCATGTTATACCGCCCCTTCGAGACGTGTTGTAGTCAACTGAAATCAGGTGCGCGGTGCTCATTTTCGGAGCCTTGTACTACCGCACTCACGCTCGTCCAGCCACGATCAATGCGTCCGGCATACGAACACGGGCGAGGACCGGCGCGCCCTCATCGCGGCTTCAGCAAATATTCGCGCGGGACCGCATTTTCGTCCAGCCGATACCAGCCGTCCACAAGTTCGCGAGGTGTCGCATCCGCGATACCTTTGCGCACGGCACGGAACTCTTCCGCCTCGATTCGGCCGGGCAAAGGCCTCCACCCGTAGCGGTCCCCCAGCAGCACTATGAAGTTCGGCTTGATCCCCGTCCGCTGGCAGCGCTCGATCTCGCCCAGACAGATCTCCATGGTGCGCTGATCGTGTCCGGCTTCCTCACGGACGCCCCAACGGAGATCGATCGCCTGAAATCGCGCGCCGAAGCTCTGGCACACCTTCGTGAGTTCGGCAAACGGTCCACCCGGCGCCGCGAGCGCGTTCCGCTCAGCCTTGAGATCCTCGAAGGTCGAGCTGACGAAAACACGGAATGTGCGGGTGACGGAATGTGCGGGTGACGGTTGGCATTGGGATTTAAAGATGGTAAGCTGCGGGCGATTGATCCCCTTGACTCAGCGGCATCACAACACACGGCCTTTGTGAATCAAGGGTTCAGACGAATAAAGAATCGATTGCAGACGGCGCTCAACTGCAATGGGTTCTAAGCCCATTTGCTCCAAAATGGTCTTGTAGTTCAGCGCTGATGCGTCTAAATACACGTGCTGATGCCCAGTCTTTTTGCTCCACCGGGACAGAAGGGTCAGTTGTTTGCGGCTGATCTGCTCGGCCTCATCGAAGCGTCGCATTTGCTGCAGCAACTGCGCCAAATTATTTAGCGCAACGGCCATCTCGACGCTGTCTGCAAGGCCGGAGTCTTCAAGTATTTTCACGGCGCGCACGAAAATTGCCTCGGCATCCGCATACCGCCCACGAGCGTGTACGATACTACCGAGACTGGCCAAGCAGGTAGCGACATTGGGGTGATCATGACCGAGTACTCGCTCCGTTGTGGAAAGTGCACGTGTCAGCAAGACCTCCCCTTCTGCAAGGCGGTCCTGCTTATGACGCATTATGCCGAGGGTCGCCAGCGTCTTCGCCGCCTCGAAAGAGAAGGCATTCCCATCTTTCTCCCAAATCGCCAAGGCGCGGTTGATCAAAGCTTCCGCTTCCTCTGCGCGCTGGGTAAGGGAAAGAAGCCAAGCAAGATCGCTGAGAATTGGCGCGATGACCGCCTGATCCTGAATGACGACCTTTTCGGCCACCGTCAGTGCCTTGCGGAACATTGCTTCAGCTTCTCTGATTTGGCGAGCATCGCGCAGAAACCTAGCCAGGCTCGTGTATGGAGCCAATACAGTTTTATCAACTGGTACTCCCGGCACAGAGGAAGCAACTAAGTCATCTGCAATAGCAATGGCCTCCCGAAGGAAAGGCTCAACCGAAGGAAGTTGGGGATAGCGGAGAAAGAAATCACCCAGCTCGCAAGCGATGGATAATTCCCGCATGCCACGTGGCTGCTTCTTGGTGCGGCGTTCCCAAGCAAGCAGATAAGAAGCCGTAGGATCGAACATCTCAGGAAGACTGCGCCAGTAATTGCCGGTCGATTCGCCTCGCCCACGCATTGCAACAAACAAATCCAGATTGGTTAGCGAATCGTGCAGCATGTCCCATGCCTCGGCTCGCCAGCATTGCCAGGTCTGTTCATCGATCTTGCGATCCGTGATCGTTTCACTCGAGGCGAAGAACAGCGCCAGCTTTCGATGGATGTCGCGACGATGATCCTCGCGGGGCAAATAGGCTTCTTGCACAGCATTACGCAGGTATTGGTGGCCAAACGCTATGAGCCCCTCGTGGACAACCAGAGCATCCGACATTGCGAGGTACAGGGGAGACCATCGGGCTTGCGGAAATGGCGAATCGGCACTCCCCAGCAACAGTTTCAATTCGGACTCGCTGAGACCTCTGCGAGCGGCCCAAAGCAACGAGAGCGCGTCGCCGACAAGGTCAGTATCTCCTTCGTAGTCGTCCTCCCACCTGGCAAGAACCCTTCCGTAGAGTTCTTGCGGAGCGCGTGCGGCAAGGTAATGTGAGATGCGTTCACCAACGCGGTCGTGCTCGCCGAACTGACGC
>JANYJA010000026.1 GCA_025358575.1 Terriglobia bacterium
GTCGAAGTTCATCAGCGCGGACGGAAGGACCTTCTGGCTCTGCCACTCGGGGAATTGGAGCGGCCACGCGGAAACGGGCGACAGCCCCGAGGGCTCAAACGGCGGCTTCGCCCCCGGCCGATTACGCCGCCCGCCGCACTGGGTTTCTTTATAGCTTCGAAAATCGCTGGGACATGGACACCCACAAGCAGACCAATCGGTGGAACACCACGGACCATTGGATGAAGTATTACCGCGCGTTGAAATCCATGATGGCTCCGGTCGATGTCATTACTGAAGACAAGGACTTCTCCAAGTATCCCTACTTACTCGCGCCTTCCTACCAACTCATCGACCCGGCGCTAATCGCGCGACTTACTAAGTATGCCGAAGATGGCGGTACGCTCATCATGACCTGCCGCAGCGGCCAGAAGGACCGGCGTGGCCACATCTGGGAATCACTTTGGGCTGAGCCGATTTACAATCTGATCGGCGCTGCTATTCCGAAGTATGATGTCCTTCCGACAGGTCGCGACGGGAAGGTTACCGCCGCCGGACAGACCTACGGCTGGGGCACGTGGGCTGACATCCTCGAGCCTCGCCCCGGCACCGACGTGCTGGCCACTTATGCCGATCAGTTTTACAAGGGCAGCGCCGCGGCTACTTCGCATCGCCTGGGTAAAGGCCGGGTGGTCTACATCGGTGTCGATTCGCTCGACGGCGATTTAGAAGCTGCACTGCTTCGCTCCGTCTACTCGTCCGGTGGTGCCAAGCCCGCGAACCTTCCAATCAATCTGATGGTGGATTGGCGCGAAGGCTTCTGGGTTGCGACCAATTTCACGGACACGGATCAAAGCGTCCCCGCTTCGGCTTCGGCGAAAATGCTGGTAGGTGAGCGGACAATTCCTCCGGGTGGAGTGGCGATCTGGCAGTAATTCTTCTCATTCTCGTCATCGCGCAACAACTCGCCGCCCAGGGTTCCGCGCTCTACATCCACGAGAACGAGATCTGGATTGGGAATGCTCCTCACTTAAAACAGCTCACGCACGACAAGACTGCCAAGAGCTACGTTACATTCTCACCGGCGAATGATGCGTTGGCGTACGTTGAAAGTTGCGGCAACGTGGGAACTGCCGTATGCACGCCCAAGCTCGTCTTTCGCGATTTGCGAGGCAACGAGTTGTACCGATTTCTGCCTCTCATGCGCAGCGATGGGCGGCCGTGCCTCGGCGGAATCCTCCAGTTCGAGTGGATGGACCGTGACCGCGTCGGTTTCAGTTGCCACATGAACCCATCGCTAAGTGAATACTCGGTCATGTCCATCGCCAAAGCGGCACCTATAGCCGACTTCTTCGGGGGCCCATTTCAGTGGTCACCCGACAAGAAAAATCTTGCCTACGGCGGCCCTGTTATCCACTTCGCGCCGGAATCGGTCAAGAGTTTTTACTTATGTCTTGGCGATCGACTTTTGTATCCGGCGATGAAATCGGAGAAGGGTTGCAATCGCATCGAGAGGCCAAACATGCCCGAACTGAAGGGCTCGGGCTACATCGGAATTCGCGGTCTGAATAGCAATCTGGCGTGGCGGCCCGACAGCCGCGCCATCGCGTTTGTCGAGCGCGTTTACGATTGGCTGCCCCCGACTCCTTCGGCATTGAACGGCGGTGACGAGGTCACGCGTGCATATAATCTGGTCATCGCGCCGCTGACCGGCCCAGCTTTCCGCACCGCATTAACTAAATCTGATCCCGCTTACTTTAAGCTGAGTTGGACAGGTCAATTCACGCTTGAAGTACAAAAAGACCAACAGCTGCCGCAGGTATTTCGCTTCTAGCTTCTCTAATCTCCGCGGCCCTTAGGTGACACCGATGGCAGGATCGCGCCGACGTAGTTTCTTGCAAAGTCTTCGAATTTTTGTGTCTTAAACGGTTTTTGGGTTCTTGTATGTGAGTGTGGGCTCTTGAAGGGCCATGGCAACAGAACTGAGCTTGTCCTTGTATTTTGCCTCGTCGGAGAAATCTGTGGGCCACCGATATGCTCCAATGGGCGCCGGAAGCTCGGCGCGCGCAGCCCGCGAACCCCAATGTGGGATAGTGTCACCGCCGGTGCAAAAATCCCCATAATGCCGGTTGAAAAATGTACCACCCCCGGAGGTGCTAACCCGCACCGACTCTGGAGACAGAGGAGGGACGGCATGTGTTCAGGGGAAAAGACGTGGAAGAGATCAACGAGCTCAAGCGGCAGGGCCTAAGCATACGAGCGATCAGCCGATTGACAGGCTACGACCGGAGAACGGTGACGAGGTATCTACTGAAAGCGACTGGCAAGCCGACATATGGGCCAAGGCCAGCGCCGGCAAGCAAGCTGGAGCTATTCAAGCCGTACCTGAAGGAACGGCTACAAGCGGGTGTTTGGAATGCGCAGGTCCTGTTGCGTGAACTGCGAGAGCGTAATTTTGACGGCAGTTACACGATCCTAACGGACTGGCTTCGGCCACAGCGCAAAGAAGCTCTGGCAGTGGCGGTTCGGCGCTTCGAAACACCGCCGGGCAAACAGGCGCAGGTCGACTGGGGACATCTCGGCTCACTCCAGCAAGACGGTACAGAGCACCAGTTGTGGGGCTTTGCCATCACCATGGGGTACAGCCGCCGGATGAAGGCGCTCGCAGCCACCGACCAGAAGTTGGGAACGCTGCTCCGCATGCACGAGGCGGCCTTCATGGAATGGGGATCCGTGCCCCAGGAGATCCTTTACGATCGGATGCGAACCGTTTGGACCGGGACGGATGAGCGCGGTGAGATCATCTGGAACGCCGTCTTCCTCGACTTCGCCCGCTACTGGGGATTCACGCCGCGGCTTTGCCGCCCGTATCGCGCGCAGACGAAAGGGAAAGTCGAATCCGGAGTCAAGTATATCCGGCGCAACTTCCTGTGTGGGTTACAGGGGCGTGAGCCATCGAGTCTCGCCGATCTGAATGGCGAGTTGCGCCGCTGGGTAGCGGAGGTTGCTAACAAGCGTGTCCATGGGACCACTCACGAACAGGTGCTGGTGCGGTGGGATGCAGACCAGTTTGCGATGCAACCGGTCAACGGACGCGCGTCCTACCCGTACGTAGATGAAGAGCAGCGCAAGGTGGCGCGCGATGCCTACGTATCCTGGCAGGGCAGCCGCTACTCGGTACCCTGGATTTACGCTGGCAAAGAGGTCTGGGTTCAGGATCGCGGATCCGCCATCGAAGTGCGCTACGGGGGAGAACGCATTGCCGTGCATGCGCCAGCGGTCCGTCAGCACCAGGTGGTCACGCAACATGAGCACCATCACGGCATTCCGTTGGGCAACAAGCAATCGGGCAAAACGCTGATTCACATTGAGCAAAACGCGCCCATCGTGGAGCACAGACCTTTGGCCGCGTATGAAGCGCTCTCTTCCGGAGGTGCTCTGTGACTTCGATCGAACGGTTGCGGACCACGCTTGCCGCGATGAACCTCACGGCGATTGACGCACGGTTGGAAACACTGCTCGAAGCTGCTTCGAAGAAAGAACCGTCTTATGCCGACTTCCTGCTCGAAGTAATGAGCGCGGAGGCGGAAGCGCGCAAGCAGCGTTACGTTAAGGCACGCCTACAACTGGCTCACTTGCCCTATCTGAAAACGTTTGATCAGTTCGACTTCGGCTTCCAGCCCTCGATTGACGAGCGGCAGATTCGTGAACTGCGCACGCTGCGGTTTATACATGAAGCTTCTAACGTGATTCTGCTCGGGCCGCCTGGAGTCGGTAAAACGCATCTGGCCGTTGCTTTGGCTGAGACAGCGATTCAGGCTGGGCAGGCGGCGTACTTCATGACCGCACACGACCTGGTTACCGATCTGGGCCGTGCATACCGCGAGGGGCGGCTCGACCGGCGGTTGCGCATTTATGTGGCGCCGAAAGTTCTCATCATTGAGGAGATGGGCTACCTGCCGCTGGACGATCTGGGTGCGACCATTTTCTTTCAGCTCATCAGTGCGCGTTATGAACGCGGCAGCATCATTCTCACTTCGAACAAGAGCTACGGAGAATGGGGCTCAGTCTTCGGCGATCCGATCATTGCGACCGCCATTCTGGATCGCTTGCTGCATCACTCAACAACGGTCAACATTCGCGGCGAGAGCTACCGGCTCAAGGAGCGCCGCAAAGCAGGGTTGATTCCACAGCCCGAGCAACAACCGCCGGAGTCGCCCGCCTCCCCCAGTGCTCGCGGTAAGCGGGGGCATTCGTCATGAGTTTTTTGAGGCATGGGCAAATCTATCAATCCGATGTTGTCTCTGGATTACTCCGGAAGCGAAGCCTGCAGCCCCGCTTCCGGCATCATCGTTTTGATGAGTTTGCAGCCGGCTATTCCTTGGCAGGTTGTTCTCCAACAGAGCCTACCTCCGCTTCACCAGCCGGTTCCATTCTCAACCGACCGGCTGAACTTGTAAACCAAAATCTCCGCCAGGTGGTGTACTTTTCGACCGGTAAACTGGGGATTTTTCAATCGGTATTGACAGATAGCGCGGCTTCAGCTTTTTCCTGTTCGTAGCCAGTTGCGTTTCGAACCAGTTGCCCTCTCCGGTAAACGCTACGCCGTCAGGAAGGACCCCTAACCGCAGGCCGTTGAAATTGTGGGCGATCCACGACCATGAAGTGGCGCGCCTCAGTCCTTCGACAGGGCTGCGCCCATGAGGGCCGACCCAAAAGTTCTTGGAGTAAGATCGTCGTTCAAGTTTTCGGTTGCAACGTTCTGGCTTGGCCTCCTGAACGAGCGTCGCTGGTGGAAGCTGCGTTTGAGTATATCCACAGCTTGCGAAATTCAAACCAGCGGATCCAAAAGCAATCTCTTTTGTCCACTGGCATATGATTAGTTCATGTTTGTACCGGAGCGCCTTGCTATAGCTATGGTCGCGATTGCCGCGTGCTGCGGCGCAGCGATCCCTCGCCCAATCGTCCTCACGACCGATTGCGGCGCAGAGATGGACGACCAGTGGGCACTTGCGCACCTTGTCCTCACACCAGAGTTCGATGTACGAGCTATCGTGACGACACATACTGGCAAGCACCCGATTTTCAGCCCACCGGCCGCTGAGACGTCAGCCCGAATCGCGCGAGAGGTGCTTGATCATATGCCCCTCCGCTCGCGCCCGGTCGTAATTCCTGGATCGAGCGTCGCCCTCACAGCACGCACTGCTATCCGCAACGCTGGTGTCGAGCGCATCATCTCCGAATCGCGAACCTTCAACCGCGAACGCCCACTTACTGTCCTCGTCATCGGCGCAGCCACCGATACTGCCTCGGCGCTGCTCACCGACCCGAGCCTCGCCGACCGGATCGAAATTATCGCGATGGGCTTCAGCGCCTGGCCAAAGGGTGGCGACCATTTCAACATTGCAAATGACCCGATCGCGTGGCAAGTAATCCTTGATTCCGAGGTGCCCGTCACGGTTGGCGATGAAACTGTCACGAGACGTGATCTGAGCATGACCTCCGAGCGCGCCCACGCTATCCTTGATTCGGCCGGTGATCCGGGCCGTTACCTTGCCGGGCTACTTGACGGATGGATCGCGAAAAACCGTGACATAGTGGTGCAAGTGACCGGGGACGAGAAGCTCTGGGCGGTTTGGGACGAAGTGACAGTTGCACACATGCTAGGTATGACGAAGACCGAGCAGCACGAACGTCCGAACCTGCGCGCCGCCGATCTCAGCTTTGGCGACAGCGCAAAACACGGTACTATCACATGGGTGACCGCAATCGAAGGAGGACGGCTCTGGGCCGATCTTGCCGAACGGCTCCAGAAGGCGCAGCGAGATGCGCGCGTCCCAACGCATCGAGCACCCTGAATTTCGTATTCCGGCGACTCTGGTTCCGACCTCGCCTAAACGGTAGCTCCGATGGGTCACCCAGACGAGGATGTCGGAAACCATCTTGTTTGCGCTCCCCGGATCGCCTCTGGCCGCCGCGTCCCCAGAATACGAAGTGCTGCCTGGCACCAGCCTTATCGTTGGCGACGCAGGGAGACCGGCGGTTCCTGAACTAACCGACTACCCGTCAGGCTCACTACGGTTCTTGCGCATCGAGTCTCCCCGCATACCGATGTGAAGGGGATCGTTCACCCGACGATTCGAAGATGCCGCGCGGGCGGCGGTGTTGCGGCGGTTGCTCACCAAGCCTGTGGAACCTTTCGTCGGCTCATCCTAAAAACGAACCCGTTCGTCTTCCCGTTGGAAGCACAGTTCACCTTCAGCCCAGAATAGTGTTCACCTTCCCCTGGAATCCGCAACTTGAACTCGACTCGCTCGCGATATGTCGCCCAGCGTTTAGATGGACCGGAGTTCGTGGACAACAAGCACTGCGCCGTGGGGACCCATGTGCGACTGGTCATACCGCTTAACTCAGAGGTCCACAGCCTCGCCGCCCCAAGCCGCCGGGTCGACATCCTCTATAGTCTGGGTAAGCGTCCAGATATGCCCGGCGAAGTCTTCCAGTGTGGCTTGGCGCTCACCGTACACATGTGTCTGCGGGGCATGAATCACGCGTGCTCCCTGATCGAGCGCACGCGAGCACAACGCGTCCACATCCGGCACGCGCAGCATCACCGAACTCCTCGTCGCCCACTGCTTCTCCTTGCCATGTTCACCGACGATCAAGCACGCAGACCCGAACCACATCTGCGCACGATGGTGCCCAATTTTCAATCGCACGCGAAACCCGAACGCCGTCCCAAGCCATGCCACGGCCGCAGCCACATCTGGATACGCGACCACTGGAGTTACAACGCAGGGCGGAGCCGACCGATTCCTCATGTCACACCTCCGCCTTAACTTTACGCCTGACGCGACCATCGCGCGCAAGCCGTATCACCTTCCGCTACGTGCGCAAAACCGCCGGTGCTAAGCCCATCATTCACCCTGCCTCCGGCCAGCGCCGCCCGAAGTTTTCACTCGAAGCAGTAGGGTCACGGTTCATATTTCCTGTGTAGTCCGGCAGCGTTTATCGATCCCGCGGCTCACGGGTCTGGAGCGGTTTATGGTAGAGGTTCGCCGCAGCCCGCTTCCGCGCAATGGAACTGATCACGATTCTAAACCGCTGCCATCGTTTCCGAGGTTTTGACTACCAGCACGCCCACCTCAGTGCCGACAAGAAGAGTATCGAAGGCCGTGCGACCGCGCAAGGGTTCGGCCGCAGTCTGCTCGCGCTGCCATTTGCCGGCGCCCGGTTACGACCAGCTCGCCGAACGGCGCTTTGAGTTCATTCCCGTGTGGGGGTTTCTCGTCTTCCTTCTGTACACCATGCGACGCGTCAACTGTCGCCGCTGCGGCATTGTGGCTGTCGAAGAAGTTCCCTGGGGCGACGGCAAACGCACATTGACCAAAGCCTACGTGCTCTTCTTAGCCCCTTGGGCACGGCGACTGTCATGGAAAGAGACGGCGGAGGCCTTTCGCACTTCCTGGGACAAGGTCTTCGACGCGGTGGAACACGTCGTCACCTTCGGGCTGGAGCACCGGGTGCTAGGCCAAATCGATGCGATCGGCGTCGATGAGATCCAATATGCCAGAGGCCACAAGTACTTGACTCTGGTTTATCAGATCGATCTCGACGTCACGCGCCTGCTTTGGGTGGGCCGCGAAAGAACCATCGAATCCTTTCGAGGATTTTTCACCGTCATCGGCGACGAACTGGCTTCAAAGATCGTGTTCGTTTGCTCCGATATGTGGGAGCCCTATCTGAAGGTCATTCGCGAGAAATGTTCAGAGGCCCTGCATATTCTCGACCGTTTCCATATCGTCGCGAAAATGAATAAGGTGCTAGACGAAGTCCGTGCCGGAGAATCGCGCCTTATGGCAACCGAGGGCCGCGTGCCGGTGCTGAGGAAGTCGCGCTGGCTGCTGCTCAAACGCGAAGAGAATCTGAAGACGGAACAGCG
Source organism: Terriglobia bacterium (assembly GCA_025358575.1). Classification (GTDB taxonomy): domain Bacteria; phylum Acidobacteriota; class Terriglobia; order Bryobacterales; family Bryobacteraceae; genus JANYJA01. Next base: position 7,922 of record JANYJA010000026.1, read on the forward strand.
CTTCCGGTTGCGCGATCTGCTCCGTTACAACCTGAAGACCGTACGTGCTTACCTTCTTGAGGAAGCCTTTCAGGAGCTCTGGGATTACAACTCGCCCGCATGGGCCGGAAAGTTCGTCGATGACTGGTGTCGGCAAGTGATGCGCTCGCGCATCGAGCTTATGAAGAAGATCGCCCGGTCACTCCGCCAGCACCGCGAACTGATCCTCAACTATTTCCGCGTTCAGAAGCTGCTTTCCAGCGGAGTTGTCGGAGGGTCTGAACAACAAAACTAAAGTCACCATGAGAAAACCCTACGGTTTCCGCACCTTCCGCTGCCTCGAACTTGCGCTCTATCACTCACTTGGCAAGTTGCCCGAGCCGGAATCGACCCACGAATTCTTCTGACGAACCTGTATTTTAGAGGCGTGAGCGAGGGCGAACACTGCGACATAATACGCTCTGAGGACGGTTTTTTATGCGGCTTTTGGCTAGCTTGGTTTTAGCGGCAGGCGCTCTAACGGCGCAAGACTCTTGGCAGATTGTTTGGAGCGACGAATTCACGGGCGCGGCCAACTCCGCGCCAGATCCGGCTAAGTGGAACTACGATCTGGGGGCGGGCGGATGGGGGAACCAGGAGCTGGAAACCTATACGAACTCGACCGACAACGCATCCCTCGACGGCAACGGCAATCTAATCGTCCACGTGTTGAAGACGGCAGCGGGGGGCTATACATCAGCGCGATTGAAAACCCAGGACCGTTTCACGATCGCTTACGGGAAGATTGAAGCACGGATCAAGATTCCTTTCGGGCAAGGAATCTGGCCCGCGTTTTGGATGCTCGGGAGCGATATCTCAAAGGTCTCGTGGCCCGCCGCGGGCGAGATTGACGTTATGGAGAATATCGGCCGCGAGCCCTCGACGGTCCATGGAACCGTGCACGGGCCGGGCTATTCGGGGGGAAATCCGATTACGGCGGCTTATGCGCTCCCGGGCGGCGCGAAATTCTCGGACGCCTTCCACACTTTCGCGATTGTGTGGAAACCCAATAGCGTGGAGTTTTTCGTGGATTCGATTTCGTATCAAAAGGTAACGCCAGCAGCGCTGCCGGCTGGCGCGCCGTGGGTTTACAACAAGCCGTTTTTCATGCTACTGAATGTCGCCGTGGGAGGGGCGTGGCCGGGCAATCCGGATTGAACCACCCAATTTCCGCAGCAGATGGTGGTGGATTATGTCAGGGTGTACCGCAGCAGCGCCGAGCCGGTGGTAAACGTCGGCGGAGTGGTGGACGCGGCTTCATTTTCGGGGACGCTCGCGCCGGGAAGTTTGGCGTCGGTATTCGGAACGGGCCTTGCGGATGCTACGTACGGCGGGCTTTTCGATAAAACGCTAAATACATTTCCACTCGGAACAGCGGGTATATCGGTGAGCGTGAATGGCCAGACCGCGCCGCTTACTTTTGTATCGGCCGGGCAAATCAACTTTCAGATCCCGTGGGCGACACCGATGGATACCGCGGTCAATGTGCAAGTGACGCGAGCCGGCGCAATGACTTATCCCGAACCGGTCACGTTATCCGCGACGGGACCCTCGGTGTTCGAGGCGAATGGGACGGCCATACAGACCTGCGACGGAGGAGCTTGCACGCTTTGGGGGAATGGTTTCGGCGCGAAGGTGACAGCGCAAAGAGACGGAGCGCCGGCATCCTCTTCGCCCCTGCCATGGACAACAAACACGTGCAGTTTGAGCATTTCCGGGATGCCAGTCACGGTGCTATATTGCGGAGCCGCCCCGGGGCTAATCATCGATCAGCTCAATTTTCTTTACCCCGCCGGATTCAAGGCGGGGGCGGGCATGGTGACGGCGACGCTGAAGGTGGGCGCGGTCAGCTCCGATTTTCAGATTGGACCCATCACACCCTAGCGGTTTAAAGCCGCCATCAGGTCGCCGGTCTGGCGCAGCAGGTTAAAGCGGGCGCGCTCGAGGGCAAATTGGGCGTCGTAGAAAGAGATCCATTTTTCATTCTCGAGAAATCGGGCCTCTTCCACTTGACGAAGCGGGGCGCGGCCTTCCTGCATTTGCGCGAGGATGACCGAAAGATTTTCCCGCGCGAGTTCAAGGTCGGCGCTGGCAACCTGGCTGGCCATATCGGCCTTGGCGATGTCCTGATAGTTCTGATGGACATCGAGGGCAATGCGGTTGCGCGCTACAGCCATCTCGATGCGAAGTCGGGCGGCGTCGGTCTCGGCCTGTTGCACTAAAGCCTTCGCGCCGGAACCAGGCAAGATGGGCACTTGGAATGAAACACCAAGTTGACCGTTATTGCGCTGGAATTTGCGGTAGTACTGATCGTAATTATTGAATTTGGCGAATAGACCGTATTGAGCGACGAGATCGACGCGGGGCATGGCGGCGGCTTTCTGCGCGCGGGTTTCAAGTCCCTTGGAGACCAACGCGGATTCAAGGCGCTGCAACTCTTGGCTGGAAGCCAGCGCGGTTTCAACGGCAGCTTTTTCGGTGGCGGGGGTGAGCGCGGGCGGGCGCTCGGTATCGCTGGTGCGGACGCGATCCTCGGCGGTGTAACCAAGGACGACAGCCAGGGAACGCTCGGCGAAGTCCTGATCGGTGGAGAAGGCTTCGGCGCGCTGGCGGGCGCGCATGGCGTTCAACGCGGCGCGTTTGGTTTCGACGGGGAGGTCGCGGCCTTCGGCCACGCGGCTGCGGACGGTTTCGGTTATCCTATCGAAACCCACGACGGCTTTGGCGCTGGTAGCGGTCAAGCGGCGGGCGCGGTCCGCATCCAGGAAAAGAGAGGCGGTACGAAAGGCAATCTCAGCGCTCTTGGAGCCGATGGCGAAACCGGCGCCGCGAACGTTTTCACGGGCTTGGGCGACAAGGTATCTCTGCTGCTTATTGTAGATGGATTGCGAGGCGCGGGCTTGGAAAACGGAAGGGCCGGAGCCGTCGCCGCTGAGGGGAAAGCCGTTGGTGTAGGCGAGGCCGCTGCCGATGCCGATGTGGGTGGTGAAGGGATCGCGCGCGAGCCGGACCCCCTCAGCCGCTCGCCGCTCATCGAGACGGGCCATGGCGACGTCTGGATTTTGCTGCAGCGCTCGATCTACGGCTTGCTTCAGAGTGACGGTGTAGATTTCGGCGCGGAGCGTGAGGGCGCAGACGAGAAGAGGCAGGAGGCGGAGCATAGGCGTATTGTAGCGAGGGACGTCGACCGGCTCCCGTGACAGGAGCGGTTCCAGACCACATGCCGCAAATGGGAATGGCCGACAGGGACCCTGCCGGCCATTTTGCTTTTGGCTTATGCGACTTCTACTTCATTGCACGGCAATCGTTACGGTATTGGACGTGGCGCCCCCGATACTCAGGACAACCGATACAGTGCTACCTGGAGAAACGCTCGCCGGAACCTGGGCATTCACTTGGTAGAGTCCAGCCCAGTTGGGCGCCAATCCAGAGTAGGTCACCAGGGCCGAAACGCCGCCAATGGTCACGGTGGGCAAGGTGAGGGTGTAGGAGAGAGCGGAACCTTGAGCCGCCGCCCCGTTAGCCGGTTGGACACTCACGGCGCCCAGGCCGGTGCAGAAGATTGAGATGTAAGCGCTTCGTTGGACCGCGGTACCGGGGGCGGCAAGTTGCGCCGTGGGCGCGATTAAAACCGCTCCCTGACCCGATCCCGTCGCGTTAATAGTGAAAATGCCCGGAGCGAAGGGGGCGATATTCACCTTCTGAATATTCGAGACCACGCCGCCGACGGTGGCGCTAATCGTGGCTTCTGTCTGACCGGCAAGTTCCCATGGGATTTGCACATTCACCTGGGAAGGAGAGGCGAAAAATAGAGGCGCCGCCCGCCCGCCAATGGAAAGACTGCTCTGGGCCAATAAGGTGGGGAGCGGAGTGGGCACCTGCCAATTTGCCTGTCCGATTGCAAGGTTGCTGCCGAACACGGCCGCGATGCTGCCGGCCGCGACTGGGGTAGTAAAGCTTGCGTCGTTGAGAGTGCCAGACGGATTGGCAGTTGTATTCACCGGGAAGATGACAGGCGTAAGCACTGGAACGGGGGACGCCCTCGTGGTGAAGCTCCATAAATAATTGCCGGTCAGGGCATTGCCCGCGAGGTCTTTAGCCCCAGTTGTGATGGTGGCTGTATAGACCGTGTTAGGGGAGAGCAAGATGGACGGCGTAAACGTCGCGGTGGTAGCGACGTAGGTCACGGTGCCGGCTACTGCCACAGCCCCTTATTGTAAGGTGAACGTTGCCGTGGTGATGGTGAGAGGATCCATCACCTCACTGAAACTGGCGGTGATGGTTGCACTCGCCGCCACACCCTTCTCGGCGTTAGCCGGGATGGTGGAAATAACGAAGGGGGGTACGGTATCGAGCACCGCACTTGTTGTGAAGCTCCAAACGTAGTTGCTCGTTAATGCATTGCCGGCCAAGTCTTTGACCCCAGTTGTAAGAGTCGCCGTATACGTGGTGAGAGATGCGAGAGCACTTGTGGGCGTTAAACTTGCTACCGTGCCGACATAGGTTACGGAGCCGGGAACCGACGTTCCTGCTTGCTGTAAGGTGAAAGTTGTAGTGGTGATCGTGTTAGGATCAATTGCCTCGCTGAAGCTGGCGGAGAGTTTGCTGCCGATCGGGACGCCGGTGGCCCCATTCAACGGGACGGTGGAAGTTACTGTGGGCGGCGTGATATCCGAGGTCGCACCTGTCGTAAAAGTCCAGACATAATTGCTTGCCAGTGCAGTGCCCGCCTGATCCTTAGCTCCGGTAGTAATGGTGGCGGAATATGGGGCGAGTGACAAAAGGAAGGTGGATGGAGTAAAAGTTGCCGTGGTCCCTGCGTAAGTTACTGAGCCCGCAACGGGCGTAGCGCCTTGCAGTAGTGTAAAAGTTGATGTCGTAATGGTGGTCGGATCCATGGCGGTGCTGAAGGTCGCGGTGATTTTGTCGTTGATGGGCACCCCCGCAGCCCCATTTGCAGGGGCGGTGGATGTCACCGTGGGGACTGTCGGAGCTCCGGGAACGGTAGCACTACTGCCACCGCCGGTATCTACGGTGACAGCGCCGCCCTGGGCTAATGCCCGGCCATCCAATGTGGATCCCGTGAGCATGGAAATTGATATAGCAGCCAGTATGTTTCCATGAAGCACTGCTGTGGTTCCAATGGTGGCTGAACTTCCGACTTGCCAAAAGATATTGGCCGCATTCGCACCGCCGGCCAATATAACTTGACGGCCTGACGTCATGGTGAACGTCGAAGCAATCTGAAAAATGAAGACAGCATTGGAGTTGCCCTGAGCGTCAAGAGTAAGGTCCCCGGACGATACCGCTAGGGATGAAGTGGACTTGTAGAGACCGGCGGTGAGCGTTTGGCCGCCTATGTTTCCAGACACGATGACAGGTGTTTGCCGTCCTGCCGCATCATTGAATGCGGTGGAGAGATCGGCTTGGGCTTGGGCAGCTACCGGACCACCCGCATAGATCGTCCCGTTGACGGTTACGGGCGGAGTTCCCGCAACGTATGACGTTCCCGGGAAGATCCCGATATTCCCCGTGATGGTGCCCCCACCGGTGACAGTAACGGTGGTACCAGCAAGAATCGCGAACGTGGAGTTCGACCCCAGTGGTACCGGCGATTGTAGCGTTGCGCTGGCCGGTGCAGTCATAAGGCAAAGGACGAATATCGTCGCCATGAGAAAAAAACCGTTGAACCTTTTCATATTTCGCGGGACCTGTTGTTCCTTTTCTTTGGGAAAGAGCTCGGACGCCTAATTAGTGGGGAACCGCGAAGATTTTCTCAGTCGGTAAACCGAGCCGACGGTTCAAGGTCTGCGATTACCTCGCGAAATACAGCTTGACAATTGGCGAACAAAAGGCGAATATAAACCGTGCTCTTTGGCGATTCTCCCCCGCCAGGCCTGGTCGGTATAGCGAAACTCGCGGCGCAAAGTCCCACCCTCGTCTCCAAGGCGAAGGTGCAGTACTTGGACATTGCGTCGCGTTCCTTGCTCAACCGGACGCGGCCTGGCTTGCCGTTCGCGTGGACCATCAACCCCTATCGAGGCTGTGAATACGGATGCAAATACTGCTACGCGCGCTACACCCACGAATTTATGGGCCTCCAAGACGAGCGGGCTTTCGAAGATCGCATCTACGCTAAAGCACACTCGGACGAAATTCTCCGACACGAGCTGCGCAAAGTTCCGTTGAGGGAAGGCATTGCGATCGGCACCGCCACCGATCCCTATCAGCCCGCCGAGCGGCGCTTCGAGCGCACGCGCTCCATTCTGGAGGTGTTCTCGAAGGGCCAACACCGCCGACTGTCGATCACGACTAAATCCGATCTGATCCTGCGCGATCTCCCGCTGCTCATCAAAATCGCTGCCGCCAATTCGCTGCACATCAATATGACGATCACGACACTCCAGCCGACGCTTGCCCGCAAGCTGGAACCGCGCGCCCCCCATCCCGATTTGCGTCTCGCCGCGGTTCGCAAACTTTCTGACGCCGGGCTGAAAGTCGGCGTATTCCCGAACCCGATCATGCCCCTGATCACCGATCGCGAAGCCCAGCTTGACCGTCTGGCCAAAGCCGCCAAAGATTCCGGCGCAACCTACTTCGGCGGCGGCATTCTTTTTCTGATGCCGGCCGCGCGCCGCGTCTTCTTCCCGTTCCTGCAAGAACATTTTCCGCATCTGCTGCCGAAGTACGAAGAGCACTACCGTCGCGAAGCCTACCTCAAAGGCGCGTACAAAGAGATGATGCGCGAACGCATCGCAAGTATCCGCGATCGCTACGGTCTGACCTCGGGGCCCATTCCCGATTCCTTCGAATCCTTCGAAGAGCAGCCCAGCCTGTTTCCGCTACAGTAGTTCAGCATGGCGCTGGACGATTTCGATTACGATCTGCCCGAAGATTTAATTGCCCAGCAGCCGACGCCCCAACGCGATGGTGCGCGGATGCTGGTGCTGCATCGCGAAGCAGCGGCGTGGGAAGACCGCGTATTCCGCGATTTGCCTCGCTACTTATGCAGCGGCGATTGCCTGGTGCTGAACGACTCACGAGTCTTTCCGTCACGGCTTTTCGGCCATCGCCCCGGGCACATTGGCCGCATCGAAGTATTCATGCTGCACGCGCAATCCACGGGGTCCCGCGACTGGCTGGCGCTGGCGCGTCCGGGACGCAAAGCGCGGGTTAACGATGTGATTGCTTTCGCACCCGACCTTTCCGCCGAAGTTATCGCGCGCGGCGAGATGGGAGAGCGCACACTGCGCTTTCTGGGCGACGCGGATATCCACGAAGCGCTCGAAAAAATCGGCCACGTTCCGCTGCCGCCCTATATAAAACGTCCCGATGAGGCAACCGACCGCGTGCGCTATCAGACTGTTTTTGCGCGCGAACGCGGTTCCGTGGCAGCGCCCACAGCGGGGTTGCACTTTACCGAGGAGATGCTCGGACAAGCCGGCGCCTCCGGTGCCGCAATCGCGCGCGTCACGCTGCACGTCGGTCTCGGCACCTTCCAGCCCGTGTCGGAAGAGACCGTCGCGCGCGGACGCCTCCACTCCGAACGCTATTCAGTCGACCCCGCCGCGTGGCAGACTATCCAGTCCGCAAAGCGCGTAGTCGCCGTTGGCACCACTGCCGTTCGCACCATCGAAACGGTTGCCGCCACGGGACGGCTCTCAGGGGCAACCGACATCTTCATTCAGCCTGGTTTTGAGTTCCAGCGCACCGAGGCTCTCCTCACGAATTTCCATCTCCCCCGCACCAGTTTGATGATGTTAGTCAGCGCCCTCGCCGGACGTGACCTCACTCTCGCAGCCTACCGGCACGCCGTCACAAGCCGCTACCGGTTTTTCTCGTATGGGGATTGCATGCTGATTCTGCCTTAACTTATTTTGTGGGCTTGCCCGCGCTGGCCATCACACTCTTAGCTTCGGCATTGACCACTTTTGCCTCGTTACGCGCAATTTCGTAGTAAGCCGAGCGCAGCAATTGATCTTTGCGATTCAGCAGCGTCTCGCGAATACTCTGCTGCACTCGCGGGTCGGTCAATTCGCGTTGACCCGCCGGTTCTTTCGACATCATTCGCAAAATTCGATAACCGTCCGGGGTCGCCACAATCTGCGAGATTTCACCCGGCTGCATCGCAAATACGAGCTTCCGCAATTCCGGATTCATTTTCTCGAACGCCGATTCCGGCAGAAATCCCAGGTCTCCCCCGTTTGAAGAACTCGCCTGATCTTCCGAGTAGTTCTGCGCCAGCATGGCGAAGTCCTCGCCCTGTTTCAGCCGCTGTTCAATGGCTTGAATCTTCCGCTTGGCCTGCTCGTCATTCTGAGCTTTGTCGTTTTTCAAATTGCGAACCGCGGCATCCGGTGCGGGTGTAACGACGATCTGAGCCAAGTGTACTTGCGATTCCGACAGGTTGAAAGACTTGCGATTGGCGGCATAGAACTGCGAGACATCGGCGTCGGTAATGTTAATGCGCGAAGTAATTTCTTTGTTGATCAGCTTCTGGATGCTCAGATCGCGGCGCAATTGAAATTTCAGATCTTCGGCGGACAGGTTCCGATTCTTGAGCTGCTTCTCGAACTCCTCTTTCGTATAGGGCGATTTTAACTCGCTAAACTTTGCGTCCACCTCGGAGTCCGTGGCCATCAAACCCGCCTTTTCAGACCGCTGCAGCATGATCTCGTTATCAATCAGCGTCCGCAGCACTTCCATCTTCTGGATCATGGTTTGGTCCGCGCTCGCCCCCTCCGTGTTTCCCAGATTTTGCGACTTGTAGACCTTCTCCACCTCTGCGTACGTGATGACACGGTCATTTACTTTCGCGGCGACGTCTGGCGAAAGCGAACTTCGGCACCCGGCGAGACCAAGCGCCAATAGCGGCAGATAACGAATTTGCATGGAAACTCCCATTATAATTACCGGATGCGAGTTGGCATTATCGGAACCGGCGCTATTTCGAATAAGCACGCGGAAGCTTATCGAAACATCGGATACAAAATCGCCGTTTGCACGGACATCAATGCTGAAGCCGGACGCCGCTTCGCGGACCGGAACGGTGCCGAGTTCGTTACCACCTATCAGGAAGTTTGCCGCCATCCCGACGTTGACTTTGTCGATCTCTGCACCTTTCCCGACTTCCGGCTGCAAGCCGTGGAAGTTTGCGCTGCAGCGGGGAAACATATCCAGGTGCAGAAGCCCATCGCGACCGATCTCGCAGCCGCCCGCCGCATGATTGAAGTGGCGCGGGCCGGGAAGATCAAGCTCGGCGTCGTGAGCCAGCACCGCTTCGACGATTCCAGTCAGTTTCTGAAAACAGCTATCGCGGAAGGCCGTCTCGGCAAGCTGTTGCAGTGCGATTGCTACGTGAAGTGGTATCGCTCGGCTGAATATTATTCGCGGCCAATCAAGGGAAGCTGGGCGACCGAAGGCGGCGGGGCGCTCATCAATCAAGCTATTCACCAAATTGATATTCTGCGCTGGATCGCCGGTCCCGTCGCGCGGGTATTCGGTTTCTGGCAGCTCGGCGCGCTGCATAAAATCGAATCCGAGGACGTGATAAACGCCGTCGTGCGTTATGCCAGCGGTGCCACGGGAGTCATCCAAGCGGCAACCGCGTTTTGGCCCGGATACACCGAGCGCACCGAGTTCCATGGGACCAAAGGCACCGCCATCATCTCCGGCGACAAGCTCACCACTTGGGATGTAGAAAATGATTCTGGAGCACCCGCGCCGGTGGCCCGCGATGTCGCGTCCGGCGCGTCCGACCCCATGGCCATCTCGCTTGAGCCCTTCGAGCGCCAGTTTTTAGATTTCGGTGACGCGATTAAAAACGACCGCACACCGCCGGTCTCCGGCGAAGATGGTTACGATGCGCTGGCGATTGTGGAAGCGGTCTACAACTCATGCCGAACGGGATTGCCTGTCACGATCTCCCTTGCCGAGCCGCGACTGGAAAAGGCGCAGACATAGTAGCAGCGGTTCCGCCCCTGGCGCCGCCGCTTCGTACGGAGTTACTGGGCAGCTATGGTGAAATAGCGTGAAGAGTAGACGCGGCTACCTGGCGTTTGGCCGCCTTGGCAGCCACTCATATAAAACACCCAGCCGCCCCCGCCCAAGTGGCCAGGTTCGGTTTTCGGCGACATAAGAGACGGATACCAGCCGTTGAAGTTTTCTCCGGGCGAGTTTGCACCACAGCCGGCCGCTGCGAATAGGCTCCAGGACTGCAGCATTTCCCGCGGGGCTACCCACTGCTCCTGATGAGACAAGTCGTATTGATCGGCATCAATGGTTGAGTAGAACCAGGCGCCCCCGGTTGGCTTTCCGTTCTGACAAATATTCAAGTTTTTACTCTGACAATTCGTTTCGATGAGAGGATCAGTTGGTGAGGTGCAAACAAAGACGAGCACATACTCATGCGTCTGCTTGGAATAGCTGATCGAGGCTGACGACCGCCTCTGCGTAGGTGCCAGGCATTGTTTGTAGTGGGGGAGATCCGCCACCAAAACCGGGAAGAGAAGGCTCTCGTGACCACCGCCCAAGGACCCGGGAAGGCCCGGTTCATTGAATTGCCCGTTGTACCAATGCTCGAACTGCAGGCGGGTCCGGCCGCCGTTCAATTTTGCTCGCGACACCGAGATGTCAAACTGTATCTGAGGAAACTGGGGATACACGGGTGAATCGGCCAAAAACGGGCCGGGATTGTAAGTGTGCACTGCGTAGACGTAGGGCTGTGGGCCGCGACCGAGCACGTCGTCGATAAAGGCTGCGGGCTCAGAATCTCCCGTATTCCTCGTCAGGCCACCCGGCGAACCGGCATTTGCTTCCGCAACAGTGGTTACGGGGCCCGAAACGGCGTATCGTCCGTATTGGTCGGGCGGTTGGAGAATAATAATGTCAGAACAGTAATTCCCGATACACACGTCTTTGCCATAAGCCCCCAGAGCAGCCACCGGCCCCATGTTCTGGTTGATTTGCGGCAATGCCGTGAAATTCGCCTTGTATACAGGCCAGGTATGTCCCTGGTCCATTGAAGTTGCGATCCCAATCGTGGAGTAAAAGTTGTTGCCGACGTTGCTTGCGCTCGTAAGACCGATGCAGCGATTCGATCCCTCATAAACCATGAGAAGGTTGCCGCTCCCGCTGTTCCCCGGATTTGTTGGATCCAGAAATACTGTTGCCGGGGCCGCGTAATTCAGGTCGAAGGTCGAATCAAAACTTGGTGCCGGAGAACTCGACGGGCACTTGAGATGTGCGAGCGCTCCCTGAAAGACTTGTCCATTCTGGGCACCAGAAAGACCTTCCGGCCTATACCGCCCAAACTTTGCGGCGTAATTCAGGGACCAGGGCTTGTCTCTCCGTGGTTCATCACCCGCGAGCACAACTAACCCGCTTTCGTTGGGATTGAGCGTCGTGCGGGTTGCTACTAAGAAGAGGAACTCCGTCTGGTTAGCCAGTGTCGCAGGCGGAAAGATCGTGGAGTGTTCGTCCGAAAGGGTGGATAAACCGAAGTTCGGATAGATGTTGATGCTGGTCACATGATCGGGCCCAGCTACGGGTATCGACGAATCCACGGTGATCGAAGTAATTTTAGGCACTGCCGTCTGCGCCTTGGCGGCTCCGCACAGCCCCAGTAAAGCCGAAAGAAGAAGCGACAACGCAACGGATTTGCCGGTCATGTTTGCTCCCCCGGATAGTATACGCCAAGACCAACCGGCTACAGAAGGCAACATGGCCGCGCGCACTCCCTTCTCACGGGACTCGTTAGGCCCTCGGTGCGGAATTGGAAATCCGCGTGGTGCTCCCCGACGGGCATGCCGTGAAGATTACCGGTTTCCCAAGTAACCCAGTAGCTCAGAAGTGCATTCCCCCGCTGCACATCAGCACTTCGCCCGTTACAAAATCGCTTAGACCCGAACAGAAAAATAGAACCGCGCCGGCTGCCTCTTCTGGTGTGCCGGCGCGTCCAAACGGGCTCAGCGACTTCACCAGTTCCAACGTCTTCGGCTGGACACCCACAGGAATCTCGCGGCCGCCCACGTCGATCTTCGCGCCTTCCGCCGTCAACGGCTGAATCAACCGCGTCTCAATCAAACCGAAACCAACGCAATTCACGTTGACGTTGTATCTGCCCCATTCCTTCGCCAGTGTGCGCGTCAACCCGATTACGCCCGCCTTTCCCGATGCATAACCGGCCTGCCCCGGACTCCCATCCGTGCCGGAGATCGAAGTAATGTTCACGACCTTCCGCATCACCCTGTGCCCCGCCGCGCTCTCCCGCTTCGCCGCCTCGCGAATGAATCCAGATGCCGCCCGCAGCACGCGAAAGGGCGCCACCAGATGGATCGCCAGCATGGCTTCGAACTGCTCGTCAGTCGTTTTCTGGATGACGTTGTCCCACGTGTAGCCCGCGTTGTTGACTACGATGTCGAGGCCGCTGAACTGCTGCACCGTCGCATTTACCAGGGCTTGCGCGAACTCCGGAGCAGTCACATCTCCGTGAAACTGGCTCGCTCTGCCGCCCGCCGTTACGATGGCCGCATGCGTTTCCGAGCAAGGTTCGCCGTCGAGATCGTTCACCATCACGGCGGCGCCCGCGGCTGCTAACTTCAGTGCGATGGCCCGCCCAATCCCGCGCCCCGAACCCGTCACTAACGCAGCTTTTCCGCGCAAGTCGATCATCGCAAAAGGTCCTCGAGCTGAATCTTGGTGTCCGTTTTCCGGTCGCGATACTTCACAATCACCGGCGTGTATAGCGAGATGCCCCACTCTTTTCCGATCCCGCTCGTGACTGCGCGCGCTCCCGCTACCACCACCGCCTCTTCCGGAATCATCAGAGGCATCGCATCCGTCGCCCGATAAACTTGAGCCCGCACCAGGTCGAAGACCGGCGTCGATCGATTTAGAATTGTACCGGAACCCAATACCACTCTCTTCTTCACCACAGTGCCCTCATAGACGCCACAATTGCCGCCCACTAACACTTCGTCCTCAATAATTACCGGCAGCGCGCCCACCGGTTCCAGCACGCCTCCGATCTGAGACGCCGCCGAGATATGGCAATTCTTCCCTACCTGAGCGCAGCTTCCCACCAGCGCGTGCGAATCTACCATGGTGCCCTCGTCCACCCAAGCGCCCACGTTGATATACATAGGAGGCATGCAGGTAACTCCCCTCGCGATGTAACACCCGTCGCGAATGCTGGAACCGCCGGGCACAATTCGCACGCCATCCGACGTTCCCATACTCCGCACCGGGTAGGTCGACTTATCGAAGAACGGCTGCCTTGTCGCTTCAATCGACATGTCCACAATTCCGCCCATGCGAAATCCCAGCAGAATTCCCTTTTTTACCCAGCTGTTGACGCGCCACCCGCTGGCAGCCGATATGTCCGGCTCAGCCGCGCGAATTTTCCCTGAATTCAGCGCGGCTTTGAATTCGCCGAATAAGTCAAAGTGAACTTGTGTGTAAGTCGCCGGCTTTTCATCGAACAACTTCTCGATCTCAGTTTGCAAGCCAGCCGCTCCTCAGCCCGAGCGTTATCAGCACCTTCTCGATTTTGCCGAGACTCTCGGACTTCGGCGGCACCATAGGCAACCGATAGATCGGTTCCAGCAGGCCCATTAATGCCATTGCCGCCTTCACTGGAATCGGATTCGACTCCACAAAATTAACTTCCATCAGCGATAAATATTTCCGCTGTAACTCTCTTGCGCCGGCAAAATCGCCCTGCAAGCACCGTCCCGCTAACTCTGTCATCTGGGCCGGAATCTGATTCGACACCACCGAAATAATCCCGCGTCCGCCCAACGCGATCAACGGAATTGTCACCGCATCGTCGCCTGAGAGCACCAGAAAATCTTTGGGAACCTGGTGAACCACCGCCGCCATCTGCCCGATATTTCCCGACGCTTCCTTCACTCCGACAATGTTTTCAATCTCAGCCAGCCTCGCCAGCGTCGCCGGTTCCACGTTCACCCCCGTGCGCCCCTGCACGCTGTAAATGACGATGGGCAGCGATATCGCTTCGGCAATCCACTTATAGTGCTGGTAAAGACCTTCCTGTGTCGGGCGGTTGTAATAAGGCGTCACCGAAAGAATTCCCTGCGCGCCGATTTTTTCCACCTCACGCGCTAATGAGATCACTTCGCGGGTGTTGTATCCGCCCGCGCCCGCCAGCACCGGCGTCTCGCCGCGCGCTTCTTCCACCGTGATTTCCACTACGCGCAGATGCTCTTCGTGCGTCAGAGTCGGACTCTCGCCCGTGGTGCCACACGGCACCAAAAAGTCGATACCCGCGTCGATTTGCCGCCGCACCAGCCGCCGCAGCGTCTCTTCATCCAGTGACAAGTCGTTCCGAAACGGCGTCACTAACGCCGTCCCGCATCCCGTAAACATTGGCAGCCTCATGAATGAAACAGTATCTCGCCAAACTCGTGAAAGCCCTTTTTCCCGACCAGCCACGCGGCGGCCTTTAAAGCCCCATGCGCAAATCCTTCGCGACTCCTCGCCGTGTGCCGCAACGTAATCGTATCCGCCGCGGAATCGAATCCGATTTCGTGCGTCCCCGGAATCGCGCCGGCCCGGTTCGACGCAACATCAACCGCGCGCGCCCATCCCGCCGACTTCATTTCTTCCACAAGTTTCAGCAGCGTCCCCGATGGCGCATCTTGCTTGGCGGAGTGGTGGATTTCATAGGCCCACGCCTCGTACTCGGCCTCGTTCGACAGCAGCCGGGCGGCCTCCGCGACCAATCGGAAGAATGCATTCACGCCCACCGAGTAGTTCGGGCTCCACACCAAACCTGTCCCCTTGTTCTCCACCACATGGCGAACGTGAGCCATCTTCGGGAGCCACCCCGTCGTCCCGACGACCACATTCACGCCCAACTCCGCAAGGCGCTCCACATTCCCCACCACGGCGGAAGGCACCGAAAAATCGATCGCCACATCCACGCCCTCGAACGCTTCTTTCGTAATCCCCTCGAAGTTGGAGTTGTTCAATTCGTCGAGCTTTGCCGCGACCGTGAACCCGTGTTCAGGCGCAAACCGCTCGATCAGGCGGCCCATTTTCCCGTAACCCACAATCGCCAGCTTCAATCGAAAACCTCGGGATCGATTTCACTGAAGAACTCTCCGTGCAGCGCGGCCACGGTTTGTCTCAGGTCCGCATCCGCCACCACGAAACTCAAATTCAGCAGCGACGCGCCTTGCGAAATCATCCTGACGTTCACCGTATCCACCGCGCGGAAAACTCGAATCGCGACGCCAGGCGTGTAGCGGATGTTGTCCCCCACCAAACACACAATGGCCTGATCCGGCTCGATGTTCACATCCGAAAACGTCTCCAGCTCAGCCACCACGGCGGCTAAGTTCGCGGTGCTATCGATGGTCAAAGAAACGCTCACTTCCGAAGTCGCGACCATATCCACCGGCGTCTGAAGCCGGTCGAATATTTCAAATATCCGATGCAAGAAGCCATGCACCATCAGCATCCGCGTCGAATGGATATTCACCAGCGTGATGTTCCGCTTGCACGCAATCGACTTCACCACGTTCTTGCACGCGACGGCTTCGGCGACGATTCGCGTCCCCGTGCTTCGCGGCCTGCGCGAGTTCAAAATCAGAACTGGAATATTTTTCTCGACAGCCGGAACCACGGTCGCCGGATGCAAAACCTTCGCCCCGAAATAGGCCAGTTCCGCCGCCTCGGCGAATGAGATAGTCTTCACCCGGTGGCCGCCTGGAAACAGCGTCGGGTCGGCCGTCAGCATCCCGTCCACGTCCGTCCAGATCTGAATTTCTTCGGCATCGATCCCGGCGCCCACAATCGACGCGGTGAAGTCCGACCCGCCGCGGCCTAGAGTGCTGGTCACACCGTCCTCCGTCGATGCAATGAACCCCCCCATCACCACCACCGCTTCCGCCGCCAGCTTGGGGATCGTCTCTTTCAAACGCCGGTAGGTCTCCTCGTAAATAGGTGCCGCCTGCGTGTGCCGCCGGTCGGTGACGATCATGCGACGCGAATCCACGTGCGTCGTAAGCAGTCCGAAGTGCTCGAACGCCATCGCCACAATCAAACTTGAAAGCCGCTCGCCGTAGCTTGAAATGGCATCGATGGAGCGCGGCGTTAACTCGCCCAGCACCGCCAGCCCCTTCATCAGTTCCGTCAGCTCTTGAAAGTGTTCATCCAGCGTTCGGTCGAGTGCCGCGCGATTTCCGAGCGGAACCACCTGCCGCGCCTCGCGTGAATGAAAGTCGCGCAAATCGTGAATCTGCGCCAGATAATCTTCGCGCGTTCCAGTCATCGAGGTCTGCGCAATCGCCAGCAGACGATTTGTGGTCTTGCCCATCGCGGACACCACGACGACCGGCCTACAATGCGCGCGCGACTTCACAATTCCGGCGACCCGCTCGATCGCCGCAGCCGACTCGACGGAGGATCCGCCGAATTTCATCACTATCATGCTTTAATCCAGCAGCCCCTCGGAATGCATCAACTCCGCATTCAGAACGGCCGCGCCGGCCGCGCCACGAATCGTATTGTGGCCCAATGCAATGAACTTCCAATCGAGCACCGGACAGGGGCGCAGCCGCCCGAGAAATACTGCCATCCCGCGGTCCCGCTCCACATCTTTCCGCGGCTGTGGACGGTCCGCTTGTTCCATGTACTGTACGGGCCGAGCAGGCGCGCTTGGAAGCTTGCGCTCCTGCGGCACGCCCGCGAATTCCGCGAACGCCGCGAGCATCTGGGCATGCGTCGGCTTCGTCGCAAGTTCCACCGAGATTGTCACCGTGTGTCCGTCCAGCACGGGAACGCGATTGCAGTGCGCGCTCACCTTGGCATCGAGGGGCGTGATCACGTCGCGCTCATAGCTGCCCAGGATCTTCTGTGTCTCTTCCTGCATTTTCTCTTCTTCGTTGCCGATGTAGGGCACCACATTCGCATTGATGTCGACCGACGAAACGCCCGGATAGCCCGCACCCGAGATCGCCTGCATGGTTGTCGCGATCACGCGCCTGATGCCGAATGCCTTCAGCGGCGCGAGCGCCATTGTCAGCACCACCGTCGAGCAATTTGGATTGGTCACGATCTGCCCCTTCCAACCGCGCGCCTTCTGTTGCGCCGGGATAATTCGCAGGTGCTCCGCATTGATCTCCGGAACCAGTAGCGGCACATCGCGCTCCATGCGATGGTTCCGCGAATTCGAAACCACCACGTGTCCCGCCTGTGCAAACGCCTGCTCGATCTCCGTCGCCACGGACGAATCCATGGCCGAAAACAGCAGCTTCGGCGCGTTCCCCGGCATCGCTTCCCGCACCATCATCGCGGAAATTCGCTCCGGCGGGATTCCGTTCAAATGCCACGTGGCCGCATCTGCATACTTCTTGCCGGCGGACCGCGCGCTCGCGCCCAGCCACGTCAACTCGAACCACGGATGTCCGTCTAGAAATTTGATGAAATGCTGACCCACCATTCCGGTGCCGCCGAGCACTCCCACTTCAACTCTTTGCATATCTATTCAATTATTCACTTTTTGAAGCTGCAGAATCATCTCTTGGTACAAATCCACCGCGCGCAAGATCTGTTTCTTCGGAACGCGCTCTTCCGAAGTATGCGCAACGTGGATGGTTCCCGGCCCCAAAAGAAAAGGCCGCCCCCAGGCGTTTTGAAACGCCGGAATGTCGGTGGTATAGGCGACTACAGTGGTGTCGAACCCCGGCAAACCGCCCAGGCGCACCGCCGGAATCTCGAGAAACCAGTGTGCTTCCGCATGGCCCAACACCGCCGCCTCAATGGCGCGCCGCGTGGATGCGGAATCACCCACCAGCCTCACAAAAATTTCCGCTCTCGCCTCGTCTGGGATGACGTTGGGCGCGCGACCACCTGAAATTGTCCCGATGTTGAGCGTGCTTTTTCCCAGCAATTCATCCACAGGCAACTCGATTTTTCGGATCTCTGCCAGCGCATCGAGCAATTTCTCGATGGCCGATTCACCGAGCTCCGGATAAGCCGAATGCGCCATCTTGCCGCGCGCGCGAATCTCATACCGCAGCGCCCCCTTCGACCCCAGCGCGAGCCGGTTTTCAGTGGGTTCCCCGTTAACTAGAAATCGCGATCCGCGCGATTCCTTGGCCGCGTGATAAGCCCCCGCGCTGTTGCGCTCCTCGCCGACCACGAACAACAATCCGAAGTCCCGATGCCCCGACGACAACAGCGCCTGCGCCGCGTGGATCATCGACGCGATTATCCCCTTGGTGTCGCACGCGCCGCGGCCCCAGATGAATTCGTCATCCTCCCGCGATTCGAAAAACGGCGGCACCGTATCCATGTGCGTCGAGAGCGTCACCACGGGCGTTCCAAAATGCGCGAAGACGTTCGAGCGACCCGGTTCCACTTCAATTAGTTCCGCGCGCCCGCCGTGCTCGCTGGCCAGGCGCGCCAGAAGATCGTAAAGATAAAGGCCCACCCGCTCCTCATTAGGAGTCACGGATTCAATATCAATCAGCGCACGCGTGAGTTCGAAGACGTCCATTGACTTGGCCAACAGTTATTATGGGTCCTCAGCGAGCCGCTGCCTCACTTTAGAGGATTGGTCCATTGCACACCCGTGAATCGCAGGAAATCCGTGTCCGCAGTATGAACGATCCCACGGAATTCCACGGCCAGCGCGGCGAGGTGAGCGTCGGTCGTCATGTTTCCACCCCGCCCCTCATCGCGCAAAAACCCGAATACCAACTCTGCGTGACGGGGTCCGGGATTGACAATTCTTACGATCTGGCGGTTCAGCCATGATTCAACGTGCGATGCCGCGAGATCCGCTGACATCGGATTCGCAAAGACTCGCGAGTTCGTCCACAAACGAACGAAACCTAGCGCGACCACCCACGACATTCCTATAGGTACGCTTCCAGATAAGCACGAGGTCCACCATTTCTGCGCCCGCTTGTGAAATGAGGACGTCGAATCATATGCATAAACCAGCAGGTTGATGTCGGGAATAATCACGTGTCCCGATCCCACGCCAATTCATTGAATCGCCGATCGTCAATTCCCGGGCGCAAGTGGCCAGCATGCGGCCGAAGTCGAAACGCACGTTCAGAGGGAGCCGAGTCGGCCAAGCCACGCCTCAACGCTTCATTAACAACTTCTTTAAACGGTCTGTGGGACTCCCTGGCAATTTCCGCGAGGCGATGGGCGAGATCGTCTTCCAGTGTTAAGGTCGTCCTCATTTAGGCATCATGATGCTTTGCATTCATGATGTCAAGATGCGTTGGCTGAGCGCTATTATGACCGCTAGGACCCGCCCATCAATTCCCGCAATCGCCCATACCCCGCGCGGCTCACCGGCACCTGCGCCCCGTCAGACAAGATCGCAAGACGCGTATCTTTCGTGTAAGGCTCGATCTTCGCGACGCGTTCCAGATTCACGATGAACGAGCGGTGCACGCGCACAAAACGCGCCGGGTCCAGCGACGCTTCCAAACTAGATATTGTCTGCTGCTTCAAATACGCCTTCTTCTCGCTGTGCAACGACACGTAGTCGTCCTGCGCCTCGGCGTAATCGAGCTTGTCAATGGCGATCACGTGAACCCTTGCACCATCCTTCACCACCACGCGCTGCGCAAATTGATCCGGTGCGCGCGCCGCGTTCTTTAGCTCCGCGGCTGCGACCGGAAGCTGCCGCTCGCCCAAGCGTTTGCGGACGCGTTGCAGCGCGGTTTGCAAGCGCTCCACGCGGAACGGCTTCAGCAAATAATCCACCGCGGCGGCATCGAAAGCCTTCATGGCGTACTGGTCGAACGCGGTGACGAAAATCACGGCGATCTCGCGGTCAATCAGCTCTAATACTTCGAAACCATCCAGCTTCGGCATTTGAACATCCAGAAACACAAGATCGGGTTTGTGCTCGCCGACCGCCTTTACGGCCTCGAAGCCGTTGGCGCACTCCGCAACAATTTCGATATCGTGTTCGCCCTTCAAATACTCACGCAAAATCTGGCGAGCGAGAGTTTCATCATCCACGATTACGGCGCGAATCTGCGAGCCTTCGGCCCGGACCGGCGCGGAAGGCGCGGACTCGCGCAGCATGTTTTTCAGATCGACCATCACATCGCGCGCCGATTGATAACGGTGCTCGCGGTCCTTCTCCAGGCACTTGCGAACGATGCGGGCCATTTCCTCGGGCAGCTCATAATTAAACCGCGCCATCGCTTCAGGCTGCGTATTCAGAATACGCGCGATGGTTTCCGAAGCCGTCAATCCTTCGAAGGGAATCCGGCCCGTAGCCATCTGATATAGCACCACGCCGAGGCTGAAAATATCGCTGCGCGCGTCCACCACGCGGCCCAGCGCCTGTTCCGGGCTCATGTAGTCTACCGTGCCTAACAACGTGCCGGCGGCAGAAATGAAGCGGGTCTCGGCGCGGCTGGCACCTTTTAAATACGACGTATCCGAAACCTTCGCGAGACCGAAGTCGAGCACCTTTAC
>JANYJA010000038.1 GCA_025358575.1 Terriglobia bacterium
TTCGAAGTGCGATTGAGCGGCTGACGCAGAATCAGGAGGAGAGCAACCTTTAGGCTTTAGGCAATCGACGCAGAGTTGCAGATGCGGCGCGAGCCGAAACTGTCACCTTACTATGGTTGAGAGGGGTGACAGAATTCCAAGAGGATTTCGATCAGTCCGGTTCTCTAAGGTGTCCCCGGCGTGAACTTGATACAAACCGGGGCGCCCATCTCGATCTTCTGGCCAGTGGCGGTCAACTTACCAGTCGCGGTGTCGATCTTATAAACGAACGCATCGTCGGTGTCTTGATTCCCGACCACCATGTATCCGCCGCCCGGCGCAATCTCGAAACTGCGAGGGGTTTTGCCTTGCGACGAGACATGTTCCACCAAGGTCAATTTGCCGGAAGCGGCATCAACCGCAAACACCGCTATGCTGTTGTGGCCGCGGTTCGAGCCATAAACGAAACGCCCGTTCGGGTGGACCGCGATTTCGGCCGTGCTGTTTTGCGCGTGGAAATCGGCGGGCAGTGTGGAAAGCGTCTGAACTTCCGTTAATGCGCCACGCGTTTTGTCGTAGGCGAACACAGTCACCGTGGAGTTTAGTTCGTTGATGTTGTATACGAATTTGCCGTTAGGACTGAATGCGAGATGGCGCGGACCCGCGCCGGCGGCCGTTTTCGCAAAGGGTGGATCGTTGGGCGTGAGCGTCGCCTTGCCTAGATCGACCTTATACACCATTACCTTATCGAGACCCAAGTCATCTACCAGGACAAAGCGGTTGTCGGGCGACATGGTGGCCGAATGACCGTGCGGCGGACTGGGGTGCTGGGGCGTTCCGCCGGTGCCGGCGTGCTGGATGAAAGTCGCGGCTTCGCCGAGAGATCCGTCGGCCTTCACAGGATAGGATGCGATGCTTCCACCGCCGTAGTTGGCGACGATTAGGACTTTACCTGTATGGTCAACGGTCAGGTGGCAAGGACCGTCGCCCCGTGAAGAAACCTGATTCAACTGTGTGAGCTTGCCGGTTTTTGAGTCGAGCGAATAGGCCGTGATTGCACCGGCTTTCTGGCCTTTATAATTCCCGATTTCGTTGGCGGCGTACAGGAAACGGTGGCTCGGGTGGATGGCGAGCCAAGTGGGATCGGAAGTTTCGGCAACGAGCCCGATCTCGGTTAACTTGCCCGTCGCGGAGTGGAAGCGGTAGGCGTAGATGCCCTTGCTTTTGGTCTTGGTGTAGGTGCCGAAATAAGCGATAGAATCGGCGGCGAAGGCGGCGGGAATCGCCAGCGCGAGCAGAAGGAAGGGCACGGCGCGCAGGAACACGGAATCGAAACTCATGCGTTCTATCCAATCGCATCCAGCGTCAGAACGCAACGTTAGCGTTTTATAATCAGCACTGCCTACTCATATGAAATTTCGATCTCTTGCTTTTGCGCTCCTGTTCGTGACGGCTGCCGCGCACGCCGCCGACTGGCTGACCTACGGCCACGATCCGCAGCGATCGAGTTGGGCGTTCGAGGAAACCACGCTGACGCCAGAGAATGTTTCAGGCCTCGGATTGAATTGGAAATCGAAAGTGAAGAATGAGCCGTACAGGTTGTCGGCGCTGACCGCGCCGGTGGTGGCCAGCGGGATTTCCACGAGCCATGGCGTGCGCAGCGTGGTGTATGTCGCTGGGATCAGCAGCCAGGTCTTCGCGCTCGATGCCGAAACTGGAGAAGAGCTTTGGACGCACACGTTCAAGTCCGTGGTGCTGCCCGGCAAGGGCGGATATCAGGGAACGTTTCTGTGTCCCAACGGAATTACATCCACGCCGGTGATCGACAAGACCACTTCGATTCTGTATGTGATTGCGGGCGATGGGGCGCTGTTCGGACTCGACCTCGGCAGCGGCAAAGTGCGCTACGGACCGGTGCAGTTCGTCGCGCCTTTCGCTAAAAGCTGGAGCCTGAATCTGGTGGATGGTGTGATTTACACCACGCTTGCGCAGGGATGCGGAAACGGGCTTTCGGGCTTCTATTCGGTGAATGTTCGCGATGCCCATCACCCGGTGGTGAAGCAATTGCTGCTCTCGAATACGAATACCGCGGGTATCTGGGGCCGTGGCGGAGCTATCGCCGGGAGCAATGGCAAGATTTATGGTGCAACCGCGGATGGAAAGTTCGACCCCATAGGCGGGGATTTTTCGAACACTGTGATTTCGGCGTCGTTATCTGAACTCACTTTGCTGGATTATTTTCTGCCGCCGAACTGGGCCTACCTCAACAAGAAGGATTTGGATCTAGGCGCGTCGAGTCCGGTGTATTTCGGCTGGCGCAATCGCAATCTGATTGCGGATGGATCGAAGGAGGGCGTGGTGTACCTGTTGGATGCCGACGCGCTGGGAGGCGGCGACCATCAGAGTACGCTTTACACTTCTCCCAAACTTGGGAATGACAACGACATTTGCTGTCAGGGGCTGGGAATCTGGGGCGGGCTATCGACGGCGCGGGATCTCGGAGGGCAGACGTGGCTCTATGTTCCATTCGGCGGGCCTCCTTCAGCGAACGGACCGAAATTTCCGGTCACGAATGGCGACAATCCGCATGGGAGCATCATGGCGTTCAAGGTGGTGGCCGATCCGAAGACGCAAGGCCCCATGCTGGAGCCTGCGTGGAATTCGGGTGATTTCAATCTCCCGGACCCGGTGGTGATTGCAAATGGAATTGTGTTCGGGCTATCGACGGGCGAGAACGCGGTGCAGAATGGCGGCGAAGAAAAGCGGCTATTGAACACACGACCCGCAATGCTGAAAGCGCTCGACGCCAAGACGGGCAAAGAGCTGTACAACAGCGGAGACGCGATGCAGACCTGGGTGCACTTCAGCGGCCTCGCGATTTCAGACGGGCGCGTGTTCGCGGTGGATCACGATTCGAATGTGTATTGCTTTGGATTAAAGACACCACACTCCGATCAAAAGCGTTAAGAAGGTCAGCGGTGCGCCGAGGCGGAAGTATTCCCAGGAGTGGCTGATAACTTTGAGCGTACTCTACAGACATGATCCACATCACGGAAGATCAGGTTCGCAAGCATCTCACCATGCCGAAGGCAATCGAGCTAATGCGCGAAGCGTTCGGGGAGCTCGCGTCGCGCCATGCCGTCAACCATCCGCGGCGCCGCGTGATTCTGCCGACGGGCTCGATCCTACACTACATGGCGGCGGGCGGACCCAGGTATTTCGGCGCCAAGATTTACGCTAGCAATCCCAAGCACGGCGTTCACTTTTTGTTCCTGCTGTACCGCTCGGAAGATGCGACACCTTTGGCGATGATCGAAGCCAACGCGCTGGGCCAGATTCGAACGGGCGCGGCAAGCGGATACGCAACGGACCTTCTGGCGCGTCCGAAATCGGGTGTGCTGGCCGTAATCGGCAGCGGCTTCCAAGCCGAGACTCAAGTTGCTGCCATGCGGGCCGTGCGGGACATTCGTGAAGTTCGAGTGTGGAGCCGTAGCCCCGAAAAACGAGCGCACTTCGCGGGTTCGGTTGGGGGCGTGGCCGCGGCTTCGGCGCGTGCTGCGGTCGAGAATGCCGACGTTGTAGTCACCGCGACCAGCGCGAAAGATCCGGTATTCGAAGATGTCTGGATATCGGCGGGAACGCATATCAACGCGATGGGGTCGAACCAAGCTGGAAAGCGTGAACTGCCTGGGGCAGTGTTTGCGCGGGCGGCCGTGATCGCAGTGGATTCGTTGGAGCAGGCGCGGATGGAATCGGGCGATATCTTAATCGCCGAACAGGAGGGAAGCTGGAATGGAGCGGGGCTTGTGGAATTGAAAGATGTCGCGAGCGGCAAAGCGCAGGGGCGAACTCATCCTAACCAGATTACGATATTCAAATCGAACGGGTTGGCCATCGAAGACGTTCTAGCGGCGGGTTACGTCTATGAACAGGTAACTGGGTGAAGCTATTCCTGGGCCGTCACTTGTTGTTCGGAATCGCGCCAAGCGCTGATTTTGAGACGGCGGCACACCCAGCAGAGATGTTCGGCGGCTTCAGCGGTAGATTCGCCGCCGCATACCGCGCATTTGTAGGCAGGTTTGGCCTTCTCTTCGGCGACAATGAGCGGGAGCGAGTCAAAAAACTTCTCGGTCACCACGTCGTTCGGCTTAATCTGCGTTTTCCGCTTCATTTGTGCCCCGCTGTTCCCACTATGTCAAACCCGGGCACGGAACACAATCGGCTCCCCCAGCCCTTAGGCAGCGGCGAGCAACTGCACAATCATGCTGGCGTCGAGCGTCGCTGAGCAGCGCGGGCATTTCTGACCGGGCACCACTCGCGCCCGTTTCGCGACAACTTGGACTTCCGCGCCGACGGTGTGCGTGCAAATGGGGCAGTGAACTTGCGCTCTCGTTTGATTCGCGGCATCTGCCTTCATAATTTTTCTCCTCCCACAACCTGGACGCAAGCGATATAGCAATGGTTTTGCCAAAGTCACCAAGTGGCGTAAAAAAATGTCAACTGGTACAACATGAAGTGTCTATGAATCCGATCCCAACCAAACTACAGCTTGAGCGGTCAGCGGACTATCGCGAAGCTTACGCCAACAGTGTGCAGATCCGCGTCAACCTGTGGGATTTCTTTCTGCTCTTTGGGATCGCCAACCAGACAGCGCCCGATAACGTCGCGATCCAGAGTTTTCAAGGAATCTACGTGAGCCCGCAGCAGGCCAAAGCGCTGCTCAACGTGCTGCAGCAGAACATCAGCCAGTACGAAGCTACGTTCGGCGAGATCAAGCTGGAGCCTCAGAACACGGAAGCGGGCGTCGTTCAGTAGATGGCGGGACCGGTTCGTGAGGTCCGCCCCCAAACCTACGGCATTTTTTTCGCGCTGATCGCGCTGATTGTCTTTCTTACGCACGCGCCGTTCCTGCATCTTCCTTATTACTGGGATGAGCTCGGACAGTTCGTTCCGGCGTCGCTGGATCTCTTTCATACCGGCGCGTGGGTGCCTTATACGACGGTGCCGAACGTTCATCCGCCAGGCGTGATGGCGTATCTCGCGGTGTTCTGGAAGCTTACCGGCTACTCCATCGTTCACACGCGGATTGCAATGCTTCTGCTGGCGTCGGTGGGCGGACTCGGAGCTTTTCTGATGGCGATCGAGCTGTCGCAAGGAGCCAGGGGCGCACCGGCGTTCGCGGCTCTGGCGATGCTCTGCTTCTCTCCGCTCTTCATGGCGCAAGCCATGCTTGCGCAGCTCGATATGCCCGCCATGGTGTTGATGACGTTCGGCCTGCTGCTGTTTCTGCAGCGCCGATATGTGCTCTCGGCCTTGGTCTGCACGGCTCTTGTGATGGTGAAAGAGACCGGCATCGTGGCTCCGGCGTTGTTCGGGATCTGGCTGCTGGCTGAGCGAAAGACGCGCGATGCACTCTGGTTCCTGTTGCCGCTGGTGCCGCTGGTGATTTGGCTGCTGGTGCTGCGTCGCGCCACAGGACACCTATTCGGCAGCGCCGAGTTTACGGAGTACAACGCGTTCTATAACGTGCACCCGGTGCGGCTCACATTGGCGCTGATACGGCGTTTCTACTATTTGTTTATCGGCACGTTTCACTGGATCGGGACGGCAGCGCTCATCTATGCGTGGAAGCGCGGCGGGCTTTTTCGCAATCGCGCTTGGGCCGTGGTTGGAGTTCTTTTGATCGCGCACATTTTGCTGGTTAGCATCCTCGGAGGCGCGGTCCTCGAGCGGTATTTATTACCGGTGATGCCGATACTTTTCGCGGCATTCGCTCTGGCTTTCGGCACGTACCAAGCGCGGTGGAGGCTGGCCAGTTTAGCCGTGCTTTTGCCGGCGTTAGTGGCGGCGAGCTTGATCAACCCGCCGTACCCCTTTCCATTCGAAAACAATTTGGCGTTTGCGACTTTCGTTACGCTTCACCAGCGGGCCGCGGCATTCTGCCAAGCGCGTTTTCCCGACGCCACCATCGCGACGACCTTTCCGTTGGCGGGCGCCATGCGACGACCGGAGTTCGGCTATGTGGCGAAGCCAATGCGCATCCGCGAGGTAAGCGACTTCAGCGCCGCTCACCTGGCGCCGCTGCAAAACGAAAAGATCGATCTGATCGTTATTTACCCGCTGATGTGGGATCCCTTTCACCTGGTGGATCGCCCCGCACTGGCGCAATTTCTTCACGGATATTACGGTTATGAGCGGCAGCTAACATCGGGCGAGGTGGAGGAGTTACTGCATTTTCGACGGATCGCCGAGTGGAAGCAGAATGGGCAGTCGATTGAAGTTCTGGCGTCGCCGTCGATTGCTTCACTTTACGGTTCGCTTGGCTACCAGATTCCCGAACGGCCCTAAGAGCGCCGTCCAGCCATTTGGGATCAGGGTGGTCGAACCGTAGTCCAGCAGCAACGCTGGGCCGGCAAGACCAAGCGCGGCGTGTTCGCGTTGGACCACGGGAATAGAGCGCCACCGGTCGGCCAGATAGACACGGCGTTTTTTCGCATTTGGGGCAGGGGCTGAATCCGAAGGCGTTTCAAACTTGGGCCTGGGCGTGGGAACCACGGCTCTGACGCGGATCGTCACCACTTCAGTCGCGCGGTCAGGGTTCGCGTACCCGTAAACTTGCTGATGCTGAACATGAAACGGCGCGGCGGGGTCGGCGGGATGCCAGGGAACAGTGAGCTCATAACTCTGGCCGCGGTAGCGGATGTCGGCGGAAAGCTCAATGTGCGCATCGGGAATGTCTTTCTTGGCCCGTGCGGCGAGTTTCCGGAACCGGGCGTTTAGGTTCTGGCAGCGCAGCGCGCCCATGGAGTAATCGCGCACACGGTCGGCGAGCAGCATCCCTAGAGCGGAAAGCGCTCCCGCGAGCGCGGGAACCATCACCGTTGCGACGCCCAGTTCTTCCGCAATCTCGCAGGCGTGAAGCCCGCCGCATCCGCCAAACGCGACCAGCGGGTATTGGCGCGGGTCGAGACCGCGCTCGACTGAGACTACGCGCATGGCGCGCTCCATGTTGGCGTTGGCGACGCGGATGATGCCGGCGGCGGCGGTCTCCATCCCAACTCCCATCTTCGTTGCGAGGCGGCGAACGGCATCGGACGCGCGCTCGACATCAAGACGCATGGCGCCGCCAAGAAACTGGTCCGCATCGATTCGCCCGAGCACCACGTGGGCGTCGGTTACGGTTGCTTCGGTTCCGGACCCATAACAAGCCGGACCGGGACTTGCGCCAGCGCTTTCCGGGCCAACGCGCAGTGCGCCACCGGCGTCCACCCGGGCAATGGACCCGCCGCCTGCACCGACGGTATGGATGTCAAGCATGGGAACACGAACGGGTAGGCCATCGACGCGCGCTTCGGTGGTCAAGGTTTTTGATTCCTGGCACAGGCTTACGTCGGTGGAGGTGCCACCCATATCGAAGGTCAGGGAACGCGAAAACCCGCTGAGTTCGGCCATTGCAGCGGCACCGACAATGCCGCCCGCGGGTCCGGAAAGAATAGTGCGGACCGCTTGCTTGCGCGCCTCGGCCGCGGTCAGGAAACCGCCGTTCGACTGCATCACGGCAACGGGGTAAGGGCAATTGCGCTCAAGTTCGCTCAGGTAACTATCCATCAGGGGACCAACATACGCGTTGATGGAGGTGGTCGAGGCACGTTCGTACTCACGAATTTCCGGCGATATCTCATGCGAGCAACTGAGATAGACAGAACCATCCAAAGCCTGCTGCACCTCGCGCTCGTTTTGCGGGTTCTCATAGGAATGCAGAAGGCACACTGCAACGGATTCGACGCCAGCGCGCCTCAGCTTGATTGCGAGGGCCTTGAGCGCGGCGGCACTGGGCGCGACGGCGATGGTTCCATCGAAGTAAGAACGTTCGCGGATACCGAAGCAGAGTTCTGGACGGATCAACGGTTCGACTGGCGAGGGCGTCAGATTGTATAACTCCCTGCGGTTTTGGCGCCCGATGCGCAGAATGTCTTCGAAACCTTCCGTAGCGACGAACGCGGTTTTGGCGCCCTTCCGCTCCAGCAGCGCGTTGGTCGCGACAGTAGACCCGTGCACAATCTCAAGGTGCGGGTCGGCTTCGTCCATGCATTGGCGAATTCCTTCCAGAATGACCTGGGCGGGCGAGGCAGCGTTGGAGCGAAGCTTAAAACTGCGAAGCGTCATGTCGCTCCGTAGCATCACAAAATCGGTAAAAGTGCCTCCGGCGTCAATTCCAATTTTCACATGATAAATTATCCGTTATTTTTCGTTGGTCATCGGTGTTACAATGCTATGATTCCTGGTCCGACGCGCGGTTCCGGGTTCCTTTTACTATCCAGAGACGGTGATCTTTGCTCGACTTAACTCTATTTCGTGTTGCATTTGTTTTAATCGTTAGCGCTTGCGCTTTCGTTTTTCGGCCTTTTGGCGCGCCTCCGTGGATAGCGGCGAGTGCGGGCCTGCTTTTGGGCGTTGCGGTAATCTTTATCGAGATTCGTCTGGAGCGGATCACGCTGAAGAAATTGATGGGCGCGACCCTCGGCGCGGCGTGCGGCATATTTAGCTCTTTTCTGATTTCCGCTGTTCTCACCCATATTAATTCGGATAATTCCACGACCCTGCATTTCGCCGAGATCGGCTTGCTTTTATTGCTCACATACACTGGCCTGCTGGTTGGTGCCAGTAAGGGCGATCTTTTGAATCTGACCGCCATGGGCGGTGTCTTCGGCGGCGAGAAAGTGAGCGCCACCAAGTCGCACAAGATTTTAGATACGAGTGTAATTATCGATGGCCGGATTGCCGATATTGCAGATACCGGGTTTCTCGACGGTGTGTTGGTGATTCCGCAGTTTGTGCTGCGTGAGTTGCAACTGGTTGCGGATTCTTCCGATTCGATGAAGCGCAATCGCGGGCGGCGCGGACTGGATATTTTGCAGCGCATCCAGAAGCTGCCAAACCTCGACGTGCAGATTGTGGAAGAAGATTTTCCGCAGGTTCGCGAAGTCGACATGAAGCTGATCGAGCTCGCCAAGATTTACAATTGCAAGATCGTCACCAACGATTTCAACTTGAACAAGGTGGCGCAGGTGCGCGGCGTGGAAGTGCTCAACATTAATGAGCTGGCGAACGCGCTGAAGCCTATCGTTCTGCCCGGCGAAACCATGCGCGTCTTCATTTTGAAAGAAGGCAAAGAGTACAACCAGGGCGTCGCGTATTTGGACGATGGCACCATGGTGGTGGTGGACAATGCCAAGCGCATGATCTCGAAAACGATTGACGTTTCCGTGACCAGCGTTTTGCAAACCACGGCAGGTAAAATGATTTTCGGCAAGTTCGACGACCGCATGCACGCGGTACCCGTCGAGCAGCGGCCGGTGCGTAAAGAATCCGCGGCAGCGGCCACGGAGGGTTAGAATCCAAGGTATATGAAGGTTGCGGTAATCTTGCCGGCCGCGGGCATGGGCACCCGCATGGGGCGCGGCGTCGCGGAGACTACCGGTCTGAGCCGGAAGCAGTTCATGCTTCTGGACGGTTCGCCGATTCTGGTGCACACGGTGAGAAAGTTCGCTTCGTCATCGCGCGTGAGCGAGATTGTGGTGGCGGTGCGCGGCGAGGACATCGAGTGGGTGGAGCAGATGCTTCGCAACGAAGTCCGCGGCGCTCCTATTCGCGTGGTGGAAGGCGGCAACAGCCGGCAGCAGTCGGTTGAGAACGCTTTTTTGTCGCTTGCGCCGGATACGGATCTGGTTGCGGTGCACGACGCAGTCAGGCCCTTCGTGGAACTCGATACCATCGCGCACGTTATCGACGAGGCGGCGGCGCACGGGGCGGCAATCGTCGGCATCGTTCCGGTGGATACCGTGAAACAAGTGGGCGCCGCATCGGAAGGCGGGGCGAAAATTCGCTCGACGATACTGCGCGAACGCCTCGTGCTGGCGCAGACGCCGCAGGTGTTTCGCTATGAACTGTTGAAGCGCGCATTTGACGCGGCCCGCGCCGACAACTTCGTGGGCACTGACGAATCGAGCCTGGTGGAGCGTCTGGATCAAGAAGTCACGGTGGTTCTCGGCAGCGACCGCAATATCAAAATCACCAAACCTGGCGACATGGATCTGGCGCATCTGTTTCTGGAACGAGAAACGGCGCCCCACTCTTGAAGGGCTACCGCACGGGACTCGGCTGGGACGTGCACCGGCTCACGGCCGGACGCCCATTGATCCTCGGCGGCGTGGCGGTGCCTTCAGATTTCGGACTCGAGGGACATTCCGACGCGGATGTTCTCTCGCATGCCATCACCGATGCGCTGTTGGGCGCCGCAGCGATGGGCGACATCGGTATGCATTTCCCCGATACAGACCCCGAATGGATGGGCGCGGACAGCTTGAAACTACTTCAGCATGTGTGCGATATGGTATCCGCGGCAGGATTTGCCATCGTCAACGTGGATTCCACGGTGATTCTGGAACGTCCGAAATTGAAGGACTACCGTCTTCCGATTCGTGAGCGGTTGGCAGCCACGATGCGGCTTTTTGTGGACCAAGTTTCGGTTAAGTTCAAGACCGCCGAGAAGGTCGGGCCCGTGGGCGAAGGCAGGTCCGCGGAAGCGCAGGCGATTGTGCTGCTAGTGAGCACTGGCTCGCCGTAGACGGTCGCGCACTCCATCCCATTCCCGAGTTTCGGGAACCGGGTCGACGGCAATCCAATCCACATTCAGAGCGTCAAGTGCGTGCAGTTTGTCATAGAGGCAGGCGGCGGCTAAGCCGGCATCGGGCGGAAGTCGAAGATACGCGCCGCGTCCTTCCGGCAGCGGGTTGGGACCAGTCATAATGAGTCGCGTGCGCGGCTGGTAGTGGCGGAGATGCTGGCCGGGCGAAGTGTGGGCGCCCACTGGCGGCGGTGCGGGCTCGATGCGGCCGACGATGTCCGTGAGCTGCGCGAGTGAGATGGTGCCGGGACGCAGAAGCGTCGGCACGGCGGTCGCGAGCGAGAGCACGGTGGACTCGATGCCGACAGCGCAGGGGCCGGCGTCGAGAATGATTTCGACGGAATCTCCTAATCCGTCGAACACGTGCTGGGCGGTGGTGGGCGATAGCTGCGTGAACCGGTTGGCGCTGGGGGCGGCGACGGGAGTTCCAGCCGCGCGGAGAAGTTCGAGCGCGACGGGATGCGCGGGGATGCGGATGCCGACGGTGCCTAGGCCCGCGGTCACCTCATCGGGGACCATCGGTCGCTTCGAAAGCACCAACGTGAGAGGGCCGGGCCAAAACTTTTCGGCCAGGCGGGTGGCGTTCTCGGGCCAGTCACGCACCAGCCCGCGCGCTCTTTCGATGGAATGGACATGCACGATTAACGGGCTGGTAGCGGGGCGGCCTTTGACCTCGAAAATGCGGCGCACGGCGCCGGGGTTAAGGGCGTCGGCACCTAGTCCATAGACGGTTTCCGTAGGAAAAGCGACCAGGTTTCCGGCGCGCAGCAGTGCCGCGGCGCGCGCCATCGTTTCCGGACTAATCCGGCAGATCATCTTTGGCGTCGCCCGCTATTTTGCCAGTCTTGTGCCAGACCAGCCAGGAGTGGATGAGCGGATCGATGTCGCCTTCGAGCACGCGATCCACATCGCCGATGGATAGCTTCGTGCGGTGGTCCTTGATCATGCGATAAGGCGCCAGGACGTAGCTGCGAACCTGCGATCCAAAATTGATTTCGAGCTTGGTGGCTTCGGTCTTGCGCGTCTCTTCGCGCTTCTTTTCGAGCTCAAATTCGTACATTTTAGCCCGCAACTGTTTCATCGCGGTATCACGATTCTTGTGCTGCGAGCGCTCGTTCTGGCACTGGACCACGATCCCGGTTGGGAAGTGCGTGATGCGCACCGCGGAATCGGTCATGTTCACATGCTGCCCCCCGGCGCCGCCGGAACGGAAAGTATCGATGCGCAGATCGTCAAGCTTGATATCGATCTTGATCTCATCGTCAATCTGCGGATAAACGAAAACAGAGGCAAATGACGTGTGGCGGCGAGCGGCGGCATCAAACGGCGAGATGCGCACCAGACGATGCACGCCGATTTCGGATTGCAGCAGCCCGAACGCATTAATTCCGTTAACTTCGAACGTGGCCGACTTGATTCCGGCGCCTTCGCCTTCCAGACGATCGGTGACAACGACGTTCATCCCATGGCGTTCACACCAGCGCAGATACATGCGGAACAGCATCTCGCACCAGTCCTGGCTCTC
Organism: Terriglobia bacterium; assembly: GCA_025358575.1. GTDB lineage: Bacteria > Acidobacteriota > Terriglobia > Bryobacterales > Bryobacteraceae > JANYJA01. The sequence goes on from JANYJA010000038.1 coordinate 12,192, forward strand.
AGTTCCGCCAGCGCCGGGGTGCATGGTGACAATGGCGCTTTTGGAATCGTTCTCGCCGGAGAGAAGCATCTCGGTCTCCAGCTTTTCGAGCAGTGCCGCGAACGATTTCAAATCGCGCTCGATATCGCTTTCCACTTTCTCGCCTTCGCGGGCGAGTTCAAAAAGCGTGTCGAGGTCGGACGTGAGGGCGACGATGTTGGCGCTGTCCGCAATGGCTTCTTCGAGCCGTTTGCGGTCCTGCATGACCTTCTGGCTTTTCTCGGGCTGCGACCAGAAATCGGGAAGAGCGATCTGCTCTTCGAGTTTTAACAGTTGAGTCTGTTTTTTAGCCGGGTCAAAGATAGCTCCGCACGGCGTAGGCCTGTTCGCGGAGCGGTGAATACTGGCGGTCTAGTTCTTCGAGAGTCATTGGAAACTACAATTCTAACAAGGAGTTGGATCGCCCTTATGCGCCGCTGGGTGGATGTCACGGGCGGGTGAACTTCGGGAAGCGCGCAGTCCCATCCACTGGACAGATACTGACATAATCGAACCCACGCCTATGACTCTACGAATCGTCTCTATCCTCCTCGCCTTCTGCGGCCTCCTCTCCGCCGCCCAAACTTGCGAAAGTCTCGCCACCTTCGCCTTGCCGGCCACCACCATCACCCTCGCGGAATCCGTGCTGGCCGCCGCGGATCGCCCCGCTCACTGCCGCGTCCTCGGCGTCATCAAGCCCACCGAAGATTCCAGCATTCAGTTTGAAATCTGGATGCCCAGCGCCGGCTGGAACGGCAAATTTCAAGGCGTCGGCAACGGCGGATACGCGGGCTCCATCAACCATCCGGATATGTCGGCCGCGCTGACCAGCGGATACGCCACCGCCTCCACCGACACCGGACATCAAGGTGGCGGAACCGACGCTGGCTGGGCTTTGTCCCATCCTGACAAAATCGTCGACTTCGGACATCGCGCCATCCATGAAATGACCGTGACCGCAAAAACCGTCACCCGCGCCTTCTACGGCGAGATGCCCCGGCGATCGTATTTCAATTCCTGCTCCAACGGCGGACGCCAGGCACTCATGGAAGCTCAGCGATATCCCGATGATTATGATGGAATCGTCGCCGGCGCGCCCGCCAATTACTGGACTCACTTGCTGACCAATGCCGTTTGGGATTCCGTCGCCACACTGGCTGACAAAGCCGCTTACATCTCATCGAAGAAATTGCCCGCCATCGAGGCCGCCGCTTTGGCCGCTTGTGATTCAAATGACGGTGTCAAGGACGGCGTTATTGAAGACCCGTCGCACTGTCACTTCGATCCTTCCATTCTGCAATGCCGCGAAGCCGAGACCGATCGGTGTCTGACCGCGCCTCAACTCTCCGCGCTCAAGATACTATATGCCGGGTCCGCGAAGTTCCCCGGCTATGCTCCCGGCGGCGAAGCCGAGCCGGGCGGTTGGGCCGCGTGGATCACCGGTGCCGCTCCCGAACAAAGCCTCATGTACGCCTTCGGAACGCAGTTCTTCAAAAACATGGTGTTTGACAACGCCGCCTGGGATTATCACAGCTATAACATCGATCGCGATACCAGGGCCGCCGACGACAAGCTCGCGCCGATTCTCAACGCCACCAATCCGGATTTGAGCCGATTCAAAGCGCGCGGCGGCAAACTGATCGTTTATCACGGGTGGAGCGATGCCGCCATTCCGGCTAGCAACGCCCTCGATTACTACGGCAGCGTCAGCGCCAAGATGGGAGCGAAGCAAACGGCACAATTCTTTAGACTCTTCATGGTCCCCGGGATGCAGCACTGCGGCGGCGGCGCGGGCCCCAACGAGTTCGGCCAGTCCGGGCCTGCCAGCGGAGATGCCGATCACAATATCGGCGCAGCTCTCGAACGGTGGGTGGACCAGGGAACCGCGCCCGAAAAAATTATCGCCACCAAGCGCAAGGACGACCGCAACCCCAAAAGTGAACTCGTTCGCACCCGCCCGCTCTGCGCCTATCCCCTGATGGCGCGCTACAAAGGTCAAGGCAGCACCGATGATGCCGCGAATTTCAACTGCGCGAAAAGCGCGAAGCCGCCGCTCTAAGTCAGACCGACTTTCATGTCATGGAACCACGGAATAGCCTGGGCCGCGTCTCCGGATTTTACATGCTTATCGAAATTCCGTAACTGGCCTTCGTTGGTGTTCTCCAAACCTTTCCGGTATTTATCCACCCGGTCGCTAGCGTAAAGCATCCATGGCGCGGGGTCGGTGACCCACGGCGCTGAAGTCTGGTCCTGCGTTACGTAGAAATTCAGTTTGACGCTATTCCGGTAGCGGCCCCATTCACGAAACAGATATCGCAGCTCGCTCGTCGTGATGGGCACGCCAGTCGTGCCCGTCCAAAGAATGCGCGTGGCCTTTCCAACCACTTCGCCAATGTCGATTCCATCCAGCGCGTAGTGCACTGTCGCGTCGTCGAAACTGCTTATATATTCGATGCCGAATTTACAGGCTTTGCGAACGGCCAGCATCTCCACGGCTCGCGCCCAATCTTCTTTCGTGTTCTCCTGCTGAATCGTGTTATCCCCCTTGGCTAAAGCCTTCCACCCGCTTGTAGCCACGGTGGCTGGCGCGTACTTTGACTTCTCCAAAAGCGCTCTGTAATGTGCCAGAGCGTTGGAATTGCTGAATAATTTCGGTGCACTGGGACAACTGAGATCCCCTCTCGTAATTACTTCGTTATAGTCGTTTATGTAATAACCTTTGGTATAAGTTTTAAAAGACTTTTGATGTATTTTTTCCAACTGGCTCAGTTGCGGGCTTTCGAAAAAATCTTCGAGGTAATCGGCGCGAGCTTCCGTTCTGCCGTAAACGATATCCTTGCGAAACGGGTCAAAACTATCGGCGAAACGTGCCATGATTCTGAGGCCCCCTTTTCCAGATATCGAGTATACCTCCATTAAGGCTCGCGCCCCCGTCCGCGCTTTGGTATAATTATTCAGAGTAGTGAATAATTAACCATGAACGCCTCTGTTGGCATCCTCGGGCACCGCGGCTACAGCGGAGCCGAACTCGCATTTCTCCTCTCCCGCCATCCCGGCGTCACGCCCGTCCTCCTCGACCACCGCGACGACGATGCGCCTCTCCGCACTTCCCTGCGCCGCATCGCCTACTCCCCCGAGGCCGTTCTTGCCGAGCAATTCCGCGTCGTCTTTCTCGCCACGCCTCCCGAAATCTCGATGGACCTCACGCCCGCCTTGCTCGACGCTGGCGTCGTCGTCATCGACCTCAGCGGCGCCTTCCGTCTCGGCACTCCCGACGCGTACCAGCGCTGGTACAAGACCCCGCACACCCAGCCCGCCCTCCTCGCCGAAGCCGCTTACGGACTTCCCGAATTCTGCCGCTCCATCATCCCTGGAGCCCGCCTCATCGCGAATCCTGGATGCTACCCAACCGCCGCGAACCTCGCCATCCGCCCATTAGTCGAAGCCGGCATTGTCGATTTAGAAGCGGGAATCGTCTGCGATGCCAAGTCTGGCGTCAGCGGTGCCGGACGCAAGCCCAGCCTCGCCGCCAGCTTCTGCGAAGTCACCGAAAATTTCTCGGCGTACTCCATCCTTCACCACCGCCACGTCCCCGAAATCCTCCGAATCTCCGGCCTCGAAGAACGCCACCTCAGCTTCACCGCGCAGCTCCTCCCCATCGACCGCGGCATTCTAGAAACCATCTACTTCCGCTCGACGAAGCTGAAATCCGCCGCCGGCCTGCTCGCAATTTACCGCGCGCAATACGCCAACGAGCCCTTTATTCGCATTCACGATGAAGGCTCCGTCCCAGACCTCCGCGCCGTCCAGCGCACCAATTTCTGCGACATTGGCGTCCGCTTCGACCCCGAAACCGGTCGTGCCGTCGTCATCAGCGCCATCGACAATCTCATCAAAGGCGCCGCCGGGCAAGCCGTCCAAAACATGAATCTCGCCCTCGGCCTCCCCGAAACCGCCGGCCTTCTCTAACAGTAGATCCATGAAGATTCTCATCAAACTCGGCGGCACCCTTATTGACGAATCGTCTAGCCGCGCGAGCTTGGCCTCTCAAATCGCAGACGTCTGCGGTGCCGGTCATCAAGTAGTTGTGGTCCACGGCGGCGGCCGCCAGGTGACGCGCTTTCTCGAAGAGCGCGGCATTTCCAGCAACTTCGTCAATGGCCTTCGCGTCACCACTCCCGCAACGCTAGACGCCGTGCTGAAAGTCCTCGCCGGAAGCGTCAACCAGGAACTCGTCGCTTCCCTCATGGGAGCGGGCACTCTCGCCGTCGGCCTCTCCGGCATCGACGCCGGCATGGTTCGCGCCGAGCAGATGGATCCCGGCCTCGGAGCCGTCGGCCGCGTCACTTCCGCGCGCTCTGCCCTGCTCGACCTGCTCACCGAGGCCGGCTACCTTCCCGTAGTCGCATGCGTCGCCGGAGACGGTGCCGGCCAGCTTTTCAATATCAATGCGGATCAAATGGCCGTTGCTTGCGCCGCTGCTTTCCGTGCCGATCGCCTTCTCTTCCTCACTGACGTCCCCGGCGTTCTCGATTCCGATGGCTCTGTCATATCGCGCCTCACCCCCGAATCGATCCGCGCCCTCATCGATTCCGGCGTTGCCCGCGGCGGCATGCATGCCAAGCTGACCGCCGCCGCCCAGGCTCTGCAAGACGGTGTCGGCAGCATCCACATTCTTCCCGGTTCGGCACCGTCCGTCATCGCTCGACTCCTGGACGGCGAGCATCTCGGCACCACCGTCGGCCGCGCGCTTAATCAGGTGACCGCATGATCTCCAGCCTTATGGAAGATGCCGTCGGCTTCGCCCCCTCTCCGCGCATGAACATCCAAATCCGCAAAGCCGCCATGCGCGACATCGGCCCATTGCTCACGCTCATCAACGGGCACGCTTCAAAAGGAATTATGCTGCCCCGCACCGAATTTGAAATGTCCGAAAATATGCGCGATTTCTCCGTCGCATATGCCGGAGACGATCTGGTCGGTTGCGGCGCGCTGCATTTCTATAGCCCCATTGTCGGGGAAATTCGCTCGCTCGCCGTCGCCGATTCCGTGAAAACCCAAGGCATCGGCCGCCTCGTCGTCGACGCGCTCATCCGGGAAGCTCGCGATTTCGCCCTGGCAGCCGTGTTCGCCTTCACCTACGTCCCCGGTTTCTTCGGCAAAGTCGGTTTTGCCGAAGTAGAACGCGGTGAATTGCCCCTAAAAGCTTGGAAAGATTGCTTGCGATGCCCAAAATTCCAGTGCTGCGATGAGATTGCCGTGCTCCGCATTCTCAACCCGGCGCGCTACGAAAAACCGCGGGCTGAACACTCGGCAAATACCCCCTTTCATATCGAGGGGGACACAATCGTGCTTCTTCCCACCATTAAACCTTTGTAATTAAACTCTCACATTTATTTTTATTTAAAACAATTGTGAGATTTTAAATCTAATTTCTACTCTTTACCTGTGTAATGAAATAAAATTAACGCAAGCTGCGGACGTAGCTGCCGCGCTTCGCTGGGGGCAACATGAAAGCTCAGACTGTTGACGTCAAGACTTCCACGGGCCGTATCCTTTGCTGCACCGTCTTTCGTCCGGGTGGAAAGAAGCTCCTCGGCAAGGGCCACCTCATAAGCGAAGAAGACATCCGCGTCCTTGAATCCGAAGGGATGGACAAAATCTGGGTGACTGAGCTGGAAGATGGCGAAATCGGTGAAGACGATGCCGTCTGCGCCGTCGCCAGCGAAATGGGCTGTGGCTGTTATGAAATTAAACTGGGGGCTGGCGGGCGCGCGAACCTGATCGCCACCGAAGCTTGTTGCGTTTTGGTGGATGACGATCTCCTCAAACAAGTAAACTGCACCGCCAGCGTGGTAATTGCCACCTCGCTCAATTTCAGCTTCGCGCTGCCCGGGCAAAGAATCGCCACCGTAAAAAGCGCCCCCTTCGCCGTCTCAAAATCCGATCTCGACGGGCTGGTCAACATGCTCAAGGATCGCGGCCCCATCCTTCAGGCCCGCCCAATGCGCAAACCGTCCGTTGGAATTCTTTATACCGACCCCCTTAGCGGAGAGCGCGCCCGCCTCATGTTTGAAAGCATCATGCGCCAGCGGTTGGACCACTTTGCGCCCGTTGCCACCACCGCTCTTTCCTGCATTGAAGAAGAAACCGCCGTTGCGCGCTCGCTCCAGCACCTTCTCCGCTCCAAGCCCTCGGTCATTCTGGTTGCCTCCACCACCGCCCCCGCTGGCCCCGAAGACGTTATCGGGCGCGCGCTGGTTCGCACCGGGGGGCAAATGGAGCGCTTTCTCGCGCCCGTCGAACCCGGCAACCTGATGCTCCTCTCCTATAAAGACGATATCCCGATGATTTCCGCCCCCGGTTGCTTCCGCTCAGCCAAGGCGAACGTCGTGGATCTGGTCTTGCCCCCTCTGCTGGCCCGGTATCGCGTTTCAACATGGGAAATCGCTTGTCTCGGACACGGCGGTTTGCTGATCTAGGCGCCTGATAAAGTAATTTGCGAGGGAATCTCGCAATGCCCTGTGGTAACGTTTCCGCTCTCCTGCTCCTGACCGCTACAATTGGATTCGCCCAAAGCCCCGCGGGCCGTTGGCTCGGCACCCTTGAGGTGGGCCCAACGAAACTGCGCCTTGCCCTGCACGTTGAGGCCGCGGCCAACGGCGGATTCAACGCGAAAGTGGATAGTCTTGATCAGGGCGCTATGGGAATTCCCGTAACTTCCGTCAAGCGGGATAATCGCAATCTCACATTTTCGTTGAGCGGCATTAATGCATCCTATACCGCCGAGATCAGTAGCGACGGCTCCCAAATGACCGGCACTTGGGAACAAGGCGGAGTCTCCATGCCCCTCACCTTGAAGCGCACGGACCAGATTCCCGAGATTCTGCGCCCCCAGGAGCCGCTTAAACCCTATCCCTATAAAGAGGAAAACGTTTCGTATCTCAATTCGTCGGCCGGCATCCAGCTTGCCGGCACCTTCACGACGCCCGCAGGCACCGCCCCGTTCCCAGCCGTCTTATTAATCACCGGCTCTGGCCCCCAAAATCGCGACGAGGAACTTCTCGGTCACCGCCCCTTTCTGGTTATTTCGGATTACCTCACCCGCCACGGAATCGCCGTATTGCGCGTGGACGATCGCGGCATCGGTCAATCCACCGGCTCCTTCGCCAAGGCGACCACAGCCGATTTCGCCACCGACGTCCAGGCTGGCGTCGCATGGCTCAAGACTTGCCCCGAAATTGACCATGCGCGTATCGGTCTTATCGGCCACAGCGAGGGCGGCATCATCGCGCCCCTGGTCGCGTCGCAATCCGCTGAGGTCGCCTTTATCGTGATGCTCGCGGGCACCGCGGTCCCCGGGGACCAAGTGCTCACGGAACAGCAGATGCTCGTGTCCAAATCCATGGGCGTCCCCGGCGAAGTTGTGGCGCAAAACCGGGTTCTGAACGAAAAACTCTTTGCCATTCTCCGCGGTGAAAGTAAACCCGCCGAAGCGGAAAAAAAGCTGACGGCCGCCGCGCGGGAGGCGCTGGCCCAGATGCCCGAGGACCAGCGAAAGCTCGTGCAGCCCGGTTTAGAGGCACAGGTCACTAGCGCGAACTCTCCCTGGTTCCGATATTTTCTGACCTATGACCCTGGCCCCGCGTTGCGCAAGCTGCATTGCCCCGTGCTTGCCATGAACGGCGAGCTCGACGTGCAAGTCTCCGCGCGGCAGAATCTTCCCGTCATCGCCAAAGCTCTCGAAGACGCCGGCAATCGCGACTACGAAATCGTCAAGCTCCCGAAACTCAACCACCTGTTTCAGACCGCCACCACCGGATCCCCCAGCGAATACGCCGCCATCTCCGAGACTATCTCCCCCGTCGCTCTGGACATTCTCGCGCAATGGATCCTTCGCCACACCCGGCACTGACCGCATGGGACAATGCCCCCATGCGTGCCCTTGTCCTGCATTCCGAAAATGAACTCCCCCGTCTGGAAGATGTCCCCCAGCCTAAGCCCGCCTCCGGGGAGTTGTTGATCAAAGTCTCCGCTTCCGGCATGAACTTCGCGGACACCATGATGCGCCGCGGCGTCTACCTGCAGAAGCCGAAGTTTCCGTTCATTCCCGGTTTCGAATTCAGCGGCGTCGTCGAAACAACCGGCGACCGCGTCATGGGCATGTGCTCTTCGGGCTACGCCGAATACGTCACCGTCCCCGCCGCGCAGGTCATGCCCGTGCCGCCGCACTTCTCCGACGAGGAAGCCGCTGCTTTCCCCGTTACCTACCTCACCGCCATGGGCATGCTGCGCCTCAACGGCAACGCCCAGGCCGGAGAGACCGTTCTGATTCATGCCGCCGCCGGGGGAGTCGGCACGGCCGCCACGCAGCTTGCTAAAGCTCTCGGCTTGCGCGTCATCGGCACAGCCAGCACGGAAGAGAAACTGGCCCTCGCCCGCCAGCAGGGCGCCGACGTCGGCATCAACTACAAGACCGGCGATTGGACCGTCCCTGTCATGGAAGCCACCGCCAACCGCGGCGTCGACATCGTGCTCGAATCCGTCGGCGGCGACTCCCTCGCGCGCGACATTCAAGTGATCGGCCCATTCGGACGCATCATCGTTTTTGGGTCCGCCGGCGGCCCATCGCCCGACCCGCCCACCGGCGCGCTGTTCAAAAACTCCGCCGGTGTCTCCGCCTTCTGGATGACCACTCTCATGAAGGAGCGCCACCGCCTCGGCGCTGTGCTTCATGAACTGCTCGCGCTCGTCGCGAAAGCCCATTTGCGCCCGGTAATCGGCCGCGTCTATCCGTTAGCCGAAGGCGCCACCGCCATGCAGGATCTCGAATCCCGCCGCACCATGGGCAAGCTGCTTCTCAAACCCGCGTAAGGCCGGTCGCCATTGCCGGAAGTTCGGCAAGCGGATCGCCAACTTGCCTCGCAATTTTCGCCTAGCCTCGCCCTCATGCGCCATGCCTTTTGACTTTCCCCCGCGAGGTCCGCTATATTTGCGTAACACCGGGTTCGTCTCCTCTCGCTTAGTCTCGGGCTTCCGATGAACCTCAAACCGTGGGAATAATAGGAATGGCCGAGAATCCCAATCTGGAGCAGCCCCTGTCTTCCGATCCCCTAGACCCGGAAGATTACGAGCATCTCCTCGAAGATTACAGCCATTTTGTCCCCCCCGCCGAAAACGAAATTTTGCAGGGCCGCGTCCTCAAAGTCACGGCCAAAGAAGTAATCGTCGATTTCGCTTACAAGTCCGAAGGCCTCGTCCCCATCGAGCAGTTTCTTTCCCCCACCGGTGAAGTGCGCGTCAAAGCCGGCGACACGATCGACGTCATGGTCGATCATGGCGAGCACGTGGAAGGCTACGTCCTCCTGTCGCACGAAAAGGCCGTGCGCCTGCGCGTGTGGGAGGATCTCGAAAAGGCTTTCGCCAATCAGCTAGTCATTCTTGGCCGTGTCATCGGACGGGTCAAGGGCGGTCTTGCGGTCGACGTCGGCATTAAAGCCTTCATGCCCGGCTCACAGGTGGATTCCCGCCCGGTTCGCAATCTCGACGCATTCACAAATCAGGACATTCCCGTCAAGATCCTGAAACTCAACCGCCGTCGCGGCAACGCCGTCGTCTCTCGCAAGCTCGCCATTGAGGAAGAGGTGTCCGCGCGCAAAGCCTTGACGCTTGAGCACCTTCGGGAAGGCACCGTCATCACCGGCGTTGTCAAGAACTTGACGGACTACGGTGCCTTCATCGATCTGGGCGGAATTGACGGTTTGCTGCATGTCACCGACATGTCCTATGGCCGCATTGGGCACCCCTCCGAACTGCTCAACGCGGGCGACGAAATCACCGTCCAGGTGCTGAAGTACGAGTTGAGCAAGGAGCGTATCTCGCTGGGAATCAAGCAGCTCCACCCGGATCCTTGGGAGAACATCACCGATCGTTATCCCGTTCAGAGCCGCGTGGTCGGTCGCGTCGTCAACGTAGCCGATTATGGCGCTTTCATCGAACTCGAACCCGGCGTCGAAGGTCTGATCCACGTCAGTGAAATGACCTGGTCGCGGCGCATGAAACACCCGTCCAAAGTTGTCAAGCCCGGCGATCAGGTGGAGGCCGTGGTCCTCGAAGTTCATCCCAAAGATCGCCGGATCTCTCTTGGTCTCAAGCAATTAGAGGCCAATCCGTGGACGACCATTGATGAGCGCTACAGCATCGGCTCTGTCGTCGAAGGCCGCGTCCGGATCATGACCGACTTCGGGGCGTTCATTGAAATTGAAGAGGGCATCGACGGCTTGGTTCACGTCTCCGATCTCTCCTGGACGAAGCGCGTTAAGCACCCTTCCGAGATCCTCCGAAAAGGAGCCGTCGTCCAGGCCGTCATTCTTGCGATTGATGCGAAAAACAAACGGCTTTCGCTCGGAATTAAACAGCTTCAGCCTGACGCCTGGGAGAGCTATTTCCAGAATCGTCACGTCAACGATTTGGTGAAGGGCAAGGTCTGCCGCCTCGCCGGTTTCGGCGCCTTTGTGGAACTCGCCGAAGGCGTGGAAGGTCTGTGCCATTTCTCGGAAATTCCCGGCTACACCGCCCGCAAGTCCGACCCGCCGCCCATCCAAGTCGGCGCGGAGCGCGAGTTCAAAATCATCCGGATGAATGAAGCCGAGAAGAAAATCGGCTTGAGTTTGCGCGCCGTCGCTGACCAGGAAGAGCGCGGCCGTCTCGAAGATTATCAGCGGCAAGCCGCCGCCGCTACCTCGAACCTGGAGCAGTTCATGACCGCCCGCGATCGCGACCTGGACTAAAGGATATTGCAAAATTCCCCTTTTCAAGCGATACTCAAGATTCCCCGTAATCGATTGATTGGGGCAGAGTTAACCGAGTTCAGGTAAGGGAAGGAGAGCTTCACGAGTGACCAAGGCGGATCTGATCGAAGAAGTTTCGCGCGTCGTCGAGATGACGCGAAAAGAATCCGAAGTCATCGTCGAATCTATCTTCGACAGTATTGTTCGCTCGCTCCGTGGCGGAGATAAGATTGAGATCCGCGGCTTCGGCAGCTTTCGAACTCGGCAGCGCCAGCCCCGCGTCGGGCGCAATCCCAAGACCGGCACGCGCGTTGAAGTTCCGGCCAAGAAGATTCCCTACTTCAAGCCGAGCAAAGAATTGAAGGACGTCGTGAACAACAGCGTTACCCCCGTCGCGGCCAGCCACGAACATCCGCCCACCGAACCATTCCTCGGGTAATCGCTTTGCAGCACCTCTGGAGTCCTTGGCGTTCGGATTACATTAATCGCGCCCTTGCTCCGTCAGGTTGTGTCTTCTGTGAACTGGCCTCCGGGCAGTTGGATGATGCCGCCACCTTCGTGCTGTTGCGTGCGGAATTTAATTTCGTCGTTCTGAATCGCTACCCGTACACCAGCGGACACGTGATGGTGGTTCCCAACGAGCACATCGCGACGCTCGAAGCCGCTGGCGAAGAAGTCGCCGCTGAAATGTTTCGCTTGACGCGGCTAGCGGAGAAAAATCTCCGAGCCCTCTATAAGCCCGGCGGTATCAACCTCGGGATGAACATTGGCGAGAGCGCCGGGGCGGGAGTCGCCGATCACATTCACATGCATGTGCTGCCGCGCTGGACTGGCGACGTCAACTTTATGACGTCCGTCGGCGGCACGCGCGTGCTGCCTGAAGACCTTCAGAAGTCCTACGAAAAGCTGAAGCCCGCCTTCCAGTGATACAATCCTGTCGCTATGGCTGCAATCATCGCTGAGTTCATCGGCACTCTCGTCCTCATCCTGTTCGGCAACGGCGTGGTCGCCATGGTGGTCCTTTTCGGAACGGGGGTCCCGGGCGAAGTGGTGCACGGCGGCTTCACTAACATCACCATCGGCTGGGGCCTCGCCGTTACCATGGGGATCTATCTCGCGGGCCGCATTTCGGGGGCGCACTTGAATCCCGCCGTCACCATCGCCCTCGCCATCTATCGCGACTTCCCCTGGCGCAAGGTGGCGCCCTACATCGCCGCGCAAGTGCTGGGCGCGTTCTGCGCGGCGGCGCTCGTCTATTGGAATTATCTGCCGGCCTTTCGCGCCGCTGACCCGCTTCTGGACCACACCGCAGGAATATTCACCACCTTCCCGGCCTTCCCCATGGTTCCGTTCGCGGGCCTGCTCGACCAGACCATCGGCACCGCGCTGCTGCTGATCATGATCCTTGCCATCACCGATGAGCGCAATCAAATGCCCAGCGCTAATCTCGCCCCTGTAGTGATCGGCCTGGTCGTCGTGGCCATCGGGATGTCCTTCGGCGGCATCCACGGG
>JANYJA010000069.1 GCA_025358575.1 Terriglobia bacterium
TTTTGAGCGGTGTTAGCAGGCACTTCCCCAAAATATTTTTCGGCCAGCTTTACCACCTGCGCCAGGCTATAGTCGCCAAACACGGCAAATATCATTTGCCCGGTATTGTTATTGGCCGCCATAAATTGTTTAATGTCGTCGCTTTTCAGTTTGGCCACCGTCGAGGAAGCCAGGGAATTCCTGGCGAATCACTGGTTCACTCTGGCCGCCATTCCGTCTATCACGGCCGAAATCTGCCCTGCGACAGCAGCCGGGTCCATCGGTCAGGCTGCCCGCGACCACGGCTTCGGCGATAGGCCATGGAAGGCGCTGCAAGTAAGGATGGTGCAAGATTTTGCGGGACAAACGGCTAAGGCGCTGCCAATCTTGGCGGCATGTCCTGTATAGCCAGAACAAAGCCGACTGTAAAAGGCGCCGAATTGGTTAGTGAGGTGCTTCAAGAGATAGCCAGAAGTGAGATAATCTTAGAGCTCATTTCTGACCCCGAAGAGGAGGCGCTGTGGAACAAGCTCATAGTAAAGCACCACTATCTCAAGGAGCACCGAATGGTGGGCGAATCCCTCCGGTATGTTGCCAAGTTAAATGGAAAATGGATCGCGCTGTTAGGTTGGTCCAGTGCCGCTTTCCACCTCAGAGCGCGCGACGCCTGGATTGGTTGGACGGACCTTGTTCGCAAGAGTCGTCGCTTGCTGGTGGCCTGCAATGCCCGGTTTGTTTTGTTAGGCGCCAAGTCTTCCTCCAGCCATTTAGCTTCGCAGATCTTGAGTCTAAATCTTAAACGCCTGAGTAACGATTGGCAGCAACGCTTCGGTCATCCCATCGCTTTGGTGGAAACCTTTGTCGATCCAGAACGCTTCGAGGGGACTTGTTACCGCGCAGCCAACTGGATTGAAATCGGTGTAAGCAAAGGCTTCGGTCGATCTCGCATCGACTTCTACCAACTCCACGACAAGCCCAAAGCTATCTTCCTCCACCCCCTCACGCCCAAAGCTCGCGACATTCTCTGCGCTCCGGTAATGCCCAAAGCCTGGGCTGCGTTTGAACGCGTGGCCGATCCCATCGAGTATCCCCTGAGTGGTAAACAAACCAAAAGCCTTCTCCAGGCTCTGGGAGAACTCACTGATCCTCGCCGCAACAAAGGTCGGCTCCATCGTAGGGTCGCCTCCATTGTCGCCATTGCCACAGCCGCCATGATTGCTGGCAATAACTCCCTCATCGACATCGGTGAGTTTTCCAAATCACTCAATCAAAACCAACTCCGCAGCTTGCGCGCCGCCCGCTGCCGCAAAACCCGCAAATTCCTGGCCCCCAGCGAAAGTACAATCCGTCGCGTCCTGCAAAGTCTGGATCCCGCCGAACTGGACCGCATTGTCAGTGGCTGGCTCCGATCCCATCTCAAGGATCTGGGCATTGCTGCCTTGGCCGTCGACGGCAAATGCGTGCGCACCGCCTCCAAAATCAACGGAGAGTCTATCCAACTGTTCAGCGCCTTGGATGCCCAAACCAAAATCGTCTGTCGTCAAATCAAAATCCCCGCCAAAACCAACGAAATCCCCGCTCTCAAAGATCTTCTGGCCGAACTGGACCTGCGCGGCGCCTTGGTTAGCGCCGATGCGATCAATACTCAAAAATCGACGGCCAATCACCTCGTCGAGGACAAACAGGCTGACTACCTCTTGGTCGTCAAAGGCAATCAACCCAAGCTCTTCGACAAACTCGCCGAGCTGTCCATGGCCGAGACCGGCGTTTTTTTTCCCTCCGGACATCACTCTGGACCAGGGCCACGGCCGGCATGAAACCCGTGAGGTCTATCCTTTCGAGATTACCCCTCAAAGCTCTGGATTCCCTCACGCCGTTCAAGCTGCCGTGGTGACCCGCACCACTCATCATCTCAAGTCCGTTACCATTACCGAAGAAACCGAAATTCTCATCTCCAGTCGCCCTGCCGCCAAAATGAACGCCGCTCAGCTCCAAGCTTTCCGCAGGGGCCACTGGGCCATCGAGAACCCTCTCCACTACGTTCGCGATGTTACCTTCGGTGAAGATAAGTCCACCGCCCGTACCAAGAACGCTCCTACAAACCACGCGACCCTACGCAATCTGGTGATTGGCATCTGTGGCCTCGATGCCGCTCGCAAAGGCAAAAAGGCTTCCTATCTGCCGAGATTTAGATCTGACGCCAAGAACGATAAACAGATAGCCGTCGCTTTTCTCGCTCGCCCTCTATTGAATGGCAGTTGAGTAGAGCTTAGAGCAATCACTCCCGAGTTCCTCTCTCTGTCCGCCTCTGCCGATCGGCGTTCTCCGGTTCTGCAGTGTTATGCCCACACTTCCTCAACTATAGCCTCTATTCACACAAATCAGATCTCTCACCACTTAAAGTTCAACTTCCAACCCGGATCTTCTGATCAGCTTGCGATCATCCCAAAATCGCAAATCTCAATGCCGAAGCCCTGGAGCCAGATCTTTGTCCTCGCGGACGAGAATGAAAGCAGCATTAACGACGGGACTTTGGTCGTCTTTAGCGACGCCTATATGCAGCCCAATCAGTGGCAAGACATCCCTTCGGATCGTCACAGCCATAGCTGCAATCTCTTTTTTGCCGACGCCCATGCTGCGACCCACCGTTGGACCTGGCCAAAAATCTACCAAGCTACTCCGCATACCGCCGCCAATTCGCAAGACCATGATGATCTATACTGGATGAAAGCCGCGAGCATTCCGGATACAGGCAAGTAAGACGGAGCAGGAGAGCAGCCGCGTGAAACCTGGGCTGGTCGTCGTCGCCATCATCGCTGAGGCCCGACAATTTGTGGAAAACCTCACAAGCGCCGCTGGGCATGG
>JANYJA010000085.1 GCA_025358575.1 Terriglobia bacterium
ATCTCAAATCACCCGTAAAAAAGCGGAATCGGTCACTTACCAAAAACATAACACGGCCCAAACGTTTTGGCTAAAAGATAGCTAAAAGGGCCTGAGACCTGGTGATTCATCGACAAACGCGCCGAAAACCTACCATCTGGGAACGGAATTTACCATCTGGAAGCGCCTAAAGAAGTCCAGGTTGCTGCTTGGCACGAGGGTTCTGATTTCCGTTGTAAGCAGGTATCTCAATGAAACTAAAACGCATAGCTTAATTTGAGACCGTCGCGTCGCGATCGCGAGTTCGTTTCCCCACGAACATCGAGCGCGAAAATTTCATCAAAAACCTACCATCTGCTACCATCTGCCATCTCTCAGGAGAGTTCGTTCGAACTTCGCCACATTCGCGGAGCCAATACGTCCGCCGAGGACCCATAACTACTGTTATGGAGCGTTCGGAACACGGCCCAGATCCGCAAATTCGTAAACACTACCCGACTACACAGGGGTTGAAGCCGTCGCCCAGAATGTGACCTCCACTTTCCGGCAACCGGAGCCTGCGGGCGGGACCCTGAACCGACTGCCACCCGACGTAGTTTCGTATCTCCGGGTGGCGCGTCATCCGTGCACAAAGTCAGCCACATCAGCACTCCGAAAAGCCGGTCCGCTTTGTGGTGAGTATAATAGCCATTCCAATGGCGCAGCTCCTCGTTTTCTACAACACTCCGGCGGATCTCGCCGCATTTGATCGCTACTACCATCAGACACACATTCCGCTTGCCAAGAAAATACCTGGTCTGCGTTCGTATTTGATCAGCAACGGTCCGGTGCAGGCGCTCGCCGGGAGCGCGCCGTATCTGGTCGCTATCTTGAACTTCGACTCGATGGCTGACCTCAGCGCGGCGCTTGCTTCTCCCGAGGGGCAGGCAGCGGCCGCTGATTTGTCAAACTTCGCATCCGGCGGCGCGACCCTGCTGATCTATGAGAGTAAGGCGGTCTGAATGCAAAGGAATCAATTGCTCGATTTCGCCGAGCGTTACACCGCAGCATGGTGCAGCCAGGATGCCGCGAGCGTTTCTGGATTCTACTGCCATCAAGGGTCGCTGCGCGTCAATGATGACCCTGCTGCCGTCGGACGGAACGCCATTACCCGAGTGGCGCAGTCCTTTATGACTGCCTTCCCGGATCTTTGCGTGGTCTTCGATGATCTTCGGCTGCAGGCCGACCAGCCCGAGTATCACTGGACTCTTTCCGGCTCGAACACCGGGCCAGGAGGGACAGGGCACAGGGTCCGCATTAGCGGCTTTGAGCGATGGCGAATCGGAAGCGACGGCCTGATTGCTTCCTCCCAGGGCCATTTCGATGCGGCCGAGTATCGCCGTCAATTGGAACAAGGAGTCTGACCGGCGCAAATGAAAATGAGAACTGCGCTTCTACTCGCCCTGATCCCGTCTGGTTTCGTGGCCACGTCGTGCGCCCCGTCTGCCATGGGTGACAGCCGTGCGGTCGATGTATCGGCGATCCAGGCTCTCGATGAGCAATGGTCCGCCACGGCCGCGAGAAATGACCTCGACGGGACCGTCGCGTTCTATGCCGATGACGCAGTGCTGCTTCCTCCCAACGCGCTGATCGCCACAGATCGGAAGTCTATCCGGGAATCCTGGTCGGCCTGCTCGGTCCCAACACAACAGTGTCCTGGAAGGTTTCCAAAGTCGAAGTCGCGAAATCCGCTGAACTCGGATATCTTTACGGAACCTACTCGCTCTCGATCCAGGATCCGAAAGGCGGACCGCGGGTCCCTGATACCACTCGTCGAGATCTGGAACAAGTGGGCGGACGGGAAGTGGAAGTGTATTGTCGATACTTACAACTCCGATCTGCCCGCCGCTCCAACAACCGAAGGGAAGAAGTAACAACATGCTGGGCACAGGCTATCTTGAGTTGATATGCGTGTTTGTCTAACGGCTCTCGCCGTGGCCGCCGTATGCCTTTGCTGTTCCGCCTCCAAAAGTGGCTTCTCTATCCCTCTTCACTAAACGCCAGCGTGCTGAGATGCGCCCCAGTGGCAACCGCTCGGCGAACTGGATAGACCCGCAATACCGACGCGCCGTGGACGCACACTCCTGGGCAATGCGATGAATGATTTCCGCTGCACCCCCGACGCCCAGCCCGAGGCCGCCCACTCCGCGGCACTGAACCGCGCCCATGAGGCCAGCGCCCTTGAGACTTTCGATGGATTGAACCGGAAAGGCGCCGGCACCCGTCGACCTCGGGCGCAACGGGATTGATTACTTTCGCCGCGTGGCCCGCGTCACGGGCAGGCGAGAAGCAACTCGCCTAAGCTTACGTGGGCGCTGTCGGACAAATAAGCTCGAACCCGTCGAAACGAACTTTCATTCCCCGACGATGGCTGATTACGGTCATGTTGAGATGCCAGTCTATCACTGCAGCTTACCGGGATTTCATAATCTAGATTTCGCGCCTCACCTCGCTTGCCTGCTTGTCTTCCCTCAGCCCGACGAATTTTGTATGACGGAGGTGGTTCACGTCAGCCCACTCTACAAATTCAAACTGCCCAACCAATCGTGGTTGCAACCATCGGCAGTCGGCCATTTTCTTGGCCGTTAAGCCCGCGCCCCAGTGGCCGCTTGTCGCCTCGGGCAAATTCACAAAGGGGCCCTCCTTGATCTCCAGCGGTCTCAGCTTTTTGAATAATTCCACACGTGATGCCGGCGTGAAACCATTACGCGTCCGTGCGGCATAGATCAGCTTGTCGTTTTCGTAATAGACGATAATGAGTGCGTCGAAATTCTTGTCAGAGGGTGTATACCCTGCGATCACCAGTTCCTGACCCTGGTTGACCCGCATCTTCATCCATGCCCCGGACCGCTGCCCCGATTCATACTTGCTGTCGGCGCGCTTTGCCACTAGCCCTTCCAGCGCTTGCGCTTTGACAGACTGAATTAAATCCGTAAGGCTGGCTTCCAACAATGGTGAAGAACGGATCGGCTCCGACAGTTTCGGGAAGACACGCCTGTCTAGCAAATCTCGCCGTTTTGTCAGCGGCTCACCCATTACGTCACGGCCGCCCAAGATCAATATGTCAAAGATGTAGAAATACAGAGTTGCCGTTCCTGAAGAATAGTTCTGAAGCGCATTGAACGATGGCCGTCCGCTCTCATCTACGGCCACAACCTCTCCGTCGACCACGGTTTCATCCGGGAGCTTTGCCAATGCATCCACGATGTCGGCATAGCGCACGCTGAAGTCGTTGTCGTTCCGCGAACGAAGTTGAACTCTGCCGCCAGACTTCACCGCTACCGCGCGGTACCCGTCGAATTTGAGTTCGTGGACCCAGCGAGTGCCCTCCGGCAGCTTGTCAGTCAGGAGAAGAAGCATCGGCTGAATGAAATGGGCTTTGATCTTGCGCTCGGGCCTACCTCATTCTCGGCTTACAAAGATCCACCCGGGAAGTTCGTCCTCGATCAGAGTAAAGTGACCTCATACAAGGGGCGGACTGTCCCGCGCAACGGCAACCATCTCAATCGGACGCTTCGGCGGCTTTCCCGCAGGTTCTGCATGTGAAAGCCATCATACGCGAGAGGCCCGGAAACAGGTTCGCCGACCCGCAGTGCGGACCGGATCTCGCTGGCAACATCGAGCGTGAGTTCCATTTTGTCGAAGTTCTTTGCAAGCTCCGAAAGATGAACCGTTCGCACGACGAATTCACATTCATTGCAGACAATCGTTGCAGCCTCAAATTGCTTCATTCGAGGATCTTGCGTGCGTAATTTCTGTGCTGCCAGACTACAGCACGTTCCAAGACCAAGAAACATACGTGCGAGCAGCAGTCGTCTTTTCGGCACGCAGAGTCGTTCCAATAAGGATTTTACCCGGCTGCTGCCGGCCGTGCCGAAGTTGCCTTAATGCTACGGCCGTGCGGACGATCAGGGATTTGACACCTCTGGCTCAAAAAAAATCCCAACAACCCTTGACAGCGAACCTGTGTAGTAGTCAACTATAACAGTAGGCATGAGAAATCAGCCTGCCAAGGAGAATCAACGTGAAGTCGCTTCCCTTTATGATGTCCGCTGCTTTGTTTTCACTTTCCACCGTCGTTTTTGCTCAATCTCACGTTCATACGGGTGAACCGCAAAAATCCGGTGCGCAAGAGTCCTTCGATAAATTGAAGAGTCTGGCGGGTTCCTGGGAGGGCCGCGTAACCACCATCCCCGTGACACCCGAAATGGACGGCAAGCTCATGCAAATCTCACTTCGCGTTACTTCCATGGGCAACGCGCTGATGCACGAGATGACGGGCGGCGGTCGGCCCGACGATCCCATCACGATGTTGTATCTGGACGGCGACCGCGTAATGCTGACCCATTACTGCGACGCTGGAAACCGCCCTCGCATGACAGGTAAGATTGCGCCCGACGGCAAGACGGTGGAGTTCGAATTTCTTGACGTGGCCGGCAGCCTAGAGTACGGACACATGCACCATGCGGTTTTCACTGCCCTCGATGCCAACCACCACACCGAGGACTGGACTTACATGGGGCCAGGAGACCACCCGGTGCGCGCCCACTTCGACCTGCAGCGGACCAAATGACCAACCGTATCTGACGTGATAGCTATTGAAACAGGATGCACCGTGAGTGGAACGACAGCCAGCCGATTTACCGCCAGGTTCGGGACCGTGTCGTGGCCATGATACTCGACGGAGTTCTCAAAGAAGGCGATCCGCTGCCCTCGGTGCGTAACGTCGCGGCCGAATACCGGTTAAATCCGCTCACTGTTCTGAAGGGCTATCAGCAACTGGTGGACGAGGGCCTCGTCGAGACCCGGCGAGGCCGCGGGATGTTCGTCAATCCGGGCGCGCGCGATTTGCTGCTGAAGGGCGAGCGCCAAAAGTTTCTTAGCGAAGAATGGCCCCGGGTCTACGCCACCATTCAGCGGCTCGGTCTGAAACCGAAAGAACTTCTCGATGCTGCCGCAAAAAATGGATTGCCCGCGAAGAGTTCAAAGGAGGACCGCTGATGCCCATGGCATGCATAGAAGCGCGCGGCCTGCGCAAAACCTTCGGCGCAACCATCGCGCTGGACGGCGTCGATTTGCGTGTGGAAGAGGGCCGCATCCTCGGACTCATTGGCCCCAATGGCGCAGGCAAGACCACCGCGCTCAACGCGATTCTCGGCCTCACCCCCTATCATGGAGAACTTAAGGTGCTCGGACGCAATCCCTGGACTCAGCGCGATGAGCTCATGCGGGATGTCTGCTTCATTTCCGATGTCGCTGTGCTGCCGCGCTGGTTGCGAGTCTGGCAGGCGCTGGACTACGTCGCCGGCGTGCATCCGCGATTCGATCGTGCCAAAGCGGAAGGTTTTCTTGCCAAGACCAGCATCCCGCGTTCCGGCAAGGTCAGGGAGTTATCGAAAGGCATGGTTGCCCAACTGCACCTAGCTCTGGTCATGGCGATTGACGCCAGATTACTGGTGCTGGACGAACCGACACTCGGTCTCGACATACTGTTTCGCAAACAGTTCTACGATTCCCTGCTGAACGACTACTTCGATCGCAGCCGCACCATCGTCGTGACCACGCATCAGGTGGAAGAGATCCAGTACGTCCTCACCGATGTCATGTTCATCAACCAGGGCCGCATTGTATTCGATTGCAGCATGGAACAATTTGAGTCGCGCTATTTGGAAGTGATGGTGCATCCCGAGCAGCTACCGGCGGCGCGGGCTCTCAAACCGATGCACGAGCGCCAGACGATTGGCCAGAGCATCATGCTGTTCGATGTCGGTCAAGGCAGCGGTGTCGATCGGAATCGACTCGCCGCGCTCGGGGATCTTCGCACGCCCGGAATCGCCGACCTGTTCGTTGCCGTCATCGGCCATCAGAGCGCGCGGGCAGAAGGAGCCGCCAAGTGAATACTCAAACGACGCCCCACTCCTTTTACTGGTCCGTGCGCCGCGAACTGTGGGAGAACCGTTTCATCTATATTGCGCCGCTCGCCGTCGCCGCATTGATCGTAGTCGGCTTCCTGATCAGCACCATTCATCTGGCGGACCAGATACGCGCAGCATCAGGGCTCGACGCCATGCAGCAGCATGAGTTGATCGCAAAGCCGTACGACTTTGCGGCGCTTCTGATCATGGCTACCACGTTTATCGTCGGGGTGTTCTATTGTCTCGATGCGCTGCACGGGGAACGTCGCGACCGCAGCATCCTGTTCTGGAAGTCGCTGCCGGTTTCCGATCTTACGACGGTGCTCTCGAAGGCAAGCATCCCGCTGGTGGTTCTCCCGCTGCTCACTTTCGCGATCACCATCGCGACCCAGTGGATCATGCTGCTGCTTAGCACCGCGGTGCTGCTGGGTAGCGGTCTGAATGTCACGACGTTA
>JANYJA010000117.1 GCA_025358575.1 Terriglobia bacterium
CCACGGTGATTTTACGCGAGAGATCGCCCTTGGCGACGGCTGTCGTGACTTCCGCAATGTTGCGAACTTGGTTAGTCAAGTTGCCGGCCATGAAGTTCACACTGTCTGTCAAATCCTTCCACGTTCCCGCGACCCCCTTTACAACCGCCTGTCCGCCCAGCTTACCTTCGGTGCCCACTTCGCGCGCCACGCGAGTCACTTCCGAAGCGAACGAGCTGAGCTGATCCACCATGGTGTTGATAGTGTTCTTCAATTCCAAAATTTCACCGCGCACATCCACCGTGATTTTGCGCGATAAATCGCCGTTGGCCACCGCGGTAGTCACTCCCGCAATATTACGCACCTGGTTCGTCAGGTTGCTGGCCATGGAATTCACGCTATCCGTGAGATCTTTCCATGTTCCGGCAACGCCGCGCACATCAGCCTGTCCGCCAAGCTTGCCTTCAGTCCCAACCTCGCGGGCGACGCGCGTAACTTCTGAAGCGAATGAACTGAGCTGATCTACCATTGTGTTGATGGTGTTTTTCAGCTCCAAAATTTCCCCGCGAACGTCGACTGTAATTTTGGTCGAAAGATCACCGCGAGCTACCGCGGTAGTTACTTCAGCGATGTTTCGCACCTGAGCCGTAAGGTTGCCTCCCATGGAATTCACACTATCCGTGAGATCTTTCCACGTTCCCGCGACCCCCTTCACATCGGCTTGGCCGCCCAATTTACCCTCCGTGCCAACCTCGCGCGCCACGCGCGTGACCTCCGAAGCGAATGCATTTAACTGATCCACCATCGTATTGATAGTATTTTTCAGTTCGAGAATTTCGCCGCGAACGTCCACGGTAATCTTGCGCGAGAGATCGCCTTTGGCGACGGCTGTCGTCACCTCGGCAATATTACGGACCTGATTAGTCAAATTTCCGGCCATGGAATTGACGCTTTCGGTAAGATCGCGCCATGTTCCCGCAACGCCACGCACTTCCGCTTGGCCGCCGAGCTTCCCCTCGGTACCCACCTCGCGGGCGACGCGGGTTACTTCCGATGCAAACGAGCTGAGCTGTTCCACCATCGTGTTGATGGTGTTTTTCAGCTCCAGAATCTCGCCACGCGCGTCCACGGTGATCTTGGTGGTCAAGTCGCCGCGGGCCACGGCCGTTGTGACGCCCGCGATGTTACGGACCTGATTCGTCAGATTGCTGGCCATGGAGTTCACGCTCTCAGTGAGATCGCGCCATGTGCCCGCGACGCCTGTTACCTCCGCCTGGCCCCCAAGTTTCCCCTCTGTGCCGACCTCTCTGGCAACACGTGTAACTTCCGATGCGAATGAACTGAGCTGATCCACCATGGTGTTGATGGTGTTCTTCAGTTCGAGAATTTCGCCGCGAACGTCCACCGTAATCTTGCGCGACAGATCGCCTTTGGCGACAGCCGTTGTGACCTCGGCAATATTACGCACCTGAGCCGTGAGGTTTCGGGCCATGGAGTTCACGCTCTCGGTGAGATCTCGCCATGTTCCCGCGACTCCTCGTACCTCAGCCTGTCCGCCCAGCTTTCCTTCGGTGCCAACTTCCCGCGCCACGCGCGTTACTTCCGACGCAAACGAACTAAGTTGATCGACCATGGTGTTAATTGTGTTCTTAAGTTCCAAAATTTCGCCACGCACGTCGACCGTGATTTTGCGGGAAAGATCGCCGTTGGCCACGGCCGTTGTCACTTCGGCAATGTTACGCACCTGCGCGGTCAGATTTCCCGCCATGGAATTGACGCTGTCCGTAAGATCTTTCCACACGCCGCCGACACCCTTCACCTCCGCCTGCCCGCCCAGCTCTCCTTCGGTTCCCACTTCACGCGCAACGCGTGTAACTTCCGAGGCAAATGAGCTGAGCTGATCCACCATGGTGTTGATCGTGTTCTTGAGTTCCAAAATTTCGCCGCGCACGTCGACCGTGATTTTGCGGGAAAGATCGCCGTTGGCCACGGCCGTCGTTACTTCGGCGATATTTCGGACCTGTGCAGTGAGGTTACCGGCCATCGAATTGACGCTATCGGTCAAATCCTTCCACGTGCCGGCAACGCCTTTCACTTGCGCCTGACCGCCCAGCTCCCCTTCCGTACCCACTTCACGAGCTACGCGAGTTACTTCCGATGCAAAGGCATTGAGCTGATCCACCATGGTGTTGATGGTGTTCTTAAGTTCCAGGATTTCGCCTTGCGCATCGACGGTTATCTTGGTCGATAAATCTCCTCGCGCTACGGCCGTAGTTACACCGGCGATGTTACGAACTTGATTGGTCAAGTTGCCGGCCATGGAGTTTACGCTGTCCGTTAAATCCTTCCACACACCGCCGACGCCTTTGACCACAGCCTGTCCGCCGAGCTTGCCGTCGGTTCCGACTTCACGCGCCACCCGGGTCACTTCCGATGCAAACGAACTGAGCTGATCCACCATGGTGTTGATGGTGTTCTTCAGCTCCAGAATCTCGCCGCGCGCGTCCACGGTGATCTTACGGTGATCTTGGTCGTGAGATCGCCTTTAGCGACGGCAGTGGTAACGCCCGCGATGTTACGCACCTGGTTAGTCAAGTTGCTAGCCATGGAGTTTACGCTTTCGGTGAGATCTTTCCACGTTCCAGCCACGCCTTTCACAACGGCCTGTCCGCCCAGCTTGCCTTCGGTGCCGACTTCTCGCGCCACTCGGGTGGCCTCGGAAGCGAAGGAATTAAGCTGTTCCACCATAGTGTTCACCACCCGCGCGGTCCGCAAAAACTCGCCCTGAAGAGAGCGGCCGTCCACTTCGAGGGCCATGGTTTGGGAAAGATCGCCTTTGGCTACCGCGCCAATGACACGGGAGATTTCGGTTGAGGGTTGCACCAGATTTCCGATCAAGTCGTTAACGGCTTCCACGCACTCCGTCCAACAGCCCGCATTTACGCCAATAGAGGCCCGCTGACCGATCTTTCCTTCTTTACCGACGGCTCGCCCGATGCGCCCAAATTCCTTGGCCATCTTGTCGTTTAGTTCAAAGATGTCGTTAAGCACATCACAAATTTTGCCCTGCACGCCCGTCTTGTCGGCGGGCATGCGGACGGAAAAATCGCCCTTGCGGAACGACATCAGAACGTTCAGGAGTTCGCTGGAGTCGAGTGCCTCCGGACTGTTGGGAAGCGCTTTAGTCGAGGGGGTTTTTGTCTTGGCCATGGAGTTGGAATCCGTTTGATTCCACTATGCCACGGCGATGCGAATAGGCCCAAGGGGCTAGCGTTATCCTTAGGCGGCGATGATACAGTCAGGCCAGAATTTCTGACACGACTCGGGCCGGGAACTGGTCGGTAAGACGCTCTTTGAGGCCGTGACGTTCGTAGGCCAGGTCGCGGTAGTTCATGCCAAGTTGATGCAGAATGGTGGCGTGGAAGTCATGCACGCTGACCCGGTTTTCCGCGGCCTTAAATCCGATTTCGTCGGTCGCGCCATGAACATAGCCGCGCTTGACGCCGGCTCCGGCCATCCACACGGTGAAGCCCTGGGGACCGTGATCGCGGCCGGGATCCTTGCCCGTCCCCTGCGAGATCGGGAGGCGGCCAAATTCTCCGCCCCACACGACGAGCGTCGTATCCAACAGGCCGCGTTGCTTTAGATCTTTGAGCATCGCGGCGACGGGCTTATCGGTTTTGCCGCAGGCGTACTTGAGGCCGCTTGTAAGGTCGCCGTGTGTGTCGAAGATTTGACTCTCGATATAGAGTTGAACAAAGCGGACGCCGCGCTCCACCAGCCGCCGCGCCATCAGGCAGCGCTTCCCATAAGAGGCGGTCAGCGGATCGTTAAGACCGTAGTCTTCACGAGTAGCATCAGCTTCCTTTGTGACATCAAGCGCGTCGGAAGCGGCTAACTGCATGCGCGCGGAAAGTTCGTAGCTGGAGATGCGGGCATCCAATTCCGGCTGATAAGGACGTCCCTTGCGATGCGCTTCGTCGAGCTTGCGCAGAAGGTTGCGCTCGGCTTCCACCAGTTGCGACGGCACTTCGGCGCGCGGCTCCAGGTTGAGAACCGGCGGGCCTTCGGTGCGGAAGCGAGTTCCCTGATAGATGGGCGGCAAATAAGCCGACTGCCAGTTTGAAATTCCATTAATCGGTAAGCCCTTGGGATCGTCGAGCACGACGTATGCTGGCAGGTTCTGATTCTCCGTGCCTAAGCCGTAGCTCACCCAGGAGCCGAGTGACGGGCGGCTCGCGATAGTTCGTCCGGTGTGCATTAGGAAGAGCGCCGGCTCGTGGTTGGCGTGCTCCCCATACATGGATCGGATTAGCGTAATGTCATCCGCGCAGGTCGCCAAGTGAGGCAGCGCGTCGGAAATTTCCATGCCGCATTCGCCGTGGCGCTTGAAATCGAAAACGGCGGGATGCAGGACTCCGGCTGACTTACCATTCGAGATTGCGAATGCTAATTCGCGGTTGGGCGCTTTACCAGCGTGCTTCTTCAACTCGGGTTTCGGATCGAACAGATCGACCTGGCTCGGGCCGCCATTCATAAAAAGATGAATGACGGATTTGGCTTTGCCGGGGAAGTTAGAGGGCTTCGGTTTCAGATCGAAGACGTTCGAGACGGGCGCATCGGTGGCTCGAAGTTCGCTGGAAAGGAGGGTTGCGAGCGCAGCACCGTGCACTCCATCCACCATGGTGGAGAAAAAATCGCGGCGAGTGAATTTTGGCATGATGATCGGGGTTGTCCTCTTAATCGATAAAGCTGAATTCCGCAGTGTTCAGCATGGCGTGACAATAATTCGCCAAGGCCATCCACTTCGCCGTGGACGCGCGCGGGGAATCCGTGTTTTCAGTGGTGAGCCTTGCGGGCCAGCCTTTGCGAAACTCTGCAATGGCGTCCTCGCCTTCTTTTAATTCAAGCACGGACGGGGCGCGGGAAAAAGCGCGCATGTAAATGTCTTCGATCTGCTTAGCGGGTGCCTCGCCGGACTCATCAATCACGCGTCCGGCCATATAACGCGCGAGTTCCCACGTCATGGAACCATTCATCATGTGCAAAGCCTGGGTGGCTACGTTCGAGTGCCGGCGTTCGGTGCAGTTGGGCGTCATGGTGGGCTGGTCGAAGGCGTCGAGCAGCGACATCGGAGTTTGACGGCGATGAAGCACGTAAATGCCGCGGCGCAGACCGGCGGCGGTAGCTTTGACCGTGACTTCTTTATCGGCCGTGATTTCAACTTCTACAGGCTCGCCGAATAGCGTCGGATCGATACGCCCGGTTGCAGTGAGGAGCGAGTCATAAAGCGTTTCAGCATCCATTCGCTGGAGCGGCATGCGCGAGAGCCATTCGTTTTCGGGATCGGCCGTGATCGCCGCCGCGTCCACCAACGAACTCTGCCGGTATGCCTGCGAGGTCATTATGAGCCGGTGTATCGACTTCATGCTCCATCCTCGACTGACAAATTCAGTGGCGAGCCAATCGAGCAACTCGGGGTGCGACGGAGGCACGCCAGAGTGTCCAAAATTCGAAACGCTAGCGACGATGCCGCGTCCGAAATGTCGCAACCAGATCTGGTTTACGGCGACGCGCGCAGTCAGGGGGTGATTCGGCTGCGTAAGCCATTGCGCGAGCGCGAGCCTGCGTCCGCTTGCGCCAGGGAAAGGCGGGAACGGGTTGTATGGCTTTAGCAAGGCGCTGTCGAGAACTGTGGGAACACCGGCTTCCACCGGATCGCCGAAACCGATGGGATCGCCGCGACGGAGCAGGTAGGACTGCGACGGTTCCTGGTTATCGCTCAGAATGCGGACGTATGGCTTGGGCTTTAGCTTATCGCGGGCTTCCATGAGTTCCCGGTGAAGAGGCTGAAGCTGTGTCTTGAGATCCGGAAACTTCTTGATCAGTTCTTCTTCAGTCAGTTTTTCAGTGACTTGGGCGCGGAAGGGTTCGGAAATTCTCGATACTTGATCCTCAAGGCTCTTAATCTCTTTTTCCAATGGGGCGTCGAACGCCGCGACACTACTTCGTTCCCGCTCCAGAGAAAGATCGACGGTGCGCTCTTTTGGAGTGCGCCATTCGTAGGGATCGTAAGCGGCTTGAAGGATGGCAGTGAGGCGGTAGTAATCGCGCTGCGGAATGGGATCGTATTTATGATTGTGGCACCGGGCGCAGCCGACGGTCATGCCCATCACGGACGACGTCAAGACTTCGGTTTCGTCCGCGATAATGTTCATGCGCTCGGCTAGGAGGCCACGCTCGTTGGAGTCGGTGGGGTCGGGAGTGTTGCGCAGAAAGCCAGTGGCCGCGAGCCGGTCGATAGTTTCCTGCGAGGCGTCGCCGCCCTTCTTCCAGTCGTCGGACATTTCGTCGCCGGCAAGTTGCTCGGTCAGAAAGCGGTCGTAGGGCTTGTCGGCATTGAGCGAGCGAATTACATAGTCGCGATAGCGCCAGGCGTAATGACGAACTCCATCGTCCTGGCCGAAACCTTCGGAATCCGAGTAACCCGCGAGATCGAGCCAGTGCTGACCCCAGCGTTCACCATAGTGAGGCGATGCGAGAAGCCGGTCGACCAGATTTTCATAAGCATGCGGCGAAACGTCTTTTAAGTAAGCGAGGGTCTCGGCGGGCGTTGGGGGCATGCCGGTAAGATCCAGGTAAGCCCGGCGCATGAGCTGTGATTTTCCGGCTTCATGCGAATAACGCATGCCTTTGACTTCGAGTTTCTGAAGCAGGAACGCATCTATAGGGTTGCGCACAAGCGCCTGATTCTTGACGACTGGAACGCCGGGGCGGACAGGCGGCTGATAGGACCACCACTTGCGATCGGAATCCTTAACGAGCGGCTCTACCGCGACCTTGACGGCGTCGGGGGCGCCTTGCGCGATCCAAGCTTTCACCTTGGCAATCTCACCTTCGGTGGGGAGTTCAATTGCGAGATCTTTCGCCATGTCGGCCGGAGGCATCTGTCCATTCGCCATGCGTTTATAAAGCAGGCTCTCTTCAGGCTTACCGGCCACGAGTGCGGGGCCCGATTTTCCGCCTTTGAGACGACTGGCAACCGTGCGAAGGTCGAGACCCCCTTGTTTGGCAAGACCACCGTGGCACCGAACGCAGCGCGCTTGGAAGACGGCGCGGACTTCCAATTCGGTGACAACCGCGGGTGCTTCAGCCGGCGCGGCAAGATCTTTGTTGATCCAAGTCCGGACCGCGTCGATTTCCGCATCGGTCATCTTGTTCTTGCCCGGGGGCATTTGCCGGGTAACCACTTTGTCGATGATGAGACTCTTGTCGGCCTCTCCGGGCATGACCACGGGACCGGACTCGCCGCCTTTCAGGATGGACTCGGGGGTGCGGAGGTCCAACTTGCCCATAGCCGCGACACCGTGGCAGGCGAGGCATTTGGCGGTGAAGACGGGCTTTACAGCAGTTTCAAATGAGGGCGGCGCTGTTTCGGCGCGGGACGACAATGCGCAACCGAGAAATACATATGAGACAGTCAGCCGGGCGACGAGGCGGAGCATAGGCGGAATTCCTCTACTTTACCGCGAACTGAGCCTCTTCCTTTGACGAATGGGCCCGCTTGGGATTAAGCGATGCGGGAAGGCTCCGGTTTTGCAAGTTCGCTGACGCGGTGCGTGTCTAGAATTAAATCGCCGCAGGCATCGATGTGGAAGGCTGGCGCGAACTTAGCGTTCCAGACGATTTCGTCGAAGCGGTAAGAGTAGCGAGCATGCACTACTTGGCTGAAAGTGTCGTCAAAGCCCTTAATGAGAATCAGAAGCTCGGCCTGCATTCCTTTAAGATCGTCGGCGGTCTTGCCCCATAGCGGGCTTTCCGGCTCAATCGGATGCACAACTGTCCACGTGAGCGGGAAGAAATAAACACTGGGGCGTTCCAAATTTAGTTCCTGATACTTTCGCGCTAA
Organism: Terriglobia bacterium; assembly: GCA_025358575.1. Taxonomy (GTDB): domain Bacteria; phylum Acidobacteriota; class Terriglobia; order Bryobacterales; family Bryobacteraceae; genus JANYJA01. The sequence goes on from JANYJA010000117.1 coordinate 7,889, forward strand.
CGTGGGCGCGCTCGGGTCGACGGTCATAAGTACGACTTTGGCTTCGAGTTCCATGAGGTTGTTCGTTCGCCGGTTGGCAATTCGGAATTGCAGCGAAGTCTTATCCTGGTACGGGGCAATCAACAATTTTTCACTAAAGGCGATGCGCGCGGATGGCTTGGACACGCGCCCAAAGAGCAACCCGGTGGCAAGCGCGAATCCCAGCAGCCCGATCATGGCTTCGAACGCCGACAGGAAATTCGCCGCAATGCCCTGCGGATACATGTTGCCGTAACCCACAGTGGTGAGAGTGTGAGCACTGAAGAAGAAGGCGCTCCAGAACCTCAAAGCGGCGCTTGAGGTCTCGGCACCGGCGAGGTGCTGCGTGCCAATGAGCAGATAGACAATCGCGAAACCCGTATTGGTCAGAAGGTAGGAGAGCAGCACCCAGGCCCAAAAACCGGTCCACGGGATTCGGATTAAGTAGAGGTAAAGGCTTAGATTGCGCCAGTCGCCACCGGCCCGCTTGACGTTGAAGGAGCCGTCTTTATTGATTGCACGGCGGAGCTTGCCGCCGAACTGCTGCGTTAAACCGGGATCAAACGACTGTTGAGCCATTGAATACAAAGATACTGCACGGGCGCGATATCGCCGACGTTGCGGAAGAAGACACGTCGTCTCGACTTACAGTTGGTCTCAAAATGAAGGAAGAACTCGTTGCGGATGCCACACCGGCTCGCGCTCGTTCGTGCCTTACCGCTGTAGCGATTCCTGCTTTACCGATTCTGCGGAAATCCCAGGTCAACCTGGCCCGAACTCGCATCGGGCCAACGCGCGGTAACCACTTTTGCCTTCGTGTAGAACTGCACGCCTTCCGGCCCGTACATATGCAAGTCCCCGAATAGCGACGCCTTCCATCCGCCAAAGCTGTAATACGACACTGGCACCGGAATCGATACATTGATTCCTACCATCCCCGCTTCCACATCGAATTGGAACTGCCGCGCCACGCCGCCATCGCGCGTGAAAATGGCGGCACCGTTGCCCATCGGATGGTCATTGATCAGAGTGAGGCCTTGCTCATACGTCGGCACGCGCACCATGCTTAGCACCGGTCCAAAAATTTCGTCATCATAGCAGCGCATCCCGGGTTTCACGTTGTCGAGTAGAGAAGGTTTCAGGAAAAAGCCCGGTCGCCGCCTTATTGGGTCCTGCCGCCCGTCCACCGTAACGTCAGCACCCTCGCCCGCCGCTTGGGTCACATAGGATGCCACCCGGTCCCGATGCTCGCCTGTGATCAGCGGCCCCATTTCGCTCCCATCTTCCAATCCCGGCCCGGTTTTGATGCGAGCGATCCGGTCGCGAATCGCGTCACGGAGTCGATTGCCCACGCCGCCAACCGCCACGATAACCGAGATGGCCATGCACCGCTCGCCCGCCGAACCATACGCCGCCGACACCGCCGCATCCGCCGCCATCCCGATGTCCGCATCGGGCATCACCAGCATGTGATTCTTCGCGCCGCCTAGGGCCTGAACCCGTTTTCCGTTATCCGTCGCGGTTCGATAAGTGGACTTTGCCACTGGCGTCGAACCCACGAAGCTAACCGCCTTTACATCGGGATGCGCCAGCAGCCGGTCCACCGCAACACGGTCGCCCTGCACCACATTAAAGACTCCATCTGGAACTCCGGCCTCGCGCAGCAACGCCGCGAGATACACGCTCACCGAGGGATCTTTCTCGGAAGGTTTTAAGATGAAGGTATTTCCGCATGCCAGCGAATTCGCGAACATCCACATCGGCACCATCGCCGGAAAATTGAACGGCGTAATGCCCACGGTCACTCCGAGCGGCTGGCGAATCTGATAAACGTCAATCCCGCGGCTCGCCTGTTCCGAGTATCCGCCCTTCAGCAGGCTTGGGACGCCGCATGCAAATTCGATATTTTCAAGCCCGCGCGCCACTTCGCCAAGCGCATCCGATAGCGTTTTCCCATGCTCGCTGGTGATTAGTTCCGCGATGTGCCTACGATTCCGATCCACCAGCTCGCGCATGCGAAACATTGTTTCCGAGCGCCGCGATAGCGGAGTCGCGCGCCACCCCGGAAATGCCGCCTTAGCCGCCGCAACCGCGCAATCCACATCTTCCGCCGTGGAAAAATGGACGTGCGCTTGCGCCTCGCCGGTTGCCGGGTCCCAAACCAATCCCGAGCGGCCCGCTCGCGAATCCTCGGCCTTCCCACCGATCCAATTCGTCACCATCCTGAGGCCGATCGCTCCTTCAATCATCGGGTTGTACTTCCTGTATCCAGCGAACAGCCTTCCGCGCTAGCAGGTCGAATGCCGTCACCGCTAGTTCCAGGTGCTCTTCTTTCGAATTCTCAATCTTATTGTGACTGATGCTCCCCAGCGACTGAACGAACATCATCACCACCGGAACTCCCGCGCGCGCCACCTCCGCCGCGTCATGCAGCGGCCCCGACGGAAGCTGCTGCGATATACCCGCTGTTTCGACAATCGCGGCGTCGCAGAATTCAATCATCATTGGATGAAACGGCACCGGCTCGATACTCCAGATGCGCGACCATTCGACCGTGCACTTTTCTTCCGCCGCAAATCGCTCGCTAGCCCCGCGCGCTTCGCGATACATCTCCGCGAGGATGTCGGCGTCGAGATCGCGCATGTCTAATGTGGTTTCGCATCGACCCACAACCGCCGTCACAATTCCCGGAAACGTTTTGACGCTCCCCATGGTGCAGACGGCGTCCTCATGTCTGCCCGCGATGTCGCGAATCTCGAGCGCCAATTTCGCGGCCGACGCCAGCGCATCACGCCGCACCTTCATCGGCGTCGAACCCGAGTGCGCTTCCTGCCCGAAGAAAGTGACGCTATGCCGCTCCACGCCCTTGGTTCCCAGCACCACGCCAAGCGGCAGGTCCCGCGCCTCCAGCACTGGACCCTGTTCGATATGTAGCTCGATATACGCCGCAACTCCATCGCGTTCGCGCCGCGCCTCGGGGAAGCGATCGATCTCGACCCCGCAGGAGCGCAACGCATCTTCCAGCAAAATCCCATCCTTGTCCGCTCGGACGCGATCGGCCGCAATGGAATCGGTGCCGGCGAAGGCCGACGATCCCAGCAGGCTGCGACCGAATCGCGCGCCTTCTTCGTCGGCCCAGTCCACCACGCGGATCGTAATCGGAGGATGTCCATCGAACTCCCCCGCGAAACCGCGCAAAATTTCAAGTGCAGCCATCATGCCCAGGCAACCATCCAACCACCCACCGTTGGGGACGGAGTCTAAATGGCTGCCGATGACTAAGCTCCATTGCGAAGCGCCAGGAAGTGTTACCCAGTGATTGCCCGCCGCGTCGTAGTGATGCTCTACCGGCAGCCCCACCAGCTTCGACTCAAACCACGCGCGTGCTTTGCGCCACGTCGCTGTCCACGCGACCCGCTGCGCGCCGTTTTCATCGCCAGTCAATTCGCGGAGTTCTTTTAGTTCGGCGATGACCCGCCGCGGATTGACGCTCATGGAATCACCTTTAGAAATGCGTCGGTTCGCGGCGCAGAAATCTTCCGCGCCCGCGCTCACCAACGAACACTCCATCACGAACTTGAACTTTGCCGCGCACCGTCACCACCGAAGGTCTCCCTTCAATTTCAAATCCCTCGAAACCGGTGTAGTCGTTATTCGCGTGGTGGGTGCTGGCGGTAATCACACCTCGGTATTGCGGATCGTAAATTACCAGGTCCGCGTCACTCCCAACGGCGATGGTGCCCTTTCTAGGAAACAGTCCAAACAGTTTTGCCGCGCGCGTGCTGGCGGCGTCCACAAACCGGTGCAGATTCAAACCGCCGCGCTTTACGCCATAGGTGTACAGCAGATTCACGCGCTCTTCGATCCCCGGAATGCCATTCGGAATCTGCGTGAACGCGTCCGTGCCCAGCAGCTTCTGTTCCGTATCGAACGGACAGTGATCCGTCCCGACCGTATCGATGAGGCCTGCACTAAGTCCATTCCACAGCGCCTCCTGATTATGCTTCGCACGCAACGGCCGGGACATCACGTGCTTCATGCCTTCCACGCCGGGCCGTTCCGCGAAGCTCTTGTCGAGAAGGAAATGCGGAACGACGGATTCCACGAAAAGTTTCACGCCGCGGGCTTTCGCGGCCACCGCCGCCTCCAGCGCCGGCTTGCAGGAGAGATGAACCACGTACCCCGTTGCCCCCGTATTCTCAAGGAAAATCGCGAACCGGCTGGTCCCTTCAGCCTCCACCGATTCCGGCCGGCTGGGCTCGTGCCACTCAGGCCGGTCTTTCCTCCGCCAATCAATTCCTGCTGAAGACGGCTCACCAGCTCCGCGTTTTCGCAATGCGCGGTAACGATCACGCCCAGTTCGCGCGCCAGCTTCAGCGTCTGGTACATCTCGCCATCGTCAACGCCAAAAAAACCTTTGTATGCGAGAAATATTTTAAATGACGAAATTCCATCGGCGACAATCGCGCGAAGCTGCTCGGCGCTGTTCTCTTCGAACTTCGTGACCGACATGTGGAAACTGTAGTCGCACGCGCTGTTGCCCTTAGCCTTCCCTTTCCACAATTGATAACCCGCAAGCGCATCTTCGCCACGCGACGGGCAGCACATTTCGATGAACGTAGTGGTACCGCCAATCAAGGCCGCGGTGCTCGCCGTCTGGTGGCTGTCCTTTGCGAACGTCGCCATAAAAGGCAAATAGATGTGAACATGCGGATCGATGAAACCCGGAAAAACAAACTTGCCGCGGGCATCGATAACTTCCGTATCGGGCGGAACTTTCAGATCCCGGCCAATCCGAGTGATGGTCTCAGCCTCCACAAAAATATCGCCTTGGTAACGCGAATCGGCGGTAACCACTACTCCGTTCTGAATCAGCAGCGCCATGATTTAGTGAATGTGAATATCGGTCTCTTCACGATACCGTTTCATCGCTTCCCAATCCTGCGTGACGTCGGGCTTCGCCTGAGTGAGCTCGCCCCACGTGATAGAGGGCCGGCACGCAGGCAGTTCCACCATTGAAATACATTTCTCGACCGGACAAACGTTGTAGCAGAGCCGGCAGCCCACGCAATCTTCCTCGCGAACGCGCGGCTGCGGCCGCTGGTTCACTTCGCTGACCAAGTCGATACACTGATGCGCCGTATCGTTGCACGCCACATAACAGAGATTGCATTTGATACAAATCCCCGGATTGATGCGCGCGACCGCGCGAAAAGACAAATCGAGATTCTGAAATTCCGAAAGACGATGCAGGCTCTTGCCGCGCACATTGTCGATGGTCGTGAACCCTTTCGCGTCCATCCAATTCAACAGTCCGTCGCACAAATCTTCAATCAGCCGGAAGCCGTAATGCATCACGGCCGTACAAACCTGCAAACTGCCCGCGCCCAACAATAAAAACTCGGCCGCGTCCTTCCAGGTATAGATCCCGCCCATCCCTGAAATCGGCAGGCCGGATTGCGCGACAACTGGGTCGGTACCCAGCGCCGAAAGCATATTCAACGCGATGGGCTTCACCGCCGGGCCCGCGTAACCACCATGGCCCCCTTTACCGGCAATGCTGGGGGTAATCTCAAGCGTATCCAGATCGATTCCCACAATCGAGTTGATCGTGTTGATCAGTGAAATTGCGTTCGCGCCCGCAACGACCGCAGCCCGCGCGGGTGCGACGATGTTCGTGATGTTCGGCGTCAGTTTCACCAGCACCGGAATCGACGCGACATCCATAACCCATCGCGTAATCCGCTCGCAATACTCCGGCACTTGTCCGACCGCGCTTCCCATGCCCCGCTCGCTCATGCCGTGCGGACAACCCGTAGTTCAGCTCGATGCCGTCCGCGCTTGTATCCTGAATGCGGCGCACCATGTCGGCCCATATCTCCGGACACGATTCGACCATCGCCGAAACGATCACCGCTCGATCCGGCCAAGCGCGCTTTACCTCGGCGATGTCGCGCAAATTGATTTCGATGGGCCGGTCGGAAATCAGCTCCACGTTGTTGATCCCGAGCATGCGCTGGCTGTTATAGTGCCAAGCACCATAGCGATTCGAGACGTTCAGAACCGGAGGCCCAATCGTCTTCCAAACCGCGCCGCCCCACCCCGCCTCGAATGCGCGGTGAATCTGCGCCCCTGAATTCGTGGGGGAGCCGAAGCCAGCCAAAACGGATTCGGCGATTTGATTCCCGCGAAATTGATGGAGAGATCAGCCATGCATTAACCTTCGGTGCATCGCCGCGCTCGCCAGTTTGCCATCCTGACCGGCCATCACGGTTGACGCCGCCCCCTTCACGCGGATGCAATCTCCTCCCGCATAAACACCGGGAATGCTAGTAAAAAAATCTTCGTCAACTTGGATATAGCCGCCTTTCATCGCCACGCCGTCGACCGATAATTTTTTCTGCCCGATCGCCTTCACAATCTGATCCGTGGCAAGCACAAACTCCTCACCCGGAATCGGCCTTGGAGCCGGCCGGCCGGACCGGTCGTTCTCTCCCAGAATTATCCGTCCGCAGGCCAGACCCGTCACCGAATCTCCTTCCGTCAGCACGCGCAGCGGTTGCGTCAAGAAAGAAAACTCAACGCCTTCGCTTTTTGCAAACGCATACTCATGCCCGTAGGCGGTCATCTCCCGAGCCGTGCGGCGATACAGAATAGTGACGCGCTCGGCCCCCAAGCGTTTAGCAATCGTGGCGCAATCAATCGCCGTGTTCCCAGCTCCGATCACGACGACGTTATGCCCCACCTTCAAATTCGCAACGTCCATTTTGCTTCGCTCGATGTAATCCAGCCCATCGACAATGTGCTCCTCGCCCGCAATTCCCGCCGACGGACTTGTACCCAGACCGGCCGCGATAAACACTGCGTCATAAACAGCCTGCAGCCCCGTCAGTGTGAAATCTCGCCCAGATTCCCGTCCTGTTTCAAAGCGGACTCCCAGCCGCGCAATCATCGCCACTTCAGCCAGCGCGCGATCCACCGGTTCCCGCAGGGAAATGATTCCGTAAGTCGACAGTCCCCCGGCAAGCTCGCGCTTTTCGAACACCGTCACGCTGTGCCCGCGTTTAGCCAGTTCGCCCGCGCACGAAAGCCCCGCTGGTCCAGCCCCGATCACCGCGACCTTCTTCCCCGTTGGCGCGCTCAACTGAATTACCGAAATTGACCGCTCGTAGGCGTGGTCCATCGCATACCGTTGCAGCCGCCCAATCATGATCGGCTTATGTTCCGCGCCGAGCACGCACGCTCCTTCGCACAACTCCTGCACCGGGCACACTCGCGCGCATGTCGCCCCCAATAAATTGAAATCGAATATCGCTCGCGCCGACCCAATCAAGTTATCCGTCGCAATCTTCTTGACGAAGCGCGGCACGTCGATGTGCGTCGGGCAAGCGTGCGTGCAAGGAGCGTCGTAGCAAAACAAGCACCGGTTTGCTTCCACTCAGTGGCGGCATTTGCTCCGCGAGCGCTGCGTTCAAGACTGAAAACGTAGACCCCAAATCGCTTCTCCTCTGGATTTCGGCAGTGTAGCAAACTCGGCCCTGCCCTGACGCTATTCTAAAAAAATGCAGTACATCAAACTCGGCCGAACCGGTATCGACGTGTCGCGTCTCTGCCTCGGGTGCATGACCTACGGCGTTCCTGAGCGCGGATCGCACGCGTGGACCATGGACGAAGAGACAAGCCGCCCTCTTATCAAACAGGCTCTCGAACTTGGCATCAACTTTCTCGACACCGCCAACAGCTACTCCGATGGCACCAGCGAAGAGATTGTTGGGCGCGCGGTTCGCGATTTTGCGCGGCGTGATGAAATAGTACTCGCCACCAAATGTTTTCATCCGTTCCGCAAAGGACCGAATGGAGCTGGGCTTTCACGCAAGGCTATTTTCACTGCGATTGACGACAGCCTGCGCCGACTCGGAATGGATTACGTCGACCTCTATCAGATCCACCGCTGGGACTACGGCACACCTATCGAAGAAACGCTCGGAGCGCTGCACGATGTGGTGAAATCCGGGAAGGTGCGCTACATCGGCGCCTCATCAATGTTCGCTTGGCAGTTCTGCAAGTCTCTCTACATTGCCGATACGCACAGCTATACCCGCTTCGTCACCATGCAGAATCACTATAATTTGATGAACCGCGAGGAAGAGCGAGAGATGATGCCCCTTTGTGCCGCGGAAGGAATCGGCGTGCTGCCCTGGAGCCCGCTTGCACGAGGTCGCTTAACGCGCGAGTGGAATGACAGCACTCCCCGCGTCGAGACGGACGAGGTCGGCAAGGTTCTTTATGATTCCACCGTTGCCGCTGACCGACATATTGCTGAAAAGGTTTCTGAAGTCGCGAAGGTTCGAGGAGTTCCACGCGCCCAAGTCGCACTCGCTTGGGTCGCGCAAAAAGCCCCGGTCACATGCCCCATCGTTGGCGTGTCCAAGGCCCATCACCTTGTCGATGCGGTTGCGGCGTTATCGTTAGATCTCACGGCCGAGGAAATCGCCAACCTGGAAGCACCTTATATTCCGCATGGCGTAGTCGGTTTCAAATAATTCGCTACCAATAACGCTTTTTCTCTAGACCCGGCGGCAAATGACCGGTGCGATCAACGTGTTTCTCAAGTCCCGGTGGAAGATTGGAACCTCTGTATCCGTTTCGATAGGCACCACTGCGACGAAATGCTCTGCGCTGGTGCCGGTCGCGGACACGATCACCGTGACGAAATAAGCGTCCATCGTCGCGGCTGTCACGATGTTCTTTAGCCTGTGCACCACCAACCCCTAAAAGTAGCGCTCCGGTGAACAAATATTTTGCAAAACGTTTCATGGTTTCGCCTCCCCAACCAACAGAGCATGCGGCGTGCCACAAATTGAAAATTATAATGAGAAGTAATGAATCGCCAAACCTGGAGCGCCGATGATTACGCCAGGAACGCGCGCTTTGTTTCCGATCTGGGCCAGCCCGCACTCGATCTGCTGGTACCCCAACCTGGCGAACGAATTCTCGACCTTGGCTGCGGAGATGGCGCTCTCACGACAATGCTGGCAGCGGCCGGTTGCTTGATTGTGGGCGTGGATCTTTCGCCAGACTTTGTGGCGGCCGGTGTGGCCCGCGGGCTCGATGTCCGTCTAGCCGACGCGCACCAACTAACATTCGACCATGAGTTCGACGCCGTATTTTCCAATGCCGCGCTGCACTGGATGCGCGACATCGATCTCGTACTTGACGGCGTTCGCCGCGCTCTCAAACCAGCCGGCCGGTTCGTCGGCGAGTTCGGCGGTCACGGCAACGTTGCCGCCGTCTGTACGGCGATGCGCGCGGCATTCGCCCACTTCGGCATCGAGCGGCAGGTGTCGTGGTATTTCCCTACCGCCCAAGAATTTAGAGCCAAACTCGAAGCCCACGGTTTTGCGGCAGAGTCAAGCACTCTGCTGCCTAGACCCACGCCGCTTCCCTCCGGAATGGCCGCGTGGCTGCAGACCTTCACGCGCTATCTGCTCGAAGACCTTCCTGAACGTGACGCGGAACAAATTAAACGGTATGTGCTAGAACTCCTGCGCCCCGCTCTTTGCGATGCCAGCGGCAATTGGACCGCCCATAAACTCGCCTGCGTTTCGCGGCGCACGCTAGATGAAGATCGCTTCATAAAGTCTCGCCGACGCAACTCTATTCAGGAAGCCCTCGTCATACGAAACATGATGCGATGGATAAACCCCAAAACAGGAATAGCAGTAGGCGCTTTCTCTTTGTTGAGCGTTGTTGCCGCAATGGGTTGGAATCGCACGTCCTCACCCAGTGCGATTGTCGATCCTCAAGCGTTTGCACAACCGGCAACTCTTGCAAATGACGGCCATTCGGCTTACGTCCAAAACGCTTCGTATTCGAATGGCTACAACAACTACTATGATCAGTCGGCTCCGGTCTATCGGCAGCGGTCGCACCGCCGTCATCACCGCTCACGCTATGTATCGAATAGCCGACGCTACTACCCCCAAACCTACACCACGAGAAGCTATGTGAGACCTCGTTCCGGCAAAAAATCGGTCGCGATCGTGGCAGGGACGGCTGGTGTCGGAGCAGCTATTGGCGCACTTGCGGGCGGCGGGCGCGGCGCTGGTATCGGAGCCCTCTCGGGTGCCGGTGCGGGCTTCCTCTACGACCGGCTGACGCACCGGCATCCCCCGCAATTCTAAGGCAACTGGTATATTGGGCGCGACTATGAACGCGCTCTTTATTCAAGCTCCCAGTCAGACCGAATTGCGAACCATCGAGCCGCCAAAAGCAGCTAGCGGCGAAGTGCTCTTAAGGGTTCGAATGGTCGGATTGTGCGGTTCGGATTTAAATACCTTTCGAGGGAAAAATCCGATGGTCTCGTTCCCCCGCATCCCGGGCCACGAAATCGCTGGAACCATCGTAGAGTCTGGCGATGGCGTTCCGGAAAAGTTGGCGCGTGGCATGAATGTGACGCTTTCTCCGTATACCAACTGTGGTGCGTGCCCGGCCTGCAAGCGCGGACGCTTCAACGCGTGCCGCTTCAATGAGACGCTTGGGGTGCAGCGCGATGGCGCGCTCACGGAATTCATCACGGTTCCGTGGGGCAAGTTGAAAGTCTCGCCGAGTCTTTCCCTGCGCGAGCTCTCCATGGTGGAACCACTCACGGTTGGATTTCACGCCGTCGCCCGCGGTCGCGTGACTGAAGACGATGTGGTTGCGGTACTCGGCTGCGGGACCATCGGGATGGGCGCAATCGCGGGCTCCGCGCACCGAAGAGCGCTCACGATCGCAGTGGATATGGACGACGCCAAGCTCGCCCTCGCGAGCAGGGCTGGCGCTTCGCACACCATCAATACGCGCAGCGCTTCACTGCATGACGAATTGCAGAAGCTCACCGGAGGCGATGGGCCTGATGTCGTTATCGAGGCCATCGGCACGCCGGGAACGTTTCGCGCGGCGGTTGAGGAAGTCGCATTCACGGGCCGTGTTGTGTATATCGGTTATGCCAAGGAACCGGTCTCGTACGAGACGAAACTCTTCGTGCAAAAGGAACTGGACATTCTGGGATCGCGCAATGCTATGCCCGACGACTTCGTCAGCGTCATCGAAATGCTGGAGCGGAAGACGTTTCCAGTGGAGGAGTTGATCAGCCGCGTGGTTCCTCTGGAGCAAGCCGGTGACGCCTTGCGCGCTTGGGATGAGAATCCGCTGATTTTCACCAAGATCCTCGTGGAAGTCGCTCGTTAAGTTACCGATTTAGTGAGGGATAATAGAGGGGCCCATGCGTTTGTTCCCGGTCGCTGTCGTTGCGTTTCTGCCTGCTATGTGGGGGGCGACCGAGACTGTGGAATTCAATCGCGACATCCGGCCGATCTTCTCGGACAAATGTTTTGCGTGTCATGGCCCTGACGCCGGGAATCGCAAAACGAAAATGCGTCTCGATCAGGAATCGGGCGCCAAGATCGCTCTTTCCGGCGGCCGAAATACGCTTGTTTCGGGCGATCCCGAGCATAGCGAAATCTTTCGCCGCATCACAAGTGAAAGCAAAACCCTGCGGATGCCCCCCGCTTATCTCGGTCGCGAAAAACTGACCGACCCTGAAATAGATCTGGTGCGCCGATGGATCGCGCAGGGCGCAACTTGGCAAAAGCATTGGTCTCTCATTCCGCCGGTTCGCCCCGCGGTTCCCGATATCAAGGCGCGTGAATGGCCGCGCAACCCGATAGATAATTTCGTCGCAAGTAAACTCGAGCGAGAAGGTCTTGTGCCTGCCGCCGAAGCCGGTAAGGCCACGCTTCTCCGCCGCGTGACCCTCGATCTAACCGGACTTCCCCCTTCGCCCGCCGATGTTGATGCTTTTCTTAACGACAATTCCGCAAACGTGTATGAAAAGGCTGTGGACCGGCTTCTCGCCTCACCGGAACACGCCGAACGCATGGCGTTCCGATGGATGGAAGCGGCACGCTATGCCGATACCAACGGTTACCAAAGCGACGGCAATCGCGACATGTGGCGCTGGCGCGATTGGGTTATCGATGCGTACCGGCGCAATATGCCGTTCAATCAATTCACGATTGAGCAGCTCGCCGGCGACCTGCTTCCGAATCCGACGCTCGATCAGCGCATAGCCACGGCCTTCAATCGAAACCACCGCACCAGCGCGGAGGGCGGCATTGTGCCGGAAGAATTTCGCGTGGAATACGTCGCGGATCGAACTGAAACCACGTCCAACGTGTGGCTGGGTCTGACACTCGGTTGCGCCCGCTGCCACGATCACAAATACGACCCTCTTCTCCAAAAAGATTTCTACCGGATGTTCGCGTTCTTCAATAACGTCCCGGAGAAGGGACTGGTCTACAACTGGGGCAATGAGGAGCCGTACATCAAAGCCCCAACGCCGGCCCAGCAGCAGACGTTGAAGAAGTGGGATGACAAGATCGCCGCTTCCGAATCGCGCTGGAACGCACTCGCGCCCAAGGTCTCGAAGGATCAACTCAAGTGGGAAAAGAAGATGGCGAAATCGCGCGCCGCCGATTGGACACTTACCGATGGGTTGGTATTTCGCCAAGCGGGAGTCGGCGAAAAGATCACCGGATGTGGTGAGAAAGGTGTCGAGAAGCCCGGCGAGCACTGCAGCCTTCCAACTGCCGATGCGCCCATTGGCGCCGCTCGCGCGTTTGATGGCAAGCAATTTATCGAAGCCGGGCCGGATATCGCCAACTTTGAATATCTCGACCCGTTCACGTTTGCCGCATGGGTGAAGCCGGATTCCGCGAAGGGCGCAATCCTCTCGCATTCCGAAGAATATTTCGAAGGCACGGGCCACGGCCTTTATGTGATCGACGGCAAGCTTCGCCTGCACATCGTCTTCCGATGGACGGATATTGGCCTGCGCGTGGAAACTGCCGCGCCTCTGAAGCTGCACGAGTGGCAGCATGTACTGGTCACGTACGACGGTAAGCGGAAGGCCTCCGGCGTGACGATGTACGTCGACGGCAAACCACGGGAGATGAAAATTCTCTTCGACGATCTAAACTGGCCCATGAAATCGAAGGTGCCGTTCCGCATCGGGGCCGGTGGAGGGTTGAGATTCAGTGGCGAGATCGGCGACGTGCGCGTCTACAATTTCGCGCTCTCGCCAGAGCAAGCAGCGATAATTCCGTTGCGCCAATCCATTCATGAAATCGCCGCCATTCCATTTAGCGATCGCACCCCCGCGCAACTCGACAAGCTGCGGTTGGCTTTCCTCGCCAAAGCTTCTCCGAAAAATGTGCGTGCCGCCCAACAGGAACTCGCCGGACTTCGCGAAGGCCGTGAAGGCTATTACAAAACCATCCCGACGGTGATGGTGATGGTGGAAAGCGAGAAGCCGCGCGACGCATTCATTCTGCGCCGCGGCGCTTATGACAATCACGGCGAAAAAGTGGTGGCCGGCGTTCCTGGGGTGCTTCCGCCGATGAAGCCGGAGTGGCCCAACAACCGTCTGGGGTTGGCCCGCTGGCTGGTTGATCGCGGCAACCCTTTGACCGCCCGCGTCACCATAAACCGTTTTTGGCAGATGTACTTCGGCACCGGCCTTGTTAAGACCGTCGAAGATTTTGGATCGCAAGGCGAGTGGCCCGGTCACCAAGATCTTCTCGATTGGCTCGCGGTGGAATTTATGGATAGCGGCTGGGACGTACGCGCGCTCCAAAAGAAAATTGTGATGAGCGCGACCTACCGGCAATCCTCGCGGACAACTCCAGATCTCTTGCAGCGCGATCCAGAAAACCGGTTGTTGGCGCGCGGTCCGCGATTGCGGCTTGGCCCTGAAATGGTTCGCGATCAGGCGTTGGCTGTATCGGGTCTGCTCGTGGAGAAAGTGGGCGGCCCCTCTGTGAAGCCGTACCAGCCCGCGGGGCTATGGCAGGAGCTCGCTGGCGGCAAAGGCTACGAGCCGGATAAGGGCGAAGGGTTGTACCGCCGAAGCATTTATTCGTTTTGGAAGAGAACATCGCCGCCCCCGTTCATGGTCAACTTCGATTCGCCAAATCGCGAAACGTGCACCGTGCGCGAGACGCGAACCGATACTCCGCTGCAGGCGCTGGACCTGATGAACGATGAGAGTTTCCTTGAAGCCGCCCGCAGACTCGGTGAACGCGTCATAAAGGATGGTGGCGCGTCACCAGAGGCGCGGATTGACTACGCTTACCGGCTCATGCTCGCACGCGCCCCAAAGGCTTCTGAAAAGCAGATAATGCTGCAAGCGCTCGATAGCTTCGACGCGCGCTACAAGGCGGACCCGAAATCCGCAACCGAATTTCTGAGTTACGGATCGTCGGCGCGCGACGCGAACTTAAACACGGCGGACCTCGCCGCCTATACCGCAGTGGCGAGTCTACTTTTGAATCTTGACGAGACGGTAACAAAGCAATAGAGGACCCCCAAGTGAAACTTTCAATCGATCCGCTCGATGAACACTGCTCGTTATTAACCCGCCGCCATTTCTTTGGCAGGAACGCACGCGGTTTAGGAATCGCCGCATTGGCGGGCTTGCTGAACAAAGATCTCGCCGCATCGGAGACTCCCGCCAAAATCTCGCACGGCGCACTGCCTGGCCTCCCGCATTTCGCGCCAAAAGCCAAACGCGTCATCTATCTGTTTCAATCCGGCGGCCCGTCGCAGATGGAGCTTTTCGATTACAAGCCACGTCTGGTGGAGTTTCAAGGCAAGGACCTTCCCGAATCCATCCGCATGGGTCAGCGGCTCACGGGCATGTCGGCATCGCAGTCCAGCTTCCCGGTAGTCCCTTCGAAATTCGCGTTTGACCGTCATGGTAGCAGCGGCGCATGGGTCAGCGAACTACTCCCCTACACCGCCAAAATTTCCGACCAATTGACGTTTATCAAGTCGATGCACACTGACGCCATCAATCATGATCCGGCCGTGACGTTTTTGCAGACCGGCGCGCAGATCGCCGGACGACCCAGCATGGGCGCGTGGGTTTCCTATGGCATCGGGAGCGAGACCGAAGATCTGCCCAATTTTGTCGTGATGATTTCGCCGGGTTCGGGCACGGGCGGCCAGCCGCTCTATGACCGGCTCTGGGGCAGCGGATTCCTTCCCAGCCGCTATCAGGGCGTAAAATTCCGTTCCGTCGGCGACCCCGTCTTGTTCTTATCGAACCCGAAAGGATTCACTTCGGATGATCGACGGCGCTATCTGGATACGCTAGGCCAGCTCAACCAGATCGAACTCGACGATGTTGCCGACCCCGAAATCTCCACGCGCATCGCGCAGTACGAGATGGCGTATCGCATGCAGACGTCCGTGCCCGAATTGACCGACCTTTCGAAAGAGCCGCAAAGCGTGCTCGATCTTTATGGGCCCGACGTTAAGAAGCCCGGCACGTTCGCGGCGAACTGTCTCTTAGCGCGACGACTCGCCGAACGCGGTACGCGCTTCATTCAGCTCTATCATCGCGATTGGGATCACCATGGAAAACTTCCGCAGGATTTGCCCAAGCGTTGCAGGGAAACCGATCAGGCCGCTGCCGCCCTCGTGACCGATCTCAAACAGCGCGGGATGCTGGACGACACTCTTGTGATCTGGGGCGGCGAGTTCGGACGTACGGTATATTGCCAGGGGCGATTGACCGAAACCGAATACGGCCGCGACCACCATCCGCGCTGCTTCACCGTGTGGCTGGCCGGCGGCGGCGTGAAACCCGGAGTCACCATGGGTGAGACGGACGACTACGGCTACAACGTCACCAAAGACCCGGTGGATGTGCACGATTTGCAAGCTACAATTCTGCACTGCCTAGGCATCGACCACACGCGGCTGACTTACAAATTCCAAGGCCGCCATTTTCGGCTCACCGATGTTGCCGGCAATGTAGTGAAGCCGCTGCTCACCTGACGAACGGAATCCGCTCGGCGGCGTTGGCTACATCCAGGCTGGTCAGAAAAATCAGCCGCACGATTTTTTCCATTTTTGAATAGTTAATGCGCTCGGGTGTGTCCTGCTCGGTGTGATAGTCGGGGTGTTCGCCAGTGTTGAAGAGAACCATCGGCACGCCTTCAATCGCGAACGGAAAATGGTCGCTTCGGGCGAACCATGACTCCGGGTCGCGCGCATCGGTTTTGTAGTCCAACTTTAAGCCAATCTCGCGGTTGCTCCGCTCAATCGTTTTTGCCAGAGCCGGATTGTACAAGGTTCCCACCACATTCACGCTGTTTCGGTTCTGATCGGCCGGAGTTTTCCATGTCGGCGAATCTTCGTCCCGCCCGATCATGTCCATGTTGAGATTCGCGGCCGTGTTTTTCAGCGGAAAAATGGGGTGCCGGACATAATAAGCCGCGCCGAGTAATCCCTCTTCTTCGGCCTCGAACACCACGAACAGAACACTGCGCTTGGGTCGCACTCCGCCTTGCACATAAGCCTTCGCGATTTGCATCACGCCAACGGTGCCCGAAGCGTTGTCATCCGCCCCTCGATACATCCTGTTCCCCACGACGCCCATGTGGTCGTAATGCCCCGTGACCACGACAACTTCATCCTTCAGCGATGGGTCCGAGCCTTCGAGCAGCCCCACAACATTGCGGGTCGCAATCACTCGCCGGTCTTTGAGAGCCTTATCCATAGTCACGGTGATTCCGGGAACCACCATCGAGTGCGGCTGCAAACTCGCGTCGATCTCTTTCTGCAAAGCTTCCACGGTGGTTCCGGAAGAATGCAGAAGTTCATCGGCCAAGTCGGCTGAGATCGAGTAGGTCGGCAGATCCCAGAAATCCCCTGCCAAAGAGATCTCCGCTGCCGTTCCCGCCTGCATATTTGTGGGGCCGCTGGCGAGGCGTGGAGGCCGCACCGGTTTGCGATCCCGCACCATCAGCAGCCCCGCCGCACCCGCCCGCCGCACCTGTTCCATCTTGTAATGCGAGTACGCGTGCACCGTGTTCCACGCGCCCTTAAACTTCGATTTCGGATCGAACTGCCGCGGCTCCCAATTCATCGCCATCACAATTTTCCCGCGCACATCCACTCCAGCGAAGTCGTTGTAGCCGTATTCCGGCGCGTTCACGCCATAACCCACGAAGACCAGCGGCCCGGACACCTTGGCGCTGTTGGCGCCCTGCCGCACCCACGCGAAATCGTGCTTGAACTGAAAATTTTTCTCGGCATCTCCGATGCGCGCCGAGAGTCCCATCTGCGCGTTGTCAAGGTTGAACTGCACCAGATCGAAATTTTGGAAATAGGTCGCCCCATCCCCAACCGGCTTCAGCCCCAGCCGCTCGAATTCCGATGCGATGTAATCCGCTGCGATTCGCCCTTCCGCGCTACCCGCATTTCGGCCCGCCATGCTTTCCGCGGCCAGAAAAGTTATCTGCGCTTTGATGTCCCGCGAACGGATCAACTCCGCGGGGTTAGGGGCCTCCGCTGCCAGAGCGAAGGCTAGAAAAAATATCAGCCGACTTCTTCGGATCATAAGCAAAATGTACACTATGGGGGACACTCCCATGGCGCTCGAATTCTCACTGGTTCCGCAATCCGTCCCGCGCATTGAAACCCAGCTGCGGCGCATCGTGACTCCGCTACCCGTTCCGGAATCGTTGCCGATACTCGAATCGCTGCATCGCTGCGAACCGGTCGCCATGCGCGGGCAAGCTCCCGTGCTCTGGGATCATGCCGAAGGTTTTCAAGTATTCGATGCTTATGGCAACAAATGGATCGATTGGTCGTCAGGGGTGCTGATCACCAACGCCGGTCATGGGCGCAAGGAAATCGCCGAAGCCATCGCGGCGCAGGTTCGACACGGGCTTCTCACCAGCTACTGCTTCCCGAACGAGATCCGCGCGGAGCTCGTCGAGAAGCTGGCTTCGATTCTTCCCGATCCGCTGAAAAAGGTTTTCCTTCTCACCACGGGCTCCGAAACCGTCGAGTGCGCTATCAAGCTATGCCGCACTTACGGCCTGAAAGTCGGCGGACGGTCGAAGCACGTCATCGTCTCGTTCGACAAAGCGTTTCACGGTCGAACACTGGGCGCCCAACAGGCTGGCGGCATTCCGGCACTTAAACAATGGATCACGAACGTCGATCCCGGCTTCATCCAAATCCCTTTTCCCGATGGCTTCCGCACCACCGATGTCTCGTTCGAAGGGTTCGAGCGCGCGCTGCGCGAGAGTGGAGTGGAATCGCAAAACGTCGCGGGAGTGATACTCGAAACCTACCAGGGCGGCAGCGCCGCCTTCGCTCCGCCAGCCTACATAAAGAGCCTCCAGCAATGGTGCAAAGGCCACAAAGCGCTTCTCGTCTGCGATGAAGTGCAGGCTGGCTTTGGGCGCACTGGAACTTTGTTTGGATTCGAGCACTACGGAATCGTGCCCGACATCGCCTGCTTCGGCAAAGGCATTTCGAGTTCTTTGCCGCTCTCCGCCGTTGCCGGCCGCCCCGACGTGATGGACCTGCACCCCGTGGGCAGCATGACGTCCACACACAGCGGTAACCCCGTGTGTTGCGCCGCGGCACTGGCCTCCATCGATCTGATCGTCGGTGAAAAACTGGCCGACAATGCCGCACGCGTTGGCGCGGTTCTTCATCGCTGTCTGAAAGACCTCGCGAAACTCCATCCGCAAATCGGCCGCATTGACGGAAAGGGTTTAGTCGCCGGTATCGCGTGCGTGCAGCCGGGGTCGAAGGAGCCCGACGCTAATCTCGCGTTCGATGTCGTTCGCCGTGCCTTCCATAAGGGCGTGCTGATGTTCACCCCCGTGGGCTACGGCGGCGCCACCGTGAAAATCGCACCGCCGCTGGTCATCACCGAAGAGGCGATTTTGGAAAGTGCCGCCGTGCTAGCCGAAGCCTTCGCCGCCGCCGTATGATGCCAAACGGGACTCCGCACGTCACCATCATCGGCGGCGGCATGATCACACACGATCAACTGCTGCCATCGATATTTCATCTGCAGCGGTTGGGACGCGTTGGACAGATCACCGTGTGCTCGTCGCGCGCCCAGACTGGCGCTGCGCTCGCGAGTTCCACGGTGCTTCGCGAGGCATTTCCAGGTCAAAGTTTCCGCGCGCTTCCACAAGGCGATTCGACGCAGCCTGAAGCTTTCAAGGAAGCGATTGCCGAATTGCCGGCTGGTCAAATTGTGATTGTCGCCGTTCCCGATCAGCTTCATTTCGAAGTGGTGCAGGCCGCGCTGCGCCAAGATCAGCACGTCTGCTGCGTCAAGCCGCTGGTGCTGCGGCATTCCGACGCGCTCGCCGTCCGCGACGAAGCGTTCGCGCGCGGCCTTGTCGTCGCCGTCGAATATCACAAGCGTTTCGACGACCGGAGCCTGATGGCGCGTCGCCGCTACCGGGCCGGATTGTTCGGCGAATTCCAGCTCGGCTCCGCGCGCTTAATGGAGAAATGGTATTACCGCCACACCAATTTTCAGAACTGGTGCACCACCGAAAATTCCGATGCGTTCTCCTATATTGGGTGTCATTACGTCGACCTCGTCCACTTCATCACCGGCCTGTTGCCCGTCGAAGTCAGCGTCTACGGCATCCCCGATCAATATCCGAATGGCAAAATGGGCTACCTCTGGACGGACGCGCGCGTTATTTGGAATAACGGAGCTTGCCTCAATGTTCAAAACAGCCTGAGCTTTCCGGACGCTGCTCCGGGAACCAACACCCAGGGGCTTACTCTCTGGTGCCGCGGCGCGGAAAATGGCGCGCTGCTCACGCACTCCGATCAGTACCGCGGCGTGGAATACGTGTACACTCGCAATCCCGGGGGAGACGGTGCGACTATGTATGCCGAGCCGAGTCCGGACTATTTTCAATATGTGGACCTAGGCGGCACGGGACTTACGCCAGTGGGTTACGGCTACCGATCGGTGGAGTGCATCGTCGCGGCATGCACGCGAATCGCGGCGGAACCCGACTTGGCCGCGCGCCAGAGGTTGCTGCTGGATCTTGACGCGGAGGGTCTCCTCGCCACTCCCGCAAACAGCGATTACAACGAGCGTCTGGTCGAGGCCGCGCGGCAATCCATATGCAACGGCGGAGTTTCGATAAGATTGACGGTATGAAAATACTGCGTTTGTTTGCTCTGATCACTCTGCTGTGTGCCGCGATGGGGATCGCGCCAGCCCAGACCGCCCCCGCGAAGACGGTCAAAAAGTCGATGGCCAAGATGGCTGCGAAGACAGCCCCCGCAGCCGATCTGGTTGACCTTAACACAGCTACAGAATCCCAATTGAAGGCTCTCCCCGGCGTTGGCGATGCTTATTCGGCGAAGATTATCGCGGGTCGTCCTTATAAAAACAAGACCCAGCTAACGACTAAGAAAATCGTCCCCGCTGCCACCTACGCCAAGATCAAGACGCTGGTAATTGCGAGTCAGGCCAGCGCCCCCGCCAAGAAGTAAATTGGGAAATTTGCGTCGCGATGCCGTTATGGTAAAGTGCGGCTTATGGCATCGCGCAGCGTCAATAAAGTAATCCTCGTTGGTCATCTCGGCAAAGATGCCGAGACGAAGTTCACTCCCGGGGGTACTTCGGTGACCAAGTTTTCCGTCGCCACCAGCCGTCGCTGGAAAGACCAGCAGTCTGGTGAATGGAAGGAAGAGACGGATTGGTCTAATGTCACTCTCTGGCGTGGCGAAAACGTGTCTCCGTACCTGACGAAAGGCAAGCAGGTTTACGTTGAGGGCCGATTGCACACGCGCAGCTACGAGGATAAGGACAATAAAAAAGTCTGGGCGACTGACGTGGTCGCCGAAGAGGTGATTCTGCTCGGAGGCCGCGGCGGCGAGGGCGGAGAGAGCGGCGGTGGCTATTCGCAGCAGCCTGTATCCATGCCCCGCAGCGCCCCGCGCCCGCAGTCGTCAACCCCGCAGCAAGACGACGCCTTCACCGGCGGCATCACCGACGACGACGTGCCGTTCTAGGCGCTAATCCCAACGGAATCGCCTCGTGGAAGGTGCGTCGGGTTTTCCAAACCCGGCCGCCTATCTCCCGCGCACTTCCCTCGTCACGTCATTTCCGATCGGCATTCGCTCCAACCGGACCTGCAGTTGTCGCTCAATCCGTCGGATTTCGCCCGCTTCTTCGCGCGTCGCAAAAGTAGACGCAATACCCTTCAATTCAGCGCGGCCAGTTCGCCCGACGCGGTGGATGAAGTCTTCTGGAATTTGCGGCAAATCGTAATTCACCACATGCGCGATGCCATTCACGTGAATACCGCGCGCGGCAACGTCGGTCGCCACTAGAACGCGATAACGCCCCTGCTGAAATCCTTGCAATGCGGCGGTCCGCTGCGCCTGACTGCGGTCACCGTGAATACGTCCCGCCTCAATCCCCGCCTGGGTCAGTTTCTTCGCGAGCTTCTCTGTGCCATGCTTAGTCCGCGCGAACACCAGAAACGTCCCTTCTTCGCGGCCTAGCAGATTGCGAAGCAGTCCAAGCTTCTGGTCCGTCGCTACTTCAAACATCTGAAGCTTCACGCTGGAAACCGGACGCGCCGAAGATCCGATTTCAATTCGCACCGGATTCTTGAGGTAACGCGCAATGAGCGGCGCAACCGAAGATTCAATCGTCGCCGAGAAGAACAGCGTCTGCCGCTCGGTCGGCAATTGATCCACCACCGCTTTGATCGCGGGCTGGAAGCCCATATCGAGCATGCGGTCGGCTTCATCGAGCACCAGGATGCGGACTTTATCGAGCCGAACCAAGCGACGCTGCAGAAAATCCTGCAAACGTCCGGGAGTCGCGACAATCAACTGCGCACCGCGCCGAATCGCCTGCAACTGAGGGTTCTCGGAGAGGCCGCCAACCACCAATGCGCCCTGAATGCCGGATTTAGGGCGAATCTTGGTGAAAGTATCCATTACCTGCATCGCCAGTTCGCGCGTGGGAACCAGGATTACCGATTGCACGCCGGTGGATGTCTTGGCATCCAGCCGTTCGAGTATCGGGATCAGGAATGCGAGGGTCTTGCCTGTACCCGTTTGAGCCGTACCCAGTACGTCCTTTCCGGCCAATGCCGGAGGGATCGCACCCACCTGTACGGGTGTCGGGTTTACAAATTGATTCTGTGCTAACTTCTCCTGCAAAGCAGAAGAAAGAGGAAATTCCGAAAAAGTTTTCATGTATGAAAATGCGGGGTAGAACTAAACCAGGAAACAGCGGAGGGAAACGATCTACGCGGAAAGTTTTGATCTACAACGGCTTAAGTGTAGCACAGGCTGCACCCAATGACTATCGACTTACCCTAGCAGATCCAGCGCCGCCTGAATTTCGCTCATGGTGTGGCCGTCCCCGGTGCGCTTCGTCGACTCCAGCCCTCGCCGGTAAAATTCCCGCGCCTCGTCCATTTCGCCCAATTTCTCGCTTGCCTGCCCGCCGTGAAAGTAAGCCGCCGCATAATCGGGATTGGTCTCGAGCAGCTTGCCGTACTCGGACACCGCCTGCTTCAGGTCCCCCGAATTTGCATACTCCATCGCTAACCCATAGCGCGCGAAACTATCATCGGGCTTCTGCGCAACCATGCTCTTCAATATTTCCAGCCGTTGAGTGGACACTTCTTTTACGATACCGCGCGCAATCTATAATCGTTCGAGATGCTTGAAGGAAAACCAGTCCGCTATTCCTATTCCGATTACTCGGAGCTTGCGCTCCCGAATGACGCTAACAGCCTGGGCAATCTTCTAGGCGGAAAAGTGATGCATTTGGTCGACCTGGCCGGCGCCATGGCCGCCATGCGCCATTCCCGAACTGTCGTTGTGACCGCCTCGGTGGATCACATGGATTTTATCCATCCGGTGCGCATCGGCCAGTTGGTTAAGCTGGTTTCCGCGGTGAATCGGGTGTTTCGCACCTCTATGGAAGTCGGCGTCAAGGTATTTGTCGAAGACCTAATTAAGGGCGAGATGCGCCACACCAGCTCGGCCTACCTGACGTTCGTCGCCATCGATTCAGCCGGCAATCGCATCCCAATTCCGCCTGTAATTCCGGAAACTTCTGTCGAAATCCGTCGCTACGAAGACGCTGGAGCACGACGCCAGTACCGACTCAGCAGCCGCAAGCCGCGCGAGTAAGCCAGCCCTATTCGCTCTCGTCTTTATACATATATTTGATATTGGGCTTATAGAGCAGCAGATTCGGCCCCTCCATGCGATTCACCTTCAGGCACGACTTGTCGTACCACTCAATCACCCCGTGTAAAGTCTCGCCATCGCGCAACACAAAGACCATGGGCGTCTTGGTTTGCATCTGTTTTACGTAATAGAAGTTTTCCGCATTGGTCTGGTCGGGCGGAACAGGCTTCTTTAGGGGAACCTTGCGCGGAGGTGGCGGCGCCGCGGCCTGCTCTTTGAATTCATTGAAAGATGGACGAATCAATTTTCGATTGGCAGACTCCACGGATACCTTCCTTGAGACGAAACCGGCTTCGACGCTCCCGTGATCCCACAGCAAACAGGGAGGTTGGTTAGATGAATTGGTTCGACTTAGGTCTATTGTTATCACATGATACGGAACCCCGCAAGATCCGTGGCGCCAAAATCGAGGGGAATCTCCTCATCTCTTCTCTCCTCTTACCATCCGTGGGATAGGGCTCAAGAACCGAAGCCCGCAGACGGATAGCCGAATCGGACCTCGGTTTGTGGAATGACGGGCACATCGAAAAACTGGCCCGGATCACGCGGATGCTTAAGAATGCAGCGCAGTGCCTGGAATCCAGCTTGCCCATAGGCGCAAGGGCAGCCGCCGTGCGCGCGGTTCGC
This sequence comes from Terriglobia bacterium, assembly GCA_025358575.1. GTDB lineage: Bacteria > Acidobacteriota > Terriglobia > Bryobacterales > Bryobacteraceae > JANYJA01. The sequence goes on from JANYJA010000117.1 coordinate 31,652, forward strand.
GCGGGATTCGAAGTCATCGAGCTTGTGATTCCCGGTTCATGTCATGGCTTCTCCGAATTTCGGCGCAAGACTGGGCCGAAGGCGGGGGGCAACTGGAAGACTCACCGAGCCCAAGCAGGCCGACGACATAATCCGCGAAGGCAAAGCCGACATCGTTCTTCTTGCCCGCGCGTTTTTGCACAATCCATACTGGCCCTATCGCGCCCCAAAGGTTGTGGGTTTTAAAAGATAAGTGATGCCGGTGCAGTATCAACGCGCCGAATAAGCTCCTCATCCCGCTCTTCCGTCACCGTCATCTCCACCCGTGCCGGATTCAGGTTGTGCATCAACTCTTCAATTTCGTCCGGACCGCGCCCAGCAATAGCGCGCGGAGTTTATGTGGCAGGGACACATGTCCCTTTTCAGTAGTCGTAAAAGCGAAAGCGGTCTCAAGACCACGGCGCGAGCGGTTTATGAAACGAAAATTGACGGCGCTCTCGGCGGAGTCGCCGGAAAATACCGAAAGTTCGCAGGTTCGCGAGCGTCCGGTGTTGGAACACAACTGGCAACGGCAACCGCGGCCACAATTGAATCATAGATCCCGCAGCGGAATGCCCGGATCTTTCTTTCATCGGTAAGTGCCAATTCCCCTATTGAATAGGGTTCTGTATCGAAAATCCGACTTCCTCGCTGATATAGTAAGACCATTCGCCGTACTATGGATTCCTTCGCTCTGTCCGACAAGGGGTTGGTCCGCACCAACAACGAAGACTATTGCCGCGTCCTACCCGACCTCAGCCTTTACCTGCTTGCCGACGGAATGGGCGGCGCCAAAGGTGGCGAGACAGCCTCGCACCTCGCGGTTGAGACCGTTACTGAAATCGTCTCCGCCGCTCCGGTGCGTGACGCTTCCGTCCTGCTGCATGCATTCGAGGAAGCCAACGCGCGCGTGCTGACGGCCGCAAGCCGCGATTCCAAATTGGAAGGCATGGGCACCACCCTCGTTGCCGCGCTCGCCATCGCGCCTCAGGAATTAGCCGTGGTCAGCGTAGGCGATAGCCGCGCCTATCTTTTTTCTAACGGCGAACTCAACCCGGTCACCGAAGACCAGACTTGGGTGCGCGAAGTGGGCATCCCCCTCGGTCTCGACGCCGATGCCATCAAGCGTCACCCCATGCGCCACGTGCTCACCATGGCCATCGGCGTCAGCGCCACTCTCGTCAAGCGTTACTACTCCGTAGTCCTTGAACCCCTCGCAACGCTGCTTCTTTGCAGCGATGGACTGCATGGCGTAGTCGATTCCGCCCTCATCGCAAAGATTTTGGGAGAAAACGGAACGTCGGGAGCCACTTTGGAACTGAAGTGCAGAAATCTGATCCAAGCGGCTTGCGAGGCCGGCGCGCCGGACAACGTTTCCGTGGTCCTCGTTCAGGCCTGACCGCCCTCACAGTAGCCGCGCTGCTGAGCGGCGCCCCGAATCTCTTAAGCCAAATCGCCATTCTGCAAGTGCAGGTTGTCGAAGGGGATGGAGCCGTTCATGCCACTGGTTCCAAGGCGTCCCGCCCCATCGTCGTCCAAGTCACCGATGAAACCGGCAGTGCAGTCGAAGGAGCCACCGTGAGCTTCCGCCTTCCCGACGAAGGCCCCACCGGGATCTTCGCGAGTGGTATTCGCACCGATCTTGTGATTACCGACGCGCACGGCCGCGCCGCACTGCGCAGTCTACAGTTCGGTCGAACTCCCGGCCAGCTTCAGATACGCATCACGGCCGCGAAAGGCGAAGCTCGCGCGGGCACGCTCTCCACCCAAATTCTTGGAGGTAAAGGATCGCCTGCCGCCTCGACTCTTGCCCCGGCTTCCGTTGCTACGCGCGCGGCCGAAGCGCCCCCCAGTGGATGGACTCCCAACTCCGCTCCCTCCGGATTTGCGCGAACGGGTGCCGGTGACTCTCACCGCAAGCTATGGATCGTCATCGGTCTTGCGGCTGCTTCCGGAGCGGGCGCGGCATTCGCCTTCCGCGGCCGCGGACCATCTACCGCTTCCGCTGCCAGCACTTCGGGATCGTTGCCGCCCAACATCGGCCCCCCCACTATCACCATCGGGCACCCTTGAGAGGTTCTATGAGACGCACGTTTCTGGTCACGGCCCTGTTTTCCGCGGCGCTGGCAGCGGGTCAATCTATCTCCGCGCCGCTGGTTGCCGTGTTTCGCGACGATTCGCAGCATCTGCAGCGCGCCCTCGGTGTCCCCGAAGCACTGACCGTTCGCGCCGCCTCCCAGCCCGATGTGGTCTGGAATTCGTCCTTTAATGGCAAGTCCGGAATAGTCAAGACCGCCACCCAGATCAGGATTCTTGACGAAACCGGTGCCGTCGCCAATTCCTTCGACGCTCCGGAAGGCGACGCCCTGTTCGCCTTCTCGGGCAACGGGTCGCCTGCCCTCGTGTTTTTCGCCTCCACCGGCGACGTTTGGCGCGTCACCGCCGATGGACTTCAAGACAGTCCCATGCCTACCGTCGGCCTCTTTGACGACGTACTGGCGATTGACGAAGCTTCAGCCCGCGATGTCGGCTTAGTCGCTCGATCCGGCGAAGACTTCTTCATCGCACGCATGAACTTCAATACCGGCGAAATCATCACCCGCGCAACCCTGCCCGCGATTACTGTGGCAATTGCGATTGGGCCGTCGTTCCTTCTCGCCGACGAGCGGGGCCTGCTGCTCCGCTCGGCCGCCGGCCAATTGACTCGCCTCAGCACGGGCGTCGATCTCTCGCGCGGCGTGCACGCGCTTAACCGCGTCAGCGCGGACCGCGTGCGCATCGCTCTCCAGGACGAATCCTACCTGATGCGGCTCAGTTCCTCCGGAATCCCCGAAATGACGCGTCTTCCGGCAGCCGCCGCAACCGCCGCACCCCTCGGAGCACAGCAATGACGCTTCGTTTCCTCGCTCGCCTACTTCACGCGATCAGTCTGCTGGCCTTGCTCGCCGCGCCTGGCTTCGCGCAACTTGTTCTCAAAAATGGCGGCGACATCGTAGGCCCGTCTTTGACCTTGCCCTCAGTCACTCCAGGCGATACGCTCGATACCCTACTCACTCTCACCAATACGGGTGCCTCCACCATCACCGTATCCAAGCTCGCGCTCGGCGGCAGCGCTTTCTCGCTGCGCGACTATCCCGCTTTGCCCAAGGTACTCGGCCCGGGCGAGTCGCTGACGTTTACTTTGCGCTTCGCCCCCACCCAAGTCGCATCGTACAGCGCATCGGTCATCGCCGGCACCGTGTCGTTCTTCGTTCTCGCCAAAACGACCTATGGTCCCACCCTCTACTACGCCGATGCCTCCGGGGCCCTTCAGCCAGTAATCGATACCCTCGGTGTCGATCTAGGACCTGTGCAGCGAGGCCTGCAAATCACCCGCAAATTCACTCTTCAAAACAACAACCTGCAGACCGTCACGGTGAATAGACTTTCCATCGCCGGTGATTTTCGGCTCGCGCAAGTCATCTCAGCGCCATTTACTCTGGCCAGCGGCCAGCCCACCAGCTTCAATGTGATCTCCATTCCTGGGGCCGGCACGTCCGGAATTCTCAGCGGCACTCTTTTTGTGGACGCGAAAACCGTGTCCCTGCGCGGTCAGCTTGTCGCCCCCGTTTTACCCAAGCCGTCTATCGGCTTCTCCTCTACTGATGTGAACAGCTCAACGCAGACCGATGTCACCATCAATCTGGACGCCCCCGCCCCGTCAGCCGCCACTGGAACACTGGAACTAATACTGCAAAACGGGCCGGTGGGAGCGGCTCCCGATTCCGGGATGATCTTTCCCGCCACCGGTGCCGCGAGTGCCACCTTTACGGTGGCGGCCGGAGAAAGCGTCGGCCGGTTCGCTGGAAAGCCTTCGATCACCGTTCAAACCGGGACCACGGCTGGCGATTTGCTCTTCACCGCGAAGCTCGGCGACACCCAGTCAACCGCGACGTTATCCATCGCCAAGTCCGCGGTCGCCCTTACCACGGTCCATGCTACGCGAACTGGAACCGGACTTCAGGTTGAGCTAGTCGGCTTCGACAACACCCGTACCGTCGGCAGCATAGCTTTTACATTTTACGATGTTGTCGGACATCCACTGGGCTCCACCTATACCGTGAACCTGCTCAGTAACTTCCAAACTTATTTCCAAAGCTCCACCGTGGGCGGAATCTTCGATTTGAAAGCCGTCTTCCCGGTAACCAGCGGCTCTGTCAACGTGGTGGACACCGTGGACATCCGCATCGCCAACAGCGTCTCCGCCACGTCCGCCCCGCGCGCCAAGTTCTAAGCCGGCTTCAACGTGAAATAATAGAGGATTGCCTCCGCCATCCCCGCGCCTGAAACTGTGTTCGGTTTTTAGGACCTATCGGATTAACGATCAGAAGCTCAACGCTTTGCAGGACATCTCCCTCTCCGCGGAAGCCGGCACAGTCACGGCTCTGCTGGGGCGCAGCGGATGCGGGAAATCCACTTTGCTCAATCTTGCCGGTGCCATGGACTTCCCCTCTTCCGGTGAAGTGCTCATCGAAGGCCGCTCCACCAGTTCACTCAATGAAGCCGATCTCACCGCGCTTCGCCGCACGCGGATCGGATTCGTTTTCCAGTTCTTCCAGCTTCTTCCGACGCTCACGGTGCTTGAGAATGTGGAACTCCCGCTCCTTCTCTCTGGCGCCGCCAATGCCGCCCAGACCGCGCGCGACCGCCTTCAGTGGGTGGGCCTTGAAGACCGCGCCACTTCACTACCCCACCAGCTCTCCGGCGGCCAGATGCAGCGTGTCGCCGTGGCCCGCGCCCTTGTGCAATCGCCCGATATCCTTATCGCCGATGAGCCCACTGGCAATCTCGATACGGGCAGTGGCGATTTGGTTTTGAACCTGATCTCCCGCAGCGCGCGGGAATTTGGCGCCGCCGTTCTCATGGCGACGCACAGCGCTGAAGCCGCGTCCATCGCCCAAGTCCGCGTGCGCATGCGCGATGGACGCATCGAAGACATCGAGCGTAGTCGAAACTAAGGCCGTCCGATGCGAAGTCTAATCTCACTGTTCCGAACACTGATCGTGCGCCCGCTCAAGCGCGACCGGCTTCGCACGGCCCTGACCGTAGCCTCCATGGCCCTCGGGGTCGCTGTCGTGATCGCGATTGATTTGGCTGGCGATGCCGCCGTTGGCTCGTTCCAATCCTCTCTCACCACCATCGTGGGCAAGACCGATCTCGAAATTGTGGCAAACGGCGGCGTGGATGAGCAGTGGGTCGGCCGCCTCGCTCAACTCCCACTAAATGCCCATTTCGCCCCCGGGCTGGAACGTCAAGCGGAAATTCAGGGTTCCGGATTCGTAACGGTCTATGCGGCGGATTTCGTAGCCGAAGCCGCAGGCAACATTAGCTCTTCCGCGGCCGGTCCCGCCGATTGGGAGCACGCCGTGGTTGTTTCCGAAACCGTCGCGAACCGCCTCCACATTCAAAAGGACAGTGCGATCACAGTCCAGGGCCACGCTTTCCGCGTTCTCGATATCGCCCCGGCCAAGACCGAATTCGTCGCGCTCGACATTGCCGCCGCGCAACGCCTCTTCAACGACTACAAGAAGCTCGACCGCATCGACGTTTTTCTGACAGCGCACGAAGATATCACGCGCGCCGAGCGCAGCATCCGCGCCGCTCTCCCGGCCGGTTTCGAGGTGAACCGCCCCGGCACGCGCAGCGACGAAAATCAGCGAATGCTCCGGGCGTTCCGCTGGAACCTGCGTGTCCTCAGTTATATTTCGCTGGTGGTGGGCGCATTCCTCATCTACAACACCATCTCGGTCAGCGTGGTTCGCCGCCGCCCCGAAATTGGAATTCTTCGCGCCCTTGGAGTTAGCCGTTTCGGCGTATTCTGGCTCTTCCTCGCGGAAGCGCTGCTGATCGGGATCGCAGGGTCCGCGCTTGGGATCGCGGTGGGACGATTGATGGCCAGCGGCATCGTCGTCCTGATCGCCCAGACCATCAATTCCCTCTATACCAGCAGCCGCCCTTCTGAGATAGCGCTCACCGGAGAGTCGGTCGCAGTCGCGATGACCGCGGGAACGCTGGTCGCATTTCTCTCCGCCGCCGGACCAGCCCGCGCCGCCATGCGCGTCGCACCCACCGAAGCCATGGGCAGGGGATCGCGCGAGACCGCCGTCCGCCTCCAATATCGGCGCAACCTGATCTTAGCCGCCGCGCTGGCCATAGCCGGGTTCGCCGCATCCACGCTAAAGCCGGTCGACGGCAAACCCATTTTCGGATACGCCGCCGCACTACTAGCGATTGGAGCCGGTGCCCTGGCCGCTCCCGCTCTCGTGCTCGGCGTCGTGCGTTCGTTGCGTCCGCTGCTCAGAAAAGCATTCGGTGCGGAAGGCCTGCTCGCGGGTCGCAGCCTCACCGCTTCGCTCGGCCGCACCTCCGTAGTAGTTGCGGCACTCGCCACGGCCATCGCCATGATGGCCAGCGTCGGCATCATGGTCGGCAGCTTCCGGGAAACCGTAATGGTCTGGCTCGACACCCAACTGCGCGCCGATATTTACATCCGCGCCGCTGGACCCGCCGGTGCCGGTCAATACCCTGCGCTGCCGCCGCAAACTTCTTGTCTCATCGCCGCCGTAAAAGGCGTGGCCGCCGTCGATACCTTCCACGGCTTCGAGTTCCGATATCAGGGCCAGCGCGCCATTCTCGGCGCCGGCAATATGGAAATCGTCAAGCAATACGGCGGCCTTCGCTTCCTTTCCGGCGACTCCAACACGATTCTCTCCTCGCTGCCGAACCACGACCGGGCCATCGTCAGCGAACCATTCGCCAACAAACACGACGTCCGCGTCGGCGAGCAGCTCGCGCTTAATCTTGGCGAGCGTCAAGTCCACGTCACCGTCGCCGGTATCTACTACGAGTATTCCAGCGAGCGCGGCTACGTGGTTCTCGACCGCTCAACGTTGCTCAAATACCTGCCCGGTCAGCCCGCCACCAACATCGCCGTCTATGTCGAGCCGGGTGCCGAATCGGGCGCGGTCCAGCGCCGGATCCAAAATGCCACCGCCGGATTACCCATCCTGGTCGCCCCCAATCAGCTTCTGCGCCGTGAAGGCGTGCGCATTTTCGACCGGACTTTCGCCATCACCTATGCGCTGGAAGGCGTTGCCATCATTGTCGCCATGCTTGGTGCCGCCAACGCGCTTCTCGCTCTGGTTCTCGACCGCCGCCGCGAACTCGGGCTCCTCCGCTACCTGGGCGCCGCCTCGCTCCAGCTTCGGCGCATGATCCTCGTCGAAGCCGCATTACTCGGCCTTCTGTCCAACATTTTGGGCTTGGTTCTGGGTCTCGCTTTGTCGTTTCTCCTCATATTCGTTATCAATAAACAGAGTTTTGGGTGGACAATACAATTTCACCCTCCGTACGGGCTGCTGGCCGCCGCCCTGAGTCTGGTCTGGTTCGTTACAGTGCTGGCCGGCATTTACCCTGCGCGTGTCGCCGCGCGCCTCAACCCAATCGAAGTCATTCACGAAGAATAGAAAGAAAGCCAAATGAGCAATACGGAACTACATCACCAACAGGGAACCCGGAATATCGCGATCATCGCGCACGTCGATCATGGCAAGACCACGCTGGTGGATGCCATGCTGCGGCAGAGCGGAATTTTCCGCGTCAATGAAGAGGTGGCCGAGCGCGTCATGGATTCGAACGACCTGGAACGCGAGCGCGGCATCACCATCCTTTCAAAAATCACCGGCATCAAATATCACGGGTCCAAAATCAACATCGTCGATACGCCCGGCCACAGCGATTTCGGCGGCGAAGTGGAGCGCGCCCTGAAGATTGTCGACGGCGTCATGCTCCTGGTCGATGCCAGCGAAGGTCCCCTGCCCCAAACGCGCTACGTTCTGATGAAAGCGCTCGAAGCTCACCTTCCTCCCATCGTGGTGATCAACAAAATCGACCGCCCCGACGCGCGGGTCCAGGAGGTGCTTAATGAAGTCTATGATTTGTTCATCGATCTCGATGCCACCGAAGATCAGCTGAGTTTCCCCGTGCTCTACACCAACGGGCGCGCAGGCATCGCCAAGGCCACCATGGAAGATCCATCGACGGATCTACGTCCGCTATTCGAAAGCATTCTGCAACACATCCCGTGCCCCGTGGGTGACCCGGACGGCATTACCCAGATGCTCGTCGCGAATCTCGACTACAGCGATTATCTGGGTCGTCTCGCCATCGGCCGTGTTTTCGCCGGCACCTTGCGCCTGGGCGACGACGTCGGCATCGTAAAACTCGACGGCTCGCTCCAGAAAACGCGCATCACCAAGCTCTATTCGTTCGAGGGCTTGAAGCGCGTCGATGAGACCGCCGGCGAACCGGGCGACATCCTGGCCATTGCGGGCGTTGAAGGAATCACTATTGGAGAGACCATCACGCACCCCGATACGCCGAAGCCGCTGCCCCGCATTCAGATTGATGAACCGACCATAGCGATGACGTTCATGATCAACACTTCGCCCTTCGTTGGCAAGGAAGGGACTTACGTCACGTCCCGCAATTTGCGCGACCGCCTGGACAAAGAACTGCTTACCAATGTTTCGATCCGCGTGGAGCAAGCCGGCGGCCCCGACGCTTTCAAAGTAATGGGCCGCGGCGAACTCCAGCTAGCCATCATCATCGAAATGATGCGCCGGGAAGGCTTCGAAATGATGGTCGGCAAACCCGAAATCCTGACCAAGTCCATTGATGGCAAGATGCACGAGCCCGTCGAACTTCTGGTCATCGATTGCCCCGAAGCTTTCATCGGTGTTGTGATTGAAAAGCTCGGCTCGCGCAAGGGCAAGATGTCCAAGATGATCAATCACGGCTCGGGGCGAGTGCGCCTCGAGTTCCAAATTCCTTCTCGTGGACTGATCGGTCTGCGCAGCGAGATTCTGACCGACACGCGCGGCACCGCGATCATGAACTCGCTCTTCCACGGTTACATCGAGTGGCAGGGGGAGATCCCCACGCGTCCCACCGGATCGCTCGTGTCGGATCGCGCTGGAAAGTCAACCGGCAACGCCATCTTCAACCTCCAGGAGCGCGGTGAAATCTTCATCAGCCCCGGCACCGAAGTCTACCAGGGAATGATCGTCGGGGAGAACGCCCGCCACTCCGACCTCGACGTCAACATCGTCAAGGAAAAGAAGCTGACCAACATGCGCGCGTCTTCAGCCGATGAAGCCATCCGCCTGGTCCCGCCGCGCCTGCTCAACCTGGAGCAAGCCATCGAGTTCATCCGCGAAGACGAACTGGTAGAGGTGACGCCGAAGTCCATCCGACTGCGAAAGAAGGTATTGCATGCGAATCAGCGATAGAACCAGGTCGCGTTTGCACAAAGGTACTAAAACACCCGAAGATAGTTAAAAAATAAATAAAAAATGTGATATTTGGCCCACGCTCGACGCGCTAATGGTATGATTGAACCCAAGTCAAGGACCCTTTCATGCCCGCTTTTATACGCCGATCCCTCATAATCTTCGCCGTCGTTTTCGCGTTTTTTACAGTTCGTTCCGAAGCCTCGATGCTGTACACCTATTCGGTCACGGGAACTTTTGCGACGCCCCCCATTAGCGGTGCCGATGGACTGCACTTCGCCGGTTCTCAGTTCCTGGTCCAAGCGATAGTGGACGCGAGTCTCCCGCCCATCAGTACAACTTCCAATTCCGCCACGTACACGGTGTTGTCCCTTACGGCGACTGTAAAGGGCAATCAGACCTTAACCATTATAGGCCTGACCCCGACGCTCATCATCTCAGACCCGGTGGGCCAGACATACGACACGTTTGCTCTGGATTTCACCTACGTCGCTCCGGTGATTGGTCCGTTAACGTTCACCTCGGCTATTTTTCTGCCGGAAGGGACGATCAAAGGAAATGTGCCGCCTTCGCTCTTTAATCCCACCGGCGTGAGCATTTCTAACAGCGTCCTGACCTATTCGAACGCCACGAAGGGAACCACTTTGGGTTTTAAGCCCGGCACCTTGGCATCTGCCAAGACTGGGACTACGACGCCGGAACCTGCCACGCTTTTGCTGCTCGGTTCCGGCCTGTTGGGGTCGATTCTACTTCGCCGTAAACTTTCCTATCGCTTATAAGCCCGTGACGGGCGCGGGTGATAGGCGCTCTCAACCGCGCCCAAGTTCCAAACAGACACCGCGGCCAAATGCCGGCGGTTCGCGATGTACTCTTTCAGCGCGGCAGATACCGTTTCTCTCTTTGATTTGTGGCGCCCGAGGCGAAGGGCTTCGTCCAAAAGTCGATCGTTTATGGCCAGGTGCGTCTGCATCTGTTCTTATTGTCACTCAAAAGGCCCGGCGGCGCAGTAGCTCAGAATACTTACAATAGGATTTGCGACCTTGCATTCATGTCATTGGGGCTGGGCTTGCCGGTTGCGAAGCCGCTGGGCAGATCGCCCTTGCCGGGCTCCCCTGCATCCTCTTCGAAATGCGGCCGGCGCGCTCCACCCAAGCCCATCAGACTGACAAATTCGCAGAGTTGGTCTGCAGTAACTCCCTCAAGAGCGACAGATCGCCTTCCGCCTCCTGGCTGTTGAAAGAAGAACTGCGGCGCCTCGATTCCCTGGCGATGAAAGCCGCCGAAGCCGCGCGCGTCCCCGGTGGCCAAGCCCTCACCGTCGATCGGGGTATTTTCGCCGATGAAATGACCCGCGCTCTGAGCGCCAACCCGTTAATCGAAATCCGCCGCGAAGAAGTTACGGCTTTCGATCCCGCCGCCATCCAGATCATCGCCACGGGACCCCTCACCAGCGACGCCCTCGCCCTCGAAATCGCCCATTTAACTGGCTCAGACCGACTGTATTTCTACGATAGTATTAGCCCCATCGTGGACGCTGAAACGGTCAACACGGCCATCGCTTTCCGGGCTTCGCGCTACGGCAAATCGCTCGATGGCACCGACGACTATCTCAACTGCCCGTTCGATAAACAAGAGTACGATCGCTTCGTAGATGAATTGCTCGCCGCCCAATTCGTCGAAGCCCACATCCCTGAAGACGTTCCCTACTTCGAAGCCTGTCTGCCCATCGAAGAGATAGCCCGCCGCGGTCGGGACACGCTGCGCTTCGGCCCCATGAAGCCGATGGGCCTTACCGACCCCCGCACCGGCCGCCGCCCGTACGCCTGCGTGCAGCTTCGCCAGGAAAACCTGCGCGCCGATAGCTGGAATCTGGTCGGCTTCCAGAATCACCTGCGCTTTGGCGAACAGAAACGCATCCTGCGCCTGATTCCCGGTCTGGAGAATGCCGAATTTCTGCGCTACGGCCAGATTCATCGCAACACCTATATCAACGCGCCGGCGCTGCTCACCCCGACGCTCCAACTGCGAACGCGCCCACAAATCTTCTTTGCCGGACAGATATCCGGCGTCGAGGGCTACGTGGAATCTATCTCCACGGGATTGATCGCGGGTCGCCACGCCGCAGCCCTCGCAAAGAACCAGCCATTCCGCCCATTCCCCCGCGCCACGGCCCTCGGATCGCTCTGCCACTACATCTCCGGCGCTGATCCCGCCCGCTACCAGCCCGCCAACATCGCGTTCGATTTGTTGCCTTCACTCGATGAGAGTGAGAAGCGCCGATTCCGCCACGATAAGAAGGCGCGCCATGCCGAAATCTGCCGCCGCGCGCTGGTGGCGCTCGACGATTTCATGATGCCCGAGCCAACCCATGTCTGAACTGGAATCGGGCATCGCCGCCTACCTCGAAGAGTTGCAGCGCAAGAACGTCTCCGCCCACACGCTGAACGCATACCGCTCCGACTTGCGCGCTTTCCTGGCCTACTTCTCACCGCCCGATTCCGCCCCTCTGAACCCGAGCGCTTTCGAAGTTCTACACATTCGGGAATGGATGGCGCACCTCCACCAAACGCGCCTCTCCACGGTGACCATTCGCCGCAAAGTCGCCGCCGTCCGCATGCTCTTCCAATACCTGGTACGCGAAGGTGCCGCGCGCGCCAACGTGGCCAAGCTCGTCCGCCTCCCCAAAGCGCCCCAGAAACTGCCCGCCGTCATGACCGCGGAACAAACCGGCGTTCTGCTCGACGGTGCGGGACCCAAATCCGAGGAGCGGCCTTTTCCGCAGCGGGATGTCTCGATTCTGGAGCTGCTCTACGGCTGCGGCATCCGCGTGAGTGAACTCGTCGGGCTCAATGTCGAAGATCTCGATATCTCCCAGCATTGGCTGCGCGTGCGCGGCAAAGGCCGCAAGGAGCGGCAGGTGCCGTTTGCGGGGAAAGCTGGAACCGCACTAACCGCGTATCTCGATGTGCGCCGTCCCGCCATCGAAGAGCGCGCCGTATTCCTGAACCATCGCGGACATCGCCTGTCCGATCGCGCGGTCCGCGCAATCGTAAAGCTCTACGCCACCACCTTGCTGGGCGATTCCTCGATCCACCCTCACAGTTTTCGACACGCGTTCGCAACCCACCTGCTTAGCGACGGGGCAGATCTGCGCTCGATCCAGGAACTTCTGGGTCACGCGCGTCTTTCGACGACCCAAAAGTACACCCAGCTTTCGCTCACCGACCTAATGCACGTCTACGATCAAGCGCATCCCAAAGCCTGAATTACTCTGGCATCGTAGCTTCGACGCGCTTGGGATCGAGCCGCCACACCGTCCCAGCCTCCAGGTTCGACAGCCACACCGAGCCGGCCCCTACGCGGATGGCATCGCCGCCTTTTCCCACAAACTGCTGCGCCACTTTGTTCGATGCCGGATCGATCCGCGACACCGGAAAGCCGAACGACGTCACCCAAACCGATCCCTCCCCAGCCGAGATATCGCCCCCCTCTCCGGGAACGCCGACTTCGATAGTCGCGACTACCTTATTCGTCTTCGGATCGATCCGAGACACGTTGCCTTCCGTCTGATTCAGCGTCCACACCGCACCCTCGCCTACCGCAAGGAAGCGCGGCCCTTTACCCACCGCGATCGTTTCGACCACCAAATTGGTATTCGGATCCACCCGGCTCACCGAATTGCCCGCGCTGCTGGTCACCCAGATCGCTTTCTCTCCAAACACCGGGCAGAACGATCCTGGCGGCAGCGTGATTTCGGCGACGATTTTGTTGTCCGCCGGATCGATGCGCGCCAGCGTCCCCTTGGCGTCCGTCATCAGCCAGACGCTGCCAGCCCCCGCCGCGATATAGCCTTCCGTATTCCCGATTGTGATGGGAAAAGTAGCGGTCACTTTGGCGGTCTTCAGATCCACGCGCGAGATGGTCTGGTCGCCGCAGTTGGGCACCCACAGGCTGCCAAATCCGATAGCCAACCCTGAGCACGGCTTATTCCCGACGGTCACGACCTCGGCAACCTTGTTGGTTTTCGGATCCAGCTTAAAAACCGCGTTCTTCGGCTTGTTAGATACCCAAATCGCATCGCCGACCACCACCAGCCAGTCCGGCGCCCCTGGGACGGGAAAGACCGCTTCTGGCGTGAGTTTGGCGATTGGAGTCTGCATGCCCGGCGTCTTCACGCCTGTTTTTGGGGCGGCTTTCTGAGCGGCCATGCAAGAGGACACAAAAAGCAACGCGGAAGCCGCGTGACGGATGCGCATATTCTAGCTTAAGCTGGTATCGCCTAAAAGTGACGACCGCTGCCTTGACAGTCTCTTTCCGAAGCGGTACCTTGATATGGGACTGAATTAGTCCACTATCATGCTCAAGCTTACCAAAAAGGCCGATTACGGTTTGCTGGCGATGCGGCATTTGGCGGTTAGCGCGCGCGGGGCGGCGAGTGCCAAAGAGATCGCCGACGCTTATTCAATCCCGCTGCCTCTTCTGGCGAAAATTCTGCAGAAGTTGACGAAATCGGGGGTTTTGCAGTCACTGGCGGGGACAAACGGGGGCTATAAGCTGGCCCGTCTACCTCAGAAGATCAGCGCGCTTGAGGTGATTCGGGCGCTGGATGGACCCATCGTCCTCACGTCTTGTACGGGGAGCCACGGGGATTGCGACCAGTCCGAAAAATGCACCATCCGCGAGCCGTTGCGGCGCGTGCATGAGGCCATCGTCGAGTTGTTCAACGGATTGAGCATCGCTGAGATTGCAACCGATGGACCTAAACAGGAAGGTCCGTCATCTATTCATCATGCGCGCGCGGGCGAACCCGCGGGGCTGCATGTGTTGTGAGGAAAGTTATTCATGAAGACGCCGGTTTATTTCGATAATCACGCTACCACGCAGATGGACCCGAGAGTCCTGAAGGCAATGCTGCCTTATTTCACAGAGCATTTTGGGAATGCGGCGAGCCGCAACCACAGCTTTGGATGGGAAGCCGAGAAGGCCGTCGACAAGGCGCGCAAGCAGATTGCGGATCTGATTGGCGCGACGCCGAAAGAGATCATTTTTACCAGCGGGGCCACGGAGTCGAACAACCTGGCGATTAAAGGCGTGGCGGAGATGTATGGCGAGAAGGGCAACCACATTATTACCGCGGCCACGGAGCACAAAGCGGTGCTCGACACGTGCAAGAAGCTCGAGAAGGAAGGCTTCCGCGTTACCTATCTGCCGTTGAAGGAAGACGGGCTGCTGGACCTGGATCTGCTGCGGCAAGCGATCACCGACAAGACGATTCTGGTCACGATCATGTACGCCAACAATGAGATTGGCGTGATCCAGCCGATTGCCGAGATCGGCAAGATTTGCCACGAGCGGGGCGTCTTGTTCCACACCGATGGTGTGCAGGCGGTGGGCAAGGTTCCGGTGAACGTGATCAAGGACAACATCGACATGATGTCGATCACCGGGCACAAGATTTACGGACCGAAGGGCGTCGGCGCGTTGTATGTGCGACGGAAAGGTCCGCGGGTGCAATTGACGGCGCAGATGGATGGCGGGGGACATGAGCGCGGGATGCGGTCCGGCACTATGAATACGCCGGGTATCGTGGGCCTGGGCGAAGCCTGTGCGATCTGCCAGCAGGATATGGCGGAAGAGTCCAAGCGCCTGAGCCACCTTCGCGACAAGCTGAAGAGCAAGCTGGAATCCGAGCTGGACGAAGTGTTCATCAATGGCTCGATGGAGCACCGACTGCCGCACAATTTGAACATGAGCTTTGCGTACGTCGAGGGCGAATCGCTGTTGATGGGCATCAACGATATTGCGGTGTCGAGCGGATCGGCTTGCACTTCGGCGACTCTGGAACCGAGCTACGTCTTAAAGGCTCTGGGGGTGGGTGACGATCTGGCGCATACGTCCATTCGTTTCGGCTTGGGCCGGTTCAATACCGAAGAAGAAGTCGACTATGTGGCCGACCGGATGATATCCGTGGTGCGCAAGTTGCGCGATCTTTCGCCGCTTTACGAAATGGCGAAAGAGGGGATCGATTTGAGCAAGGTTCAGTGGGCAGCCGAGTAGGACGCTAGTTTAGACGAGACGAGAAGAGGAGAATCGACATGGCTTATTCCGATAAAGTTTTGGATCATTACAACAACCCGCGCAACGTGGGTTCAATGGATCGCAACGACCCCAATGTGGGCACGGGCATGGTAGGGGCACCCGAATGCGGTGACGTGATGAAGCTGCAGTTGAAGGTGAACGAAACTTCGGGGATCATTGAAGACGCCAAGTTCAAGACGTTCGGCTGCGGCAGTGCGATCGCTTCGTCGTCGCTGGCGACTGAATGGCTGAAGGGTAAGTCGGTGGATGAAGCGCTGTTGATTAAGAACACGGCGATTGTGAACGAGCTCAGCTTGCCGCCGGTGAAGATTCACTGCTCGGTGCTGGCCGAAGATGCGATCAAGGCTGCAATTTCCGACTACAAGAGCAAGCAGACGACGCGCAAGCCGGTTGCGGAAGCGGTCGCTCACTAAGGAAACACGTCAATGGTGGAAACGGCTGCGATTCAGGTAACTCCGAAGGCGATCGCGAAAATCAAGAACGCGTTCGCCAAAGAAGGGGTGGAGGGCGGACTGCGCCTCGGCATTCTGGGCGGGGGTTGTTCCGGGCTGAGCTACCAATTCAAGTTCGACACGAAGACGAGACCCAATGACCGCGTTTTCGACTTCGATGGTGTTAAGATTCTGATCGATCCGAAGAGCTTGGTATATCTGGCAGGCCTGACGCTGGATTATAAGGAGTCGCTGATGCAGTCCGGGTTTGTCTTCGATAATCCGAACGCGCAGAAAAGCTGCGGCTGCGGCACGTCTTTCGCGGGCTAGGCGGTTGGTTTTTTCATGGCCGCGGAAGAAATTTGCTGGAAGTGTGGCCAACTTTTTTCCGGGCATTTTTGCAATGCATGCGGGGCTATTCAGCCCCCGGCAGCGAACTACTTTGACTTCTTTGAACTGCCACCACATTTGAACCTGGACGCGGCGGAGTTGGAGAAGCGCTTCTATGCGCTGAGCCGCCGATTGCATCCTGACGTGTTTGCGCGGCGAAGCGAGCGAGAGCAGCGATATTCGCTGGATGCGACAGCGGTCTTGAACGACGGTTATCGGGCATTACGCGACCCCATCAATCGAGCTGAGTACCTGCTGAAAGAGAGCGGGTTCGATATTGGGGAGCAGAAATCGAACCCAGTGCCGCCGGAGCTGCTGGAAGAGGTGTTCGAGCTGAACATGGCGCTAGAGGATCTTCGGTCGGGCGACTCGGACGCGGCTCCTCAGCTCGAAGACGCGCGCACGAAGTTTGTGGCGATGCGCGAACACATTGATCGCGATCTGTCGGCGAAGTTCGCGGCGTACGACGAATCGGAATCGCGCGAACTGTTGACGGAGATTCGCGGCGTGCTGAATCGCCGGCGGTACGTGCGCAACCTGGTGAATGAAGTGGAGAAGGCGTTGAGCGGCTATGTTCCAAATTGATTTCGGCGAAAGTTCGGAGACGGTGGTCGGCATCGACCTGGGCACGACTAACAGCCTGGTGGCTTACATGGATGCCGCAACGCCGCGGGTGATTCGCGGCGAGGATGGCGACAATCTGGTTCCGAGCATTGTGTCGCTGGCGCCCAATGGCGAAATTGTGGTGGGGAATCCGGCGCGGCAGATGCTGATCGACCGTCCCGACCGGACGGTGTATTCCGCAAAACGGCTGATGGGCCGCGGCATTGGGGACGTGCAGGATGAGCTGAAGCTGTTCCCGTTCCGCGTGGCTGAGGGCAGCGAGCAGGTTGTTCGGATACAGTTGGGCGAGAAGCAATTCACGCCGCCGGAGATTGCCGCATTCGTGCTGCGGCAGTTGAAGAAGAACGCCGAAGCGGCTCTGGAGACGCAGGTGACGAAAGCCGTGATCACGGTTCCGGCTTACTTCAACGATGCGCAACGTCAGGCAACGAAGGATGCGGGGCGCATTGCCGGGCTTGAGGTGCTGCGGCTGGTGAATGAGCCGACCGCGGCCGCACTGGCATATGGTCTCGATAAACGCAAAAAGGGAACGGTCGCGGTTTATGACCTGGGCGGCGGGACTTTCGATATTTCGATTTTGAAACTGCACGACGGAATTTTCGAAGTATTGGCGACCAATGGGGATACCCACCTGGGTGGCGACGACATCGATAATTTGCTCATCCATATTGCGCTTGAAGATATTCAAAGCGAGTGGGGCGAGGACCTTTCAATCCATGGCGAAGCGGTGCAGACGCTGCGGCGCGCCGTGATCGCGGCGAAAGAATCGCTCTCTTTCTTGCCATCGGCGCAGATGGAATTTGCGTTTCACGGCAAGACGTACCATCGCGAAATCACGCGGGAATTATTTGACCGGCTGATCACCGGGATTGTGGATCGCACGCTAGGCCCCTGCCGCGATTGCATTCGGGACGCGGGCGTTTCCGTTGAGCAGATTGATGAAGTGGTGCTGGTCGGGGGGTCGACGCGCATTCCGTTGGTGCGCTCGGCGGTCGAGAAGCTGTTCCGCGCCAAGCCGCACACGGATCTGAACCCGGATGAAGTGGTGGCGCTGGGAGCGGCGGTGCAAGCTGGCATTCTCTCCGGCACGCTTGAGGACAATTTGCTGTTGGACGTGACGCCGCTTTCGCTCGGTATCGAGACAATGGGAGGGGTGGTGTCGAAGATCATCCATCGGAACTCGACGATTCCGGCCAGCGCGAGCGAATCGTTTACGACTTCAGTCGATGGCCAGCGCAATGTTCTGATTAATGTGGTGCAGGGTGAGCGCGAACTGGTGAAGGATAACCGTCCACTGGCGAGGTTCGATCTGAAAGATATCGATCCACTGCCGGCCGGTATGGCGCGAATTGAAGTGCGCTTCCTGATTGACGCGAACGGGATTCTGAACGTGACGGCGCGCGATGCTCGCACGGGTAAGGAGCAGTCGATGGACGTGAGGCCGATGTATGGGCTCACGGATGAGCAGGTGGAGGCGATGTACAAAGCTTCCATAGACAATGCGGAAGCGGATTTTCACGCACGGCAGCTGGCGGAAGTCCGGGTGGACGCCGACGCGATTCTTGCCGCGACGGAGAAGGCGCGGCAGAGCGATGCTTATACCGACCTTCCCGAGGAAGAGCGGCAGGCAATCGCGAAGGCTGTGAACGAGCTGCTGCTGTTGTATCACGGTCAAGATCATCTGCAGATTCGGTCGAAGATCGAAGAGCTGAATGCGGCCACCATGACGCTGGCTGAGAACATGATGAACGCGGCCGTGAAAGGCGCGCTGAAAGGAACTAAACTTTAAACCATGCCTGGACTCACGTGGGACCACACCGAAAATATTGCGCTGGCGTTGCAGGAGGCGCACCCGGAGATCGATCCGCTGCACATTCGGTACACCGATTTGCACAAGTGGATTACGGAACTAGCGGACTTCGGCGACGACCCGACGAAGTCAACCGAGGGCAAGCTTGAAGCCATCCAAATGGCTTGGTATGAAGAGTTTCAGGAAAATCAGTAGGCTGTGATACTATTGAAAAGTTCCCGAGAAAATTCGATATGCCGAAGTTAAAGACTCACAAAGGCGCGGCCAAGCGGTTCAAGAAGACTGGAACCGGTCTAGTGGTGCGCTCACACGCGTTTGGGCGTCACATTCTGACGTCTAAATCGCGTAAGAGAAAAAATAAGCTTCACACCACTGTGGTTGCCGATAAATCAGACCAAGCCAAGTTGAAGCGGATGATTCCCTACTAGGGGATCGACCCAAATCCGTGAGCGGACGGTGCTCTTCGCACGTGCCCGATTCGCCAAACCCAAATCAAAATACAGGAGTTGAAACGTGCCCAGAGTCAAACGTGGTTCCAAACGCAGAGCGTCGCGCGCTAAGACCTTAGAACGCGCTTCCGGATTTTTCCTAACCAAGAGCAAATTGCACCGCGCCGCGCAGGAAGCGGTAGAGCGCGCGTTGAAGTTCGCCTACACGGGGCGCAAACACAAGAAGCGCGAGTATCGCTCGCTGTGGATAGTGCGAATCAATGCGGCCTGTAAAGAAGCCGGGCTTTCTTACAGCCGGTTCATGCACGGATTGAAACTAGCCGGCATTGAGCTGGACCGCAAGGTGCTGGCGGAAGTGGCTTATGCCGACGCAGCGGCTTTCGCCGTGCTAGCGGGGTCAGCCAAAACGGCGCTGGATGCCAAGCCGAAACCGTCGCAAGCTGTAAGACCTGAGCCGACTAAGTAATGGGCATTCTCGATCAGGAAACTGATTCGCTGGCGGGCCTTGAGGATCGCATTCAAAAAGCGGTTCAACTGGTCACGCGTTTGCGGCAGGAGAAGGAAGCGGCATTGAAAGATGCCGCCGACGCACATGCACAGACGGCGAAGCTGGCGCATGAGCTGGAATCGCTTCAAGCCGAGCGGAAGCAAGTTCGCGGGCGGATAGAGAAGCTGCTGGGCCACATCGATCATTTAGGCACGAGTTAGAACTTCCTTCGTGGAACCCGCCGCCAAAAAACCGGTCCGCGTCACCATCTTTCATCAGCAATACGCACTCCTCACACAGGGTGATCCGCGCGAGGTGGAAGCGGTGGCGCAGACAGTGGATGATCTCATGGTTTCGATCGCGTCGAAGGCGCCGACTGCGGATTCCACGCGTATTGCGGTGCTGGCGTGCCTTGAGTTGGCGGATAAATTGAGATCGCTGGAGCAGAAGACGGCGCAATTGAATTTACTGCTGGGGCAGTTGGTCGAGTAGGACTGCCTGCCTTACTTTCCCGGAACAATGTTGATCGAGTTCAGCCTGAACTAGGTGTGCGCCGCATTGAGTTAGGTGAGTTTGGACAGCGATAGTAAACCGTACGTCTTTGTATCATTCGTCACCGATCC
>JANYJA010000159.1 GCA_025358575.1 Terriglobia bacterium
TCCACCAGTCGTGTCAGCCGCGCCAGCACAAGTCCCAAAGCTTCATTCTTGCCGAGCGACTCAAGCACTTCGTTCCGATCCCGTTCAATCGCGGCAATCCGATTACGTTCGCTGACGTCCCGCGCGATGCATTCCACACCATCGGCACCGCCATCGCGATAAAGGATGCTCGCATTTACTTCGATAGTGGCCGGGCGACCGCTCCGCGTCACAATTTCCAGTTCAAACTTGAGCGCCGGATTGTCTGCCTTGAGCCCGATCAGCCAGTTCAACACCGAATCCCGCTGCTCTGGCTTCGCCAAATCCACAATATTCATCAGCATCGCATCCTTGCGCTCATAGCCCGTGATTTTCTCCGCGCCTCCGTTGAAACTTGTCAGCCGGCCAGATAAATCATGCGCGTAAATCATGTCCGTGGCGCTTCCGAATAAATCCCGATAACGTTTTTCCAAACTGGCTTCGGAAACCAATGTTTGCCGAATCAGCGCAGTCTGCTGCTTGACTCTTCGTCTTAGGACAAAGATCCAGCTCAACCCCGCCAGAAGTGCCGCGGCCATGGCTCCGAGAATGGAGATCAAACGCGCAAAGTTCCACCAGGAAGGGCGCGCGATAGTGACTATATCGCCCGACGACTGCAGCAGAATTTCGAATCCAGTCGGCCGGCCCCCAGACCGATCCGTTAACATAACGCAGACCCCAGTTAATCGCAGGTGGCTGCCCGCGGTTAAGGTGCTCCACTGCGACTTTATGGCCGCTAAGTTCACCTTTTCCTGAGATGCATTGAATGTAATATTTTGTGCTGTTAGAGCCATCACTTGGCGGTCGCCGTCTGGTGTGCGGGTCATCAACATCGCGTCAATCTGGATCAAAGCCTTGTCAAAGGAGCCACTCAGGATTTCGGTGGCCGTCACTGGAACTGGAACTGGAGGCTTCTCCGTGCCCAGTTTTCTAATGACCGCATTCTGCAGGGATGGCGTGTAGTCTCCCATGGCGGGAAACCCAACCGCGTCTACACGATCGCCCGGCACCATCGTTTCAGTCCCGTCACTCTCAACGTAAAGCCGCTCGTCCCTGTTACTAAGATACAAACCGCGGCCTACACGCTGATGCGTGACGGTTCCCTGCACGCGCACCCGGTGGTTCCATTGCCACGGATCCTGAGTAAAATTCATCACGCTTCCCATCGGCCTTACGGGGAGGTCGAAGGGGGCCAGTCTCGTTGCGTGCTCAACCACCACTGCGTCCAGTCCAACTACGTTCAACGAGACGCCAGTTAATTGACGCCGTTGATTGAAGTGGCTGATGGAGACCCCACGAACGCGCACAGTAGCATCCACCAGACCGCTATGATCCTCATGCGGGAAATCTCGGACCACTGCCGCAATCCGGCCTCCCTGGCCCATGGCGATTATCAGCGTCAGGTGCCCAGCATCCTCCCGCGCGGAACGCACCACCCCTTGGATCTCCACTCGCTGACTATCTTCCAAGCCCGAAACGAGCCGGTCAAAACTCACTCCAGGGGGATCGGGAAGGGTCTTCATCGCGAGAACCGTGATTGCGCTTTGCGTGACCACCGGAGCAAACGATCCCACGCCAGTTACCCCTTTAACCTCCACGTACTGCCCTTCCCGGAATTCCCGTGAACCTGGCGGCACGTTCTCCACGTAGATGCCGCCTGTTTCATCTTCCATAAATGCTAGGTAAAGGGCTGGCTCAATATATGTAATCAGGCCATGAAGAAGAACGGGCCTAAGTTCATTGGCTTGAGCCTGGGAAAGCTGGCGGATTTGCGTGACTTTGGTAATGGCAGGCGGCGACGGATGCGGTGGCGCAGCTGCCGCGAAACCAGCATTGATTGCCGCTAACGCCACAACGGCACCCACCAGCATTATGAAACACTTAAACCGCATTCTTGGCTGTAAGACTCTTTCGTCCGTCTCACAGTAAGATCGTCTTTATTTCCTATAACTTTAGCGCCTCACTCGGCGCTCCCGGTCACTCCACAACGCACGAAAACCGAGCCGCGGAACCACCGGTAGCTTACGCTGACTTAGCCACCCTTGCAATGCAGGTATCCACCTTCCCAACCGCGAGAGATCGACCCTGGAGCCCAACATTCCGCTCAGCTTCAATGCCGCACGATACGCCACTGGATGAGTCACCAGCCAGCCGAATACCCCAAAAACCAGCCGTTCTATGACCGCTGCACCCTGGCTCGCCTGTTCCTGTTTCACCTCCGCCCGCAATTCCAGCAGCACTTTCGGAATGTCGATCTTCACCGGGCAAACTTCAGCGCACGCTCCACACAAGCTCGACGCGAACGGCAGTTCCGGCTCATGTTCGATGCCCTTGAACTGCGGGGTGATAATCGCGCCGATGGGGCCTGAATACACCCACGGAAAACTGTGTCCGCCTATCCTGCGATAGACCGGGCAGATGTTGAGGCACGCGCCGCACCGGATGCAGTACAAAGATTGACGTTTCCCAGGATCGGAAAGCAACTTTGTCCGCCCGTTATCCAGCAGCACTACGTAAAATTCCTCCGGCCCGTCAATCTCGCCCGCACGCCGTGGACCTGAAAGGAAAGATGTGTACGCGGTAAGCGGTTGCCCGGTCGCACTGCGTCCTAATAATTTAAGGAAAACTCCCAAATCCCGCGCGCGTGGAATCAGCTTTTCGATACCCGCCA
The DNA here is from genome assembly GCA_025358575.1 of Terriglobia bacterium. GTDB lineage: Bacteria > Acidobacteriota > Terriglobia > Bryobacterales > Bryobacteraceae > JANYJA01. The sequence continues at coordinate 2,690 of JANYJA010000159.1, forward strand.
CGGCGATGTGAATTTTCGGCGCCGATGTGGTCAACCGCGCGTTGCCTTCATTCTCGACTAGCACCACCGCGCCCGAATCCGCGACCAGGAAATTGCCCCCGCTCACCCCGATGTCCGCCGCCAGAAATTTCTCCCGCAGCAAGGCCCGCGCGATCATCGTCTGTTTCTCAATTACCGTCTCGCGCTCAATTCCCAGCTCGCGAGTAAAGATATCGGCGACGTCATGCCGCGTCAGATGCAGCGCCGGCGCCACGATATGATACGGCCTCTCATGATTAAGCTGGACGATGTATTCGCCCAGATCCGTCTCCACCGGCTTCATCTCATAGTGCTCCAGCCGCTCGTTGAAATCGATCTCCTCCGTGGTCATCGATTTCGACTTTACGATGACCTTCGATTTCCGCTCACTGGCCAGCGTCAGCACGAAGTCCGCCACCTCGCGCGCGTCACGGCACCAAATCACTTTGCCGCCGTGGGCAATGACATTGGATTCGAACTGCTCCAAGTAATAAGCCAGATTTTCGATGGTGTGGCGCTTCACCGCGTGGGCGTGCGTGCGCATCGCCTGATACTCCGGCAGCATGTCGCCCTCGACCGCATGCTTGCGGTGCTCGATTAACCGGCCGGTCGCTTTATAGATAGCCAGTTGCAGGTTGGCATCGGCTAGCGTCTTGTGGATTTTCTTTTCAAAAACCGCGGACACATTCGCCTCCTTCAGCGGCTGGCCAGCACTTCAGCCAGATGCAGCGTCTGGATGGGCAGTCCCGCCTTCGAAATCGCTCCTTGCAATTGCATCAAGCAGCTTGAATCGATGGAAACGACGGTGCTTGCGCCGGTTCGCAGAATTGAATCGATCTTAGTTCGCGCCATGCCCCCCGAGACCTCTGGAAACTTTATCGAAAATGTCCCGCCGAATCCGCAACACTCCTCGGCGATATCCATCTCGCGCATCTCCAAGCCCCGCACGCGGCTCAGCAGACGCCTCGGTCCGTCCTTCACGCACAGCTCTCGCAAGGCGTGGCAACTGTCGTGGTATGTCACCGACCCTTCGAAACGAGCGCCCACATCTTCGACATTTGCAACATCGGTTATAAACTTTGAAAACTCAAAAACTTTGGACGCCATCGCCATCGATTCGGCGTGCCAGGGATCGCCTATCGGAAACAGATCCGCGAAATGACGGCTCGCCATGGCGGTGCAGGACCCTGAGGGAACCACCACGAACTCCGCATCGCGAAAAACACTCAGAAAGTGCCGAGCCGCATCGCGCGCCGGATCGAGATAGCCGCTATTGAACGCCGGCTGTCCACAACATGTCTGCGCTTCCGGAAAAATCACGGAATAGCCAAGCCCTTCCAGCACCTCCGCCATGGCCATGCCGACACGTGGAAAGAGCTGATCCACAATGCATGTTACGAACAGCCAAACTTTTCGCGGCATAGCTTATGATAATGAAGATCGCAATGAACCCCTGTAAATGACGCGCCTTTTATTCGTTTCCCTGCTCACTTTCATGTCCCAAGTTTCAGCGCAATCCGCCAATTATTCCGCTACCCAGACAACCGCCGACGGAGTCGCGATCGTTCGCCTTTCCGATGCCGTTCACAAAGCCGAAGTTTCAATTGTGCCGTCCGTGGGTAACATGGCTTACGAGTTTAAGGTAAACGGAAAGAACGCGCTCTGGTTCCCCTACACCAAGATCTCCGATTTCGCGGCCCGCCCGCAGCTCTGCGGAATCCCTTTCCTCGCCCCCTGGGCCAACCGGCTCGACGAGTACGCATTTTACGCGAACGGCAAGAAGTTTCTCTTAAACCCCGATCTCGGCAACCTTCGACCCGACCAAAACCATCTACCTATCCACGGCCTTTTAATGTTCTCCTCCTACTGGACTGTAGTCGAGGCTAAAGCAGACAGCGAATCGGCGCATGTCACCAGCCGCCTTGAATTCTGGAAGCATCCAGAGTTAATGGCGCAGTTTCCCTTCGCCCACACCCTTGAGATGACCTATCGTCTCGCTGGCGGAATTCTCGAAGTCGAGACCGTGCTGCGCAATCTCAGCGCCGACCCCATGCCCGTTTCCATAGGATTCCATCCCTACTTCACTCTCCACGACGCGCCGCGCGATGCCTGGATGGTGCACCTGGCGGCGCGCGATCACCTCGAACTTTCGCCCAAGCTCATCCCCACGGGCAATAGCAAGCCGCTCGAATTTGCCGATCCCTACCCGCTGAAGGGCGCACAACTCGACGACGTCTTCGGCAACCTGATTCGCGGCTCCGACGGACGCGCCGACTTTTCGGTGCAGGGTAAAGCCGAGAAAATAACAGTTAGTTACGGCGCAAAGTTCCCCGTCGCCGTAAGCTACGCGCCTCCCGGCCGGAACTACATTTGCTTCGAGCCGATGTCCGCGGTTACCAACGCCCTGAATCTTTCGCACGCCGGATTATATAAGGATCTCCAAAGCATCCCGCCCGCCGGAGAGTGGCGCGAAAGCTTCTGGATTCAGCCGGCTGGCTTCTGATCACGGGTTTCCAATCATCGCCAGCAACTTCTGCTCATCGATCACCGGGACGCCCAGCGTTCGCGCCTTATCCAGCTTCGACCCGGCATCGTCCCCTGCCACCACGTAATGCGTCTTGCGGCTCACCGACCCGATCACCTTCCCTCCGGCCGATTCGATACGCGCCTTTGCCTCTTCACGCGTAAGCGCGCTTAGGCTCCCCGTCAGGACAAATGTTAAACCCTGAAGCGGCCCGGCTTCGCGCTTCTGGATGGCATATTCGAATTGCAAGCCAGCTAACTTCAAGCGCTCCACCAATTCCCGATTTCGTACTTCCTTGAAGAAAAGCACTATGCTTTGGGCGATTTTCGGCCCGACCTCGTCGGCCTCCTGCAACTCGGCTTCGGCGGCTTGCATAATTTTCTCCATGCTCCCGAAACGCTCGGCCAGGAACATGGATGTTCGCTCCCCCACAAAGCGAATCCCTAACCCATAAATCACGCGCGGCAGCGGCAACGCGCGCGATTTTTCGATGTTGCGCAGGAGCTTCACCGCCGACTTCTCGCCCATCCGATCGAGCAACATCAACCGCAACATATCCAATTCGTAAAGCGCGGCAATATTGGTAACGAAATTCCGATCCACTAATTGATCGACGATGGCGTCGCCCAGCCCGTCAATATTCATCACGCCGCGCGAAGCGAAGTGCAGAATCGATTCCTTCAACCGCGCCGGGCAGCTCGCATTCAAACACCGGCTGGCCGATTCGCCCTCCTCGCGCACAACCTTGCCGCCGCACACCGGGCACGCCTTCGGCATGTGAAAAGGGCGCCGGTACGACCCCTGCTCCTTGACGCGAACCACTTTCGGAATCACATCGCCGCTGCGCTCCACAATCACGATGTCGCCGATCTGCAGACCCAGCCGCGCGATTTCGTCTTCGTTGTGCAGGGTCGCCCGCGCCACCATCACCCCGCTCACTTCCACTGGCACCAGCTTGGCAACAGGCGTGAGCGCGCCAGTCCTGCCCACTTGCACTTCAATGTTTTCAACCTGCGTCTCGGCCTGCCGCGCGGCGTATTTGAAGGCGATGGCCCAGCGCGGAGCTTTGGCGGTATATCCTAAGCGCTCCTGTTGCGCGATGCGGTTTACCTTCACCACCACGCCGTCAATTTCGTAAGGCAGATGCTCCCGCTGCGCTTCCCAAACAGCGCAAAATGCCAGCAGTTCTTCAACCGTGCGGCAAAGCTTTCGATTCCGGTTTACCTTGAATCCGTGCGCTTGCAGCCAGTCGAGTGAGGCCCAGTGAGTCGGGAACGCGGGCCGCCCTTCCACCATCAATGAATATGGATAAAAATCCAGGCGGCGGAGCGCAGTCACCGAAGGCTCCAACACTCGCAGGGAACCCGCCGCGGCATTACGGGGATTTGCGAACCGGCTCAGCCCCTGCTCATCCCGCGAAAGATTCAGCTTTTCGAACGCCGCGCGATTCATCACCGCTTCCCCGCGCACTTCAAACGCGTGCACGCCGTCTGCAACGTCCTTAGTTTTCAAACCCAGCGGCAGCGACCGAATGGTGCGCGCATTCTCCGTCACATCCTCGCCCACGCGCCCGTCGCCGCGCGTCACCGCTTGCACGAAAGTGCAGTTTTCATAACGCGCCGACATCGAAAGCCCGTCCATCTTGAGCTCCGCAACGTATTCCAGTTCTTCGGCTCCCAGCAGCTCGCGCGTGCGCCGGTCGAATTCCTGCAGCTCGACCGGGTTCAGCGCATTATCCAGACTCAGCATGGGTGAGATGTGCGCCGCCTTGATAAAGCCTTCGCGCGCCTTTCCGCCCACCCGCATGGTGGGAGAATCCGGCGCTTGCAGTTCCGGATGCAACTCTTCCAAACGCTGCAAACCGCGCATCAAAACGTCGTATTCGGCGTCGCTAATCTCTGGAGAATCGAGAACGTAATACTGGTGCTCATGATGGCGGATGGCGGCTCGCAATGTCTCCACTTCCCGGGCCGCATCGCTCTTCTTCGGCATTCTCTATACTTAGTATGTAACAGGAAAATAATATACCCCGCTACCCCCGAATCTCCATCATCTACAACCCATTTGCAGGCGGCTTCCGAGGCACCAGAATGCACCGTCTCAAGCTTGCCGAGCAGGTGCTGCGCGATAAGGGGCACACGGTCCAATCGCTGCCCACAACCGGCCCACGGACTGCGGGCGGCATCGCACACCAATGCCTCACCGAAGGCACCGATCTGGTGATTGCCGCCGGGGGCGATGGCACGATCAACGAAGTGGTCGAAGGACTAG
>JANYJA010000183.1 GCA_025358575.1 Terriglobia bacterium
GGGTTTTTCCCCTCGCGAGAGCAAACCTCGACCTCTCCCCTCGCTCAAGATGGAGTCTATCTTATTGGCAACTCCGACAGCACGATTGTTCAGTTCGCTAGCAAGGTGCTTTCGAGCCTGACCCAAGAATGCGTCAGCAGACGTGACACCCAGTTTGTCTGAAGGCGTGGTTCCGGTAAGGAAATTCGAAGCGTGACCCAATAACGATTCGTTGCGGGCTACCCATTCGACACCTCCGAGACTGAAAGGCTGAAAGGCTGAAAGGCTGAAAAAATAGCATTTGGCATGACACTCCCTCTGGACCGCGCTGTCGCACAGTCCACTTTCGAGTTTTAGCACGTCCGGAGACTTTCTCCGGGACGACCGGTCCTCCAGCCAGCCGGCTTTGGCCGAAGGTCTCTCTCACTCAGCGTTCACGCTCCGAATTGAGTCAGCAAACGCTACCTCTTACAACTGGACCTCTTTATAGCGCGGACCTTTCGACCCCGTCGCCTCGCGCCCTGCTCGTTCGCGCTCCCCATTGAGCAACCAACGCGCAATCTCTTTACGACCGAACCTCTTTATCGGCGCTGCAGTCTTCTCCCATTGAGTCCGTGCCGGGCCGCACCTGCCCTCCCGATTAAGCTAACAGGCGCTCCGCGTTGCGCTCCCGATTGAGTCAGCCAACCCATCCATTCGCTCTGCCCTACCGACCTTTACCTGCCCGTTCCCGAGCATCGCTACGTCTGGAGAATTCACGTCCGCTTTAAAACAGGGGCTTCGAAGGGCGCTTCTTCCGTCGGATCTTCTCAAAACGCTCTCTGAATAGTTGCTGGGTCTGAGCCGCCGCCATGGGCTCGCTTCGACTCGAAGGCGGCCATTGCTCGGTCACCCCTTCCACGGACTCCCGAACCCGGTAGTAGAAGTAGATCAGATCGTCACGTCCATAGGCTTCCAACGCGGAGGCACAGAGCTGCTGATAAGCGCTTTCCAGAAAGCTATCCAGCATTCTCCCGTCAATGGGATCGGCGCGAGGCCGCGAGATCTCTGCCCGCGTCCGTTGGTAAATCTCACGCGTGTAGGGCAAGTTCGGATCGTGTTGAGAGACCGGGCTAGCCCTGTAGTCACCGCGCAGCAGCCAATTCATGTCGATGCCCGTATGCAAGGCGATCTTCTCGGCCATTTTGTCGCTGAGTTTGAGCCGCCCCAATTCGATTTGCTGGAGGGAATTTCGATTGCAGCCGATCAGGTGCGCTAACTGCTCCATTGTGATCCCGGCCACCGAGCGCATCACGGTCAGGGTGCTCTTGCATGAAGATGGACGCATAAAGGAAGATATAGACGCATCAATAAAAGCCGTCAATAAAATATCGCGCAGTTCCTTTGAACACTTCGGCCGGAGAGAACGATCTCCTTGATTAATAGGCCCAGTTTGGAGGGAACTAAAGACATCAATAAACACTCTCAACAAATATCTCGCTTTCCATCTCGCAATCTCTACAATCCGGCCATGCTCTTCCGCCCAAAGGCGAAAAAGATCCGCTGCCGATTAACCACAGGAGGTGTCAGTGCCCTCTTTCCCAGCGATCCAGACAACACCCTGCACGAGCTTTCAACCGGTGCGGCCCAAATCAATCCCAGTGCGCGTCCTCCCGAGGTCCGTGACGCTTCCGCTGGCGCCAAGGCTCCGTTCTTAGCTGCGCGCTTGCCGGGCAACATAGATTCTTTGCTGTCCAGCCCATGGCTGGCCTCCATGTTAACCATTAGTGGAGTGGCCCTGGGCAAGGACAGGCTGGTGGAAACCCCTCTGCTGTCGGCGCCGGTGCATGCCTCCTTCTTGTGCGCGTTGGTCGGGGAGAAAAGCGCTCGCTTGGACGAATGGGTGGAGCGGCTGGTACAACCTCTGCAAGAAGAGCAGGACGGACGTCTGGCGGCTCTGGGGAATTTGCGGGCTAAGGATCTGCGGGCGCAAATGAAGGCCATCGAAGAGGAACGCGAAGCCTTTTTCGGTGATGCGCCGGTTCGGGACCGTCACGCTGCGGCGAGCTTCAATGAGCGGATTTTAGAGTTAGACAAGTTGTTGCGCCCAGCCTTGATCGTCGAGGATCCTCCACCCCATCGGTTGGAGGCGGTCGCGGCGCGTGGCCGTGGATCACTGCTTGTGGTCTACAACGAAAGCCGGTTGAGCGACCCGAACAAGGTCCGCTCTGAGCTTGAAATTCTGGTCCGAGCCTGGCACGGCAAGACACCCCAGACTCGATTGTGGCGAGAGACGGCTTCGGCGCCGCCGATCCGGCCCCTGCTCGGAGGCCTGTTCCATCTCAGCCCCTCTGGTCTGGCCCGTTTGGCGTGCTCGACGGAGCCGGTGTTCGGGCAGTTCTTTGACCGGTTGCTCATCTGTGCTCCCTCCCCGGAAGGAGCGAAGCTGGCGATTCCGAGTTGCTGGTTTGAAACGCTGGCGCGGCTCTTGGCAGACTCCGGCCGGCAGCGCCGCCGCACCCTAACGGCTGCCGCTTCGACCCGACTGGCTCAAGAGATTTATCAAGCAGA